>JBEGWF010000155.1:0-21243 GCA_041177965.1 Verrucomicrobiota bacterium | reverse complement strand
CTCCCGGGTCGCGGCATGCCCTTTTTCATCGGGTTGATCAAAAAGAACCAACCCGGACACACCTTCTCCCCGCGTCCATGGAAACCCGGGGGTCAAATTCCAGCAATTCCACCCGTTGAGGCCCACAAAACGGGCCCCGGAGCAGAGTGGCACTCCCGTTGCTTGGGAGATTCCGGAGCCGGACCGGACCACGTCGAGGAGTCATCATCCCGAAGCGGAAACCGACCTTCCGGCAGCTCACCAACCCAATGGGGTGGTACCCCAGGGTCCACCGCAGAAACTGCAAACAACACACACATGAAGAAAATCGAAGCAGTGATAAAACCCTTCAAACTCGAGGAGGTCAAAGACGCCCTCCACGACGTGGGCATCGAAGGCATGACGGTCTCCGAGGTCAAAGGCTTCGGGCGGCAGAAGGGGCACACCGAGATCTACCGCGGCAGCGAGTACACGGTCGATTTTCTGCCCAAGATCAAGATCGAGCTGGTCGTCTCCGACACCAAGGTGGCCGAGGCCACCGGGGCCATCATCAAGGCCGCGAAGACCGGCAAGATCGGCGATGGCAAGATCTTCGTCTCCGAGATCACCGAGGCGATCCGGATCCGCACCGAGGAGAAAGGCGACAGCGCGGTCTAGCGCGGTCTGAAACCCGGGTCACTCCACAATACCCATCGACTCACTCCATGAAAAAACTCCTGCTCATCCTCTCCTGCGCCCTGCTGGCCTTCTCGGCCATGGACGTCCGCGCCGCCGACCCCAGTGTCGAGGAACGTCTGGCCGACCTTGAAGCCTACGTCAACAACGCCGCCCGAGCCACCGCCTCCAATACCAACGTCACCAGCAAGATCGCCGGTCCCGGCCCGGGCCACAACGCCTGGCAGATGACCTCCACCGCGCTGGTCATCTTCATGACCCTCCCCGGACTGGCGCTCTTCTACGGCGGTCTCGTCCGCAAGAAGAACATCCTGTCGGTGCTCGCCCAGTGCATGGGCATCGCCGGTCTGGTGACCATCCTGTGGTGGGCCATCGGATACAGCCTCTCCTTCGGAGCCGGCAACGCCATCATCGGCGACACGGCCTACGCGATGTTCAAGGGCGTCGAGCCCGGCAACGTCGGCGCGGGCTACTACTGGATCAGCGACTCCATGTGGGCGATGTTCCAGCTGACGTTCGCCATCATCACCCCGGCCCTGATCCTGGGCGCGATCGCCGAGCGCATGAAGTTCATCGCCGTGCTCGTCTTCGTGGCGCTCTGGATGTTCGCGGTCTACTTCCCCTTCGCCCACATGGTCTGGTCCACCACCGGCCTGATGTGCGGCCCGCTCAACAAGGACGCCGCGATCAAGGCGCTCGACTTCGCCGGTGGCACCGTGGTGCACATGACCTCGGGATGGAGCGCCCTGGTGCTCTGCATCATCCTCGGCAAGCGCAAGGGCTTCGGGCGTGAGCCGATGACCCCGCACTCCATGACGCTGTGCATGGTCGGCACCGGCATGCTCTGGGTCGGCTGGTACGGGTTCAACGCCGGATCGGCCCTCGGCGCCGACGCGATCGCTTCCAACGCCTTCACCACCACGACCCTCGCCGCGGCCACCGCCGGCTTCGTCTGGCCGATGATCGAGTGGATCACCCGCGGCAAACCCAGCGTCCTCGGATTCTGCTCGGGCATCGTCGCCGGCCTGGTGGTGGTGACTCCCGCCTGCGGCTTCGTGACCCCGACCTCCGCGATGATCATCGGTGTCCTCGCCGGCATCGTCCCCTACCTCGCCTGCTCCTTCCTCAAGAAGATGCTCGGATACGACGACGCCCTCGACACCTTCGGCGTGCACGGTGTCGGCGGCACCCTCGGGGCCATCCTCACCGGCATCCTGGCCGACGAGAAGGCCAACTCCGTGGTGTCCGGCGTGAAGGCCGGCCTGCTCGGCGCTCAGCTCAAGGCGGTCGTCCTGACCATCGTCTGGAGCGTGGTGGCCACCGCGATCATCGCCTTCATCGTGAAGGCGGTCGTCGGTCTCCGCCCGACCGAGGAGGTCGAGGTCAACGGTCTCGACCTCGCCGAACATGGCGAAGAGGGCTACCACGGCTGATGCCCGGTGGAGGGAATCCAGACAAAGGCCCCTCCATCCGATCACCCGAACTTCAAACCGCGCCGGGAAACCGGCGCGGTTTTTCATTCCCTGGATCGAACCGGACCGCGGAACGGCGCCTCAAGCGCCCCCCACCTCGACGAGCAGCGCCGTGGTGTTGTCCCGGCCGCTGGCGGCGACGGCGGCCTCCACCAGCCTGCGACCCATGCCGGAAAGGTCGGCCGGGGACGCTCCGGGACCGGTCAGATCCAGCATGTGGGCATCGTAGAGCCCGTCGACCAGGCCGTCGGAGCAGAGCAGGAAGCGGTCTCCGCAGCCGCAGACGACGCGGCCGATCTGGGGATCGATGAACTGGTTGCCCCCGCCGAGGGCCTTCTGCAGGACGCTCCTGCGGGGATGGGTCCGGGCCTCCCGCTCGTTGATCCTCCCCTGCCGGAAGAGCCATCCCACGTAGGTGTCGTCCTCGGTGAGTTGGCGGATGCCACCGGAGGCCGGCAGGTGGTAGATCCGACTGTCTCCGACGTGGGCGAAGTGCATGACCGATGGGGAGAACCAGCACAGGCTCAGGGTCGTCTCCATGCCTCGGCACTCCTCGTAGCTCCGGCCCAGATACACGAGGGCGGCATGGATCTCGCGGAACAAGGCCTGAAGCAACGGTCCGCCGCCATCCACCTCCGCCGCGCCCGCAGGCGGGCGGAATCCCTTCGGCAGGATGTGGGGAACCTTTTCAACGGCCATCCGGCTGGCAAGTTCGCCCGCCTGCGCTCCACCCATCCCGTCGCTGACGGCGAAGACGAAATCGGCCGTCTGCAGGGACGCCTCGCCCTCCTTCCCCAGACGCTCCAATTCCTGCCGGTTGAATCTCAGACCGACGAAGGAATCCTCATTGTTGGCGCGGATCTTCCCACGATCGGAGCAACCCGACCAACGGAGACGACGACGGGCGGGATCTGAAGGGGCGTCGGACATTCAGGATTCGGAAGGGGAGGCGGGATCCAGCAGGGTCGCAAACTCAAAATCGATGATGCAGAAACGCCCGTCGGACCGGCGATAGGTGACATTTCGCGGGTCGATGTCGTCGTGGCGCACCCCGAAGGTCTCCAACTCGGCGAACAAGCCACGCATCCGGTCCGAATCGAGATGCTCGACCCGTTGTCCGCAATTGGTGGTGACGATCTGCGGCAGTTCGGGTTTCTGATCGAGCAGCCGGGGGACGAAGGGGCAACCGCGATCCTCGAGATGCTTCAGCATCCGTACCTCGGTCTCGAACCTGCGGAAGGCATCGGGACCGTGGTAGGTCTTGATCACCTTTCCGTCGAAACTCAGATAGACGGTGGACCGCAGCGTGTCTTTGACCTTCAGCATGCCTCGACGCCGAGGATAACCGGGATGGGGCCGGGCGCCAACCCGCTCCGGAAACCAGACAGGACGAGGCTCCAAGTCACGATCCCCCGCTTGAGGGACCGGGAGGTCGCTCGAATCGACTGATTCTTTTTGATCAAACCGGTCGGTTTAAACCACAGCCACCTCCATTCTGGTGTCAAAAAAAGGATGCGAACCCGGGCCGTCGATCTAACATTCGCACCGAAAACGGCCCGATCCCTTTCGGGAGCCGCAGCGGTACCATCATGGCACCTACCTTGCTCGACGGAACCGCTGCATCGGGACGATTCGTTGCAGTCACCACCATTCACACCATGGCAAAATACAAATTGGAATACATCTGGCTCGACGGGTACCAGCCCGTCCCCAACCTCCGCGGCAAGACCCAGATCAAGGAATTCGAGAGCTTCCCGAAGCTGGAGCAGTTGCCCCTCTGGAACTTCGACGGAAGCTCGACCCGTCAGGCCGAGGGCCGCAGTTCCGACTGCGTTCTCAAGCCCGTCGCGGTCTTCCCGGACAGCACCCGCAAGAACGGTGCCCTGGTGATGTGCGAGGTCATGATGCCCGATGGGGTGACTCCGCATCCGTCGAACACCCGTGCCACGATCCTCGATGATCCGGGCGCCTGGTTCGGCTTCGAGCAGGAGTACTTCCTCTACAAGGACGGCCGGCCGCTGGGCTTCCCCTCCGGACTCGACAACTTCCCCTACCCCCAGGGCGAGTACTACACCGGCGTCGGTTACCGGGCCGTCGGCGACATCGCCCGCGAGATCGTCGAGGAGCACCTCGACCTGTGCCTCGATGCCGGCATCAACCACGAGGGCATCAACGCCGAGGTGGCCAAAGGTCAGTGGGAATTCCAGATCTTCGGCAAGGGTTCCAAGACCGCCGCTGATCAGGTGTGGATCGCCCGCTACCTGCTCATGCGCCTCTGCGAGAAGTACGGCGTCGACGTGAACTGGCACTGCAAGCCGCTCGGCAAGGACGTGGACTGGAACGGTTCCGGCATGCACTCCAACTTCTCCACCACCTACATGCGCGAGAAGGGCGGACAGGCCTACTTCGAGGCCCTCATGGCGGCATTCGACAAGTACAAGAACGAGCACATCGCGGTGTACGGCCCCGACAACCATCTGCGTCTGACCGGTCTGCACGAGACCCAGTCGATCGACAAGTTCAGCTATGGCGTGGCCAACCGCGGCGCATCGATCCGCGTCCCCCACAGCTTCGTGAACAACGGCTACAAGGGTTACGTCGAGGATCGTCGCCCGAACTCCCAGGGCGACCCGTACGCCATCGCCAGCCGCATCCTGCAGACGATCGCCACGGTGCCCACGCCGTGATCGACGCCGGCGGTCATCCGCATCGTCCTCCCATCATGAACCCGGGCTCAGGCCCGGGTTTTTTTTGTTTCGGCGACGGAAGGAAGTCATGGAAAGAGCCGGGGAGCCCACGGGAAATCGATCAAAAGCCTGTCGAAAAACGAGGCCGAATCCCACACCGCCACGGGGTGGATTTCGGTTGCACCAAAACGGGACAAATGGCGTTGACACTCCGGGTCGACTGCCTACAGTCGCCGCACCTTAAGCCCTTAACATCACACAAAATCCTATGAATCGTCTCCGTAAACAACGTCTCGGCGCCTTCACGCTGATCGAGTTGCTCGTCGTCATCGCGATCATCGCGATCCTGGCCGGCATGCTCCTGCCCGCTCTGGCCAAGGCGAAGGCCCGCGCCAACCGCATCTCCTGCGTCAACAACCTCAAGAACATCGGTCTGGCCTTCCGCACCTTCGCGGTCGACTTCGGTGGCGCCTATCCCTGGCAGGTTGATCCGGCCCAGGGTGGTGTCTCGCTGATCGCCGCCACCGTGGCCGGCGCCGCGACCACGACCATCTCGAACAACGTGACCGCCTGCTTCGCGGCCGTCTCGAACGAGCTGAGCACCCCGAAGATCGTCTGGTGCCCCTCCGACGGCAGCCGCTTCACCGCCTCCAACACCTGGGTGGGTGTGCAGCGCCTGGCCATCGCCAACAACCAGAAGGTTCCGAGCTACTTCCTCGGCACCACCGCCACCGAAGAGCAGCCCCAGAGCATTCTGGGCGGCGACCGCAACCTGACCAACGGCTCGACCGAGGCCCAGCTCGCCACCAAGCACATCATCTTCGCGAACCCCGACGCCAACGGTGGCATCGCCGTGGCGACCCTGAACAAGATCGGCTACACCAGCACGATCCACCAGAATGCCGGCAACATCCTCCTGGGTGACGGCTCGGTGCAGCAGGTCTCCTCCGGCCGCGTCCGCGACCAGATCCGTGACGCCGCCGCCAACTCCGGCGCGCAGAACTTCATCTTCCCGGCCGCTGGCAACTGAGTCGCCACGTCGGATTCGGCCTCCAAGCCGAGCATCCAAGGCACCCCTCTCCGGGGTGCCTTTTTGTTTCCGGGGAGGGCCTTCGAAGCGGGACCACCGCACGTTGCCCGACGGCGTGACCGCCCGAACCTGACGGAGGCAGGAGGCGCAACCGGAAGCGAGGACCGGGCTCAGGACCGGGAAAGATCCGCGAGGATGTCGTCCAGACTTCGACGGGGACGGAAGCCTGTGAGCCGCTCGAGGAGTTCCAGCGAGGGTCTCCGATGGCGCATGTCCTCGAAGCCGGCACCGAAAGCGGTGGCATAGGGAACCAGTTCGACCGTGGAGCCGGAGCCCATCGCCCGGATGACACGCTCGGCCAGTTCACCGATCTCGACAGGGTGGTCGTTGCCCACATTGACCACCTGCCCCAGGGCCTCGGGACATCGCATCAATCGGAGGACCGCCTCGACCGAATCGGCCACGTGGCAGAAGCAGCGCGACTGGCGGCCATCGCCATGGACCCGCAGCGGACGGCCTGCGCGGGCCGCCTCGACGAAGCGGGGAATCACCATGCCGTAGGCGGCCGACTGACGCGGACCCACGGTGTTGAAGAACCGCACGATCCGCACCGGCACGCCACGTTCCCGGTGATAGGCCATGGCGAGGAACTCGTCCATGAGCTTGGAGCAGGCGTAGCTCCAGCGCCCCAGGGTCGAAGGACCGATCATCAGGTCGTCGGTCTCGGAAAATGCGGGCTTGGCACTCTTGCCGTACACCTCCGAGGTCGAGGCCAGGAGCACCGGCGTCCGATGGCGCGCGGCCGCAGCCAGGATGACCTCGGTCTCGCCCAGATTGGTCTCGATGGTGCGCACCGGCGAGCGCATCACCTGCTCCACGCCCACGGCGGCCGCCAGGTGCACCACCATCGATGCCTCGGACACCAGCGACTCCAGGTCCGGGCAGTCGGATACCCGGCAGGCGCGAAGACTGAAATGGGGATGGCGCTCGGCCGACACCAGATTGGACCGGGAACCGGTGGACAGGTCATCCACCGCCACCACCCGTTCTCCCGCCTCCAGCAGACGGTCGGTCAGGTGCGAGCCGATGAAGCCCGCACCTCCGGTCACGACGATGGGTTTGCTGTGCACCGGGGGAGCATGGAGGGAATCCCGACGAAAATGAAGCGCTCAGCGCAATCCCGTTGACACTCCGAAACCCGATTCCTAGCGTTTCCGAAACCAAGCCTATGTCCGAAACCACGCCTCCGGTCAACCCGCCCGCCGCCGCCGAACCCCCGAAGCCGGCCGAGGCGTCCGCCCAGAAGAAGCAGACGGTGCGCATCAGCCTGCCGCCGAAGCCCGCAGGGGGCCCTTCGATCCGTGTTCCTGCCGCCGCCGCTCCGGCTCCGGCCTCCGTCTCCGCACCTGCCGCTCCCGCGGTTCCCGCCCCGGCTGCACCGGTCGCCGCCGCCGCTCCCGCGGCCCCGGCTGCACCGGCCACCGCCAAGGCAGCGCCCGCGGCTCCGGTCGCCGCACCCGCCGCCAAACCCGCGGCCCCGGCCGCCCGTCCGGCCGCCAAGGCCGCCAGCATCAGCGGTCTCGACATGGGTCTGGCCTTCGCCGCCATGGTCCTCGGCATCGCCGCCGTCGCGGTGCAATTCTTCGTTGCGAACTGACCATCTCGGGCTTTCTTCACCGACCTATGGCTGCTGCCAACATCGTCACCGCGACCTCACAGAATTTTCCGGCCGAAGTCATCGGCTCCGGCCAACCCGTCCTCGTCGACTTCTGGGCCGAGTGGTGTGGACCCTGCAAGATGCTCGCTCCCGTTCTCGACGAACTGGCCACCGAATACGCCGGCAAGGCCAAGATCGCCAAGGTCAACATCGACGACCATCAGGACCTGGCCGGTCAGTTCGGCATCCGCTCCATCCCCACCCTGCTGATCTTCAAGGGCGGTCAGGTGGTCGAGCAGTCGGTGGGCCTGAAGTCCAAGAAGGATCTCAAGGCCAGCCTCGACCGGGCCATCGCCGGTTGATTCATCGTTGGTTGACCTTTCGCCGGTTGACCCACGGACCATCGCCCCTCGGGGCAATCCTCTCCAAGCCGCCCCGTTCAGGGCGGCTTTCGTCTTCCCGCTCGTCGTCGGGGAACCGAGGCCCCACGAGGTGGCGGAGAACGGAACTTCCTGGATGCCCTGCACAGCCCCGGCTCAGATCGCCCCGTTGTCGATGAGTCGGGTCTTGCCGACGAAGACCGCCATCACCATGCGGCAACCGCGCCGCACGCGATCCACCGGCCGCAGGGTGTCGGGATCGACGAATGCCACATAATCCAACCGGGCCGACGGGCATTCGGCGATGAGCGCCTGAACCCCCTGACGCAGCGCCTCGGGCCGGAGACCCGACGAAGACCGGGACGCCGCACGGCGCACCTGCTGCCGGACCCACTCCTGCGACCGCCACAGCACCGTGGCCTGGACCCGTTCGTCGGGCTGCAGGTAGCGATTGCGCGAACTCATCGCCAATCCGTCAGATTCACGCGCGGTCGGCGCCACCACGATCCGGATCGGGAACTGCAGGTCCACCACCATCCGGCGAACCACGGCGGCCTGCTGCCAGTCCTTGGCGCCGAAGACCGAAACTTCGGGCAACACGCAGTTGAAGAGCTTGGCCACCACGGTGGTCACGCCCCGGAAATGGGTCGGTCGCGAAGCCCCCTCCAGACCCTGCGTCAACGCCTCCTCCACGACGTAGGTGGAGTAGGTGCCCTCGTCCCGGCCGGCGTACATGTCGGCATCGATCGGTGCGAAGATCACGTCCACCCCGGCCTCGCGACACAGGCGCGAATCCCGGGCGAAATCGCGCGGGTACTTGGCCAGGTCTTCGGTGGGGGCGAACTGGGTGGGGTTGACGTAGATGCTCAACACGACCACCCCCTCCGGGCCCACGCGCCGGCGCGCCTCCGCGACGAGGCTCAGATGCCCCGCGTGCAGGTACCCCATGGTCGGCACGAAGCCGACACGGACTCCCTGGCGACGCCATTGCAGCGCCTGACGTTGCATCGACTGGGGGGACCGGATCACTCGCATCCGGACAGCCTGCAATCGGCCTCCCGAAGTTCAAGTCCCGGGCCGGCCCGCCCCGGCGCCGGACCCGGGGCCCTCCGTCGGCCGGCGACCGCCTTCACGGCTCCTTGTCGCCGCCGGGCCGGGGCCTATGATCGGCCTCCGACATGACTCTGGAGTTCCTCAAGATGAGCGGGGCCGGCAACGACTTCATCCTGCTCGACAACCGCAACGCGCGCATCGTGCTGACTCCGGAGCAGGTGGCCCGGTTGTGCCATCGGCAATTCGGGATCGGGGCCGACGGGCTGATGCTCCTGGTGCCGAGCACCACCGGAAAGGCCGACTGGGCCTGGCGGTTCTACAACTCCGACGGTTCCGACGCCGCGATGTGCGGCAACGGCGCCCGTTGCTTCGCCCGCTACATCCAGCGCGTCACCGGCTGGACCAAGCCCACGGTCACTTTCGAGACGGCCGCCGGCGTGATCACCGCCGAGTTCCAGGGCGAGCGCGTGACCATCAACCTCACGGCGCCGCACGATCTCCGACTGTCGGAGAAGGTCACGACGCAGGCCGGAGTCCTGGAGGTGAGCTCGATCAACACCGGGGTGCCGCACGCGGTGGTCTTCGTGGCCGATGCCGACAAGGCCATGGTCCAGCCCCTGGGGTCGGAACTGCGCTGGCACGACCACTTCAAGCCCCGTGGCACCAACGTGAACTTCGTGCAGGTCCTGGGCCAAGACCGGCTCCGCGTGCGGACCTATGAGCGGGGCGTGGAAGGCGAGACGCTGGCCTGCGGCACGGGGGTGACGGCCAGCGCGCTGGTGGCCTCGCGATTGCACGGCTTCGCCTCGCCCATCCGGATCCAGGTCCAGAGCGACGACGAACTGAGCGTCTCGTTCCGATCCGACGCCCCAGGGACGTTCAGCGATGTCCGCCTCGGGGGGCCGGCCTCCTTCGTCTTCGAGGGACGGATCCTGATCTGAGACGGCCCGAGGCCGGGATCCACCCCTCGAACACTCCGCGGCCGGGGCGGTTCCTCCCGATCGCCGCGCCCGCCGGCCCCGGTTGGCGGGCGGTTGGCGGGCGGTTGGCGCGCGGGGATGTTGCTTTTCACCGATTCCAAGTACGGTACCCGCAACGCCCATGAGCGCTCCCAAGAACTCCAAGGCCGCACCGGCGCTGGTGATCGGCATCGTCGTCCTGATCGCGGGGATCGCCGCGGCTGCCTGGTGGTTCCAGCGGTCCTCCAACGACGACTCCCAGTTCGCCGGCCACATGAACGCGGGCCGGGGGTATCACGCGGCCGGTGATGCGCGCCGGGCGATCGAGTCCTTCCGGCTGGCACTGGGCATGAATCCGGCCAATCCGGACGTGCACCTCAACCTGGCCAACGCCTTCCTGCTGGCCAACCAACCCGCCGAGGCCCTGGTCCACGCCCGCGAGGCGCTGCAGGTGGAGCCGGGACGGGGCGCGGCCCACTACCTGGCCGGCTGCTCCCACCTGCGACTCGGGGCGTTCTCCAATGCGGTCCAATCGCTGACGGAGGCCAAGCAGGCCGACCGGACCCTCAACACCGTGAGCTTCCAACTCGGCCTCGCCTACGCGGGCTGGGGGCGGTTTGCCGATGCGGCCGAGCAGTTCGTCGAGGTCATCGAATTCGACAAGGACCACCCCTCGGCCCACTACCAGCTCAGCCAAGCCTACCTGCGCCAGGGCGCCCGCGAGCAGGCGGCCGCGGAACTCGCCGAACACCAGAGGATCTCCGCGGGCAAGTCCCAGGCGGCCGACAACCCGGCGCTCTTCGAGAAGTGCAAGTACACCGAGATCCTCGCCCCCTTCGCCCTCGAGCAACCGGACCCGGAACCGGTCCAGGTCCATTTCGTGGACGACACCGCCCGGGCCTTCGGTGCCGAGGCCGCGCACCTGCGGGGCCCGTTCGGCCTGTTCGACCTGAACCGCCGGGGCTGGAACGACGTCCTGCTGCCCGACGACCAAGGGGCGCTGCGGCTCCTGTGGAACTCGAACGCGACCTTCTCGGCCCGATCCGAGCCTCTGCCCACGACCGTCGGCACGGTCCAGGACATCGTGGTCGGGGATCTCAACAACGACCGCTACGACGACGCGGTGGTGGTGGGGGCCGAGGGCTCGCAATTGCTCAGGTTCGCCACCAACGGCTTCATCACCGACGGTTCGGCCCTGGGCGGGATCCGGACCCTCAAGGGAACGGCGGCGGCGATCGGGGACATCGACATCACGGGCAAACTGGCCCTGCTGGCCGTGACGCCCGAGGGGCGCCTGCGGGCCTTCACCAACTTCGGCACGGCCATCTTCCGCGAGCGCAAACCCGGCCCCGGCGACGGTTTCGATGTCTCCGGGGTCACCTCGGTGACCCTCGACGACTGGAACAACGATGACCTCCCGGACGTGCTCCTGACCCGCAAGGGCGAGCGGCCCTGGATCCTTTCCAACCAGCGGCGGGAGGGATTGTCGGCGGGGACTCAACCGACGGACTGGCCTGTCGCCCGTTGCCTGGCCGTGGGCGACTTCAACAACGATCTCCGCTCCGACGCGGCCCTGGTCACCGAGGCTTCGATCGCACTGCATCTGGGCGGCCTGCGCGAACCGGTGCGCATCCCGGCCAAGAAGAACGGCATCCGGATGATCCGGGCCCTCGACTACGACAACGACGGCTGGCTGGACCTGGTGGGCTGGGGCACCGACGGGCTCCGGATCTGGCGCAACCGGGGCCGCCGGGGCTTCCATGAGATGACCGGGGCGCTGGGGCTCAACGCGTTGACCGCATCGGCCGTGAGCCACGCGGCCTTCGCCGATTTCGACCAGGATGGCGACATCGACTGCCTCGTCGAAAGCCAGGGAAGCGGGGTCCGGTTCCTACGCAACGACGGCGCCAACGCCAACGGGCTGGTGAAGTTCCGCCCGATCGGAAACCGATCCAACTTCAGCGGCATCGGCCTGCGCATCGAACTCAACGCCGGCAACTGGCGCGCCGTGCGCAGCGTCCAGCGCAAGCCCGTGGAGATCGGCGTGGGCCGGCACAAGGACATCGAGACGGTGATCGCCCGATGGGCCGACACGCAGCCGCTGTTCGGGGTCGGCGCGAATCCCCGGCAGGTGGTGGACCTGATCGAGCCCAAGAATCCGACCGGATCCTGCCCTTATCTGTATGCCTGGGATGGCACCCGGTTCCGTTTCCTGACCGACATCCTCAGCTCCGCACCGGTGGGTCTGCCGTCGCGTCCCGGACACAACATCGTGGCCGATCCGCGGGAATGGGTCTCGCTCGGGGGAGAGGCCGACTTCGTCCCGAAGGAGGGCCGGTACACGGTGCAGCTCACCGAGGAGCTGCGGGAGGTCCTCTACCTCGACGAGGCCCGGCTCGGATGGGTGGATGTCCCGGCCGATGCCGAGGCCCACTCGACCAGCAAGCTGGTGCCCGGCCCGCCCTTTCCGAAACATGAGCTGAGGATCCTCTCCGGCAGAGTCCCGCTCCGCTCGGCCCGTTCGGGCGAGGGTTCCGACATGACCCGGACCCTGGATCAGGAGGATGGACAGCGCTTCTCGCCGCGTCTGCGGGCTCCCCAGCTGCGGGGCCTCGCCGAGACCACCTCGGTGCTGCTGGATTTCGGTCCCCTGACCGACGCACCGGAGCTGACCCTGGCCCTCAGCGGATGGCTGCGATTCGGCGGCGGCATGGCCAACATCGCGGGCAGCCACGACCCGTCGCTGCCCTTCCCCTTCCCCCGGCTCGAGGCGGAGACCGGCCCGGATCGATGGGTGGCACTGGATCGTCTGTCGGTCGGTGCCCCGGCCGGACGCACCAAGACCATCCTGGTGTCTCTGGGCGGGCACCTGCCCCCGGGCACACGGCGGCTGCGGTTGAGCTATGCCTTCGAACTGCATTGGGATCGGATCGCGTTGTTCCGGAACAACCAACCCGCCCCGGTCGCATCGATGCGCCCGACCTCCACCCACCTCCACTGGCACGGATATGGCGACTATGCCGCCCAGGGGCCTTCGGAACCGCTGACTCCTCTGCATGACGAGGTCCGGCAGCGTCCGCCGTGGCGGATCACCCCGAGCGGCTGGGCCACCCGCTACGGCCCGGTCGACGAACTGGTCGCCGCCGAGGACAACGGCGTCGTCACCGTGGGTGCCGGCGATGAACTGACGCTGGAGTTCGGCGCGGATCGATTGCCCCGGATCGCTTCCGGGCACCACCGGCGCTTCTTCCTGTGGAGCGTGGGATGGAACAAGGATGCCGACTACCACGTCGCCGCGGGCGACCGGATCGAGCCCCTTCCCTGGCACGGGATGGACGATGGCAGGCACGGGCAGCAGCCGCGCCCCGCCTTCGAAAGCGACGCCCTGCACCGGCGCTTCAACACCCGTTGGGTGGGCCCCTTCAACTACGAGCGCGCCACCGCGAAGCGGGTCGACACGAAGACAAGCCGATGAACCCGAAGGGGCCTCGGGCTGCGGGACGGGGAGACCGCTGGAGAAGGGGAGGCTTGGAGCGCCGATCGGGAGTCGAACCCGGACCCGAAACGGGACATCGGAAATCGAACGAGGCCGGGATCCCTCGGGCCCGACCCGGGAATGCGGTCATCCGCTCACCCGCTCATCGAGGACTGCCAAGGGCACCGCTGGCGGATCTCAGGACTCCACCGCGCTCAATTCCACCGGCTCGACGCGCACTCCCTGCTTCTTGAGCCACTGCACACCCGCGGCGATCTCCGAGGCGGCCCCCTCGATCTCCAGGCACACGATACCCACCACGTCGGTCACGCTCGCCTGCCGGATGCTGGTCACCAGGCGGAACTCGTGGCCGAGCTTCCAGATCACCGGCGCCTTGATGCGTTGGGGCGGATAGGTGAGCCAGAACCGGGCGGTGGTGGTGGACGAGGCCGTGGCCTTCTTCACCGGTCGGGCAACCCGAGCGGCTTTGGGCGCGTTCTTGCCGGAGGGCTTGGCCTTCGATGACTTGGAGGTCTGGGTGGGCATGATGCCTGGAAGGGGATCGGATCGGACCAACGGATCAGCCCCCGGCGATGGCCGGGATGATGCTGATCTCGTCGCCGTCCTTGATGACCGTGGCCTGGTTCTCGAGGAAACGGATGTCCTCCTCGTTGACATACACGTTGACGAAGCGACGCACCTCGCCGTTCTCGTCGATCAGGCGCTCGGCGATGCCCGGGAACTGCCTCTGCAGTTCGGCAATCGCACCGGCGACGGTTCCGGGACTGACCTGGACGACTTCGACGTCGTGGGTGAGCTTGCGCAGCGGCGTGGGGATGCGGACTTGGACGGCCATAATGTCGGTTTCTAAAGTCCCAGAGATTCCGGGAATCCCGTCCGAAGGCAAGAGCGCTTGTCGGCCCGGGACGACCCCGGTGTTCAGGCGGCGACGACGGCGGAGGGCTTGGGCGCCCCGTAGGGCAACTCGTCCGGAACCGATGTGAACCGCGAGAACGCCTCGAACATCCGCGAGAAGTCCTTGTTCACGTCGCCCGAGAGGCAATCCGTCAGGTCATCCGCCAGGTCCGGACGTCCGTCGGTGACGGTCTTGAAGCTCACGTTCGGATCGTAGAACGCATAGACCAGCTTGCGCATGTTCTCGATGCTCTGCCGGGTGATCCGGCCATACTCGGTGAATCGCTCCGGAGACACGTCGCCGGCCTGCAATGCGGCGTGGATGGCGTCGGCCGCCGCCACGCCGGTCTTCAGGGCGATCATGAGCCCGCTGGAGAAGACGGGATCCAGGAAGCCCACGGCATCGCCCACCAACACCAGGCCACGATCGGCGCAGTATTCGGAGCGGAAGGTGTATTCCGCAGTGAGCCAGTATTGGTCGCAAACCCGACCGGTGGACAGGTGCTCCTGGATCCACCGGTTCTGGCCGATCTCCCTCTGGAAAATGGCCTCGGGATCCTTGATCCCGTCCCGGGTCAGGTACTTGCCATCGGCCACCACGCCCACGCTCACCCGATTGTTGTGCTGCGGAATGTACCAGAACCATCCCTTGTCCGGAACGAAGGCGACCGTGGTCCCGCCCTCGTCGATGCCGGGGTCGCGCTTGGCGCCCTCGTAGTAGGTCCAGACCGCCACTTTGTTGAGCTTCGGATCGCCCCGCCGCCAGGCGTTGCGGGTGGCCGCGATGGCCTCGCGGCCGGTGGCGTCCACGGTGACCGTCGCCCGGATCCCGACCTCGCCGTGCTCGCGGGACCTCACCCGGACCCCGCAGTAGGCTCCCGAGTCGTCCTGGACCAACTCGGTGACCTCCGACTCCTCCCACACCGTCACGCCATGCTCGCGCGCATTGTCGAGCATCATCTGGTCGAATTCGCTCCGGAGCACCTGCCACGACTGGGCGATGGTGTTGCGATCGTAGCGGTTGAAGAAATAGAACGGCTGGGAGGCCCGACCCGAGGGCGAGACGAACTGCACCGAGTACTTCTTGGTGAAGCAGGAGCCGCGCAACCGGGGAATCATTCCGATCCGCTCCAACGGCGGATAGGTGAAGGGGATCATCGACTCGCCGATGTGGTAGCGGGGGAATCTCTCCCGCTCCAGGACCAGCACCTTGCGGCCGTGCATAGCCAGCGCGGTCGCGGTCGCGCACCCGGCCGGGCCGGCACCGATGATCACCGCATCGAAGTTCTCCAGAGTCTTCATACGTAGGCGTATCAATTTCCTGGAAGACAGGTACCCCACTCCCCGGGACATGCAAGTATCGGCTTGGGGAAAGTCCGCTCTCGCTGTCGGCCCTCGCCGGGTGACTCCCCCCGGGAACGCAAACGCCGCCGTGAAGCACGGCGGCGTTGCGACCGGGATCCCGGCATGGGGATCACTTCTTGGGGGCCTCGCCCTTCTTCCTCTGCTCGGCGGCCTCCTTCTGCAGACGCTCGGCATCCGACGACTTGATCACCTCGATCTGGGCACCCTTCTTGAGTTCCTCAGCGCTCGGGACCTTGATGATGTCGCTGGTCGCGCCGCCGCCCGGCAACGGCGGGGGCGTCTGGGGCTTGACCGACAGCAGCTCGACCTCGAAGACGAGGGTGGAGTGCGGGGGGATCTTGGGTGCCGAACCATTCGGTCCGTAGGCCAGCTCCGAGGGAATGACGAACTGGTACTTCGAGCCGACACTCATCAGTTGCAATCCCTCGGTCCATCCCTTGATGACCCGGTTGAGGCCGAAGCTGGCCGGCTGTCCGCGGGAGTGGGAACTGTCGAACTCGGTGCCGTCGACCAGAGTACCGCGATAATGGACCTCGACGATGTCGTCGCCCTTGGGCTTGTTGCCCTCGGCGGCCTTGAGGACCTTGTACTGGAGTCCGCTGGTGGTGACCTGGACTCCCGGCTTGGCCTTGTTGGCGGCAAGGAACAGCTCACCGGCCACCTTGGCCTTCTCGCCGTCCTCCTTGCGTTTCTCGTCGGCCTTCTTGCGGAGGTCGGTGCTGTAGTTGCGCAGGATGATGTTGGCCTCGCCGTCGGTGATCACCGTCGGTTTGCCGCGGAGCGCCTCCGAGAAGGCCTTGATGACGATCTCCGGATCGTGCTCGTAGTTGCCGCGCGACAACTGCCGCTTGATGTCACCCGCCAGCAGCACGCCCATGGCGTAGCTGTGCTTCTCCAGGTCGGTCTTGAACTTGCCGGCTCCCGGATCGGCCGGAGCGTTGGTGGAGGCGGCCCCCGGGGCGGTCGGAGCCGCCTTGACGGCATTGTTCTGGCCCAGCACTGAACCGGCCAGAACACCGGACAAAAGGACGATCGGAAGAGTTTTCATGTCAGCCTGCATGCATCGCCCCGGGCTCAACGGCGTGTTCCGGTGCGGAATGCACCCGGGGCTGTATCCATTTCCGGGTCCGAAGTCGAGCCCCGGCTTCGGCCCGGTCGGATGCGGTGCGCAAATCAGAGGGTGGTGGGGCGATCTCCGCCGTCCGTCCGCAGGAGGGTCGGCCTGTCCGACACCGGGTTCTCTGCAGGGGTGGGGTGGGGGTTTGGGTTGCCATGAGGATGGCATCAACGACGATGGAGGTCATTCTCGGTGATGACCCACAGTTCCATCCCGGCAGCGTTTGACCCTCCCTCGGTGGATCGGCCGATCCTCCCTCGCGGAGCCGTTTGGCGATGCCTCGTCCTGCTGGCCTTCCTGGCCAACCCGGCCTCGGCGGATCCCTCTGCCGCGGTCTCCGGCAAGAACAGGACGTTCCGCGCCGGACTCACCTACCTGGTCGACGGCCCGGTCCGGCTCGAGGGGAACATCCGCTTCGAGGCGGGCTGCGTGGTCAAATTCCTTCCGGGTCGATCGGCCGGATTGGAGTTGGTCAAGGGCTGCAGGGTGTCGTGGCAGGCGACCCCCGACGCCCCCATCGTGTTCACGGCCTCCGACGACGACTCGGTCGGGGAGCCCGTTCCCGGCTCGAAGGGAAGGCCAGCCCCGGGTCCCTACGCCGAGGTCGCCCTGTCCGTGGACGGAGCTCGCCCGGAATCGGGTTCCCTCCGCTGGAACGACCTGAGGATCTCCCACGCCCGGGTGGCCCTGCGCTGGACGGGGACGACCGCGGCCCTGTGGCACTTCCAGGTGCAGGACTGCGAGGTGGGCATCGAAGCGACGGACAGTGCCCTGGCCCTCCGCAACGGGCTCTTCCACCGGGTGGGCGCCCCCTTCCACCGGTTGAGGGCGAGCCGCGTGAACGGGCAGCAACTGACGATCGCCCGGTCCGGGACGCTCAACCGCTCGCCGGAGAACTCCACGCTGGAATTGCTCCGCTGCATCCTCGGCGAGGTTGGCGACTCCGGCGGGTTCACCCACCCGTCGCCCGAGGGGAATCCCAACGCCGTCATCCCGCCCACGGTGTCCGACGCCTTCGTCGAGGCGGCGGGCTCGCTGTACCTTCCCCCCGGCAGCCGGAGGGTCCGCCCGGGATTCGGCCATGACTTGCTGGACCCGGAACTGGCCGCCGTGCTCCCGACGATGACCGTCCTGCCACCCGAACCCCTGCCGGCTCTGGTGACCCGGAATCTCCGCCTGACCCCCAGGGCCATCCGGGACCGGGCGTTGCCCGAGGCGGGCGGTCTGAATCCGATCAAACTGGGTTTCCACCACTGGCCCATCGATCACTGGGCCGAGGGGACGACCGTGAGCAATGCGGTGGTGTCGGTGGCCCCGGACACGGTCCTGCGCGAGGCCCCGGGCCGCGGATTCCGATGGATCGGCTCGGGCTCGCTCCGGCGGGAGAGCCGGGTGGAACCCGATACGTCCGCCGCTCCCAAGGCGCGTCCGACACCGGGCCGCGGCGACCGCGATGGGGATGGACGCACCGACCTCGATGAACACTTCGACGGCACCGATCCCGACGATCCGTCCAGCATCCGCCCCCGGATCCTCGCCTCGTTCGGATTCGACACCGACCGCTTCGAATCGGACGGCGGCGTGCCCCCCCTGCCCGGATCCTCCGCCTCACGCGAACCGTCCTTCGACCGGACCGCGGCGGGATTCCATCGCCCGGGACAGGTGCTCCGCTACCCGTTGGTCTGGAACCGCGATGGCGCGCCCCGCACTCCCCTGCTTTCGCGGCATGGCTCCCTCTCGCTCGACTACTCCCCCGATTGGTTCCACGGCTCGACCCAGGACGCCCCGGGCGTCGATTGCGTCCTCCTCGAGGCACCGGGTCTGAGGGTGACCATCGACGCCGCAGGCCGTAAGCTGTCCCTGACCCGCATCTCCGACGCGTTCGAACAGACATTGTGGTCGCCACTGCCCCGCTCGACGATCCATGACCACCCCTTCCAGGGCCGGACCAACTGGACTCTCCGGTTCTCCTTCAGCGAGGAGACCTTCGACCGATTGCCTCGCGAGTCCCACTCACGCCCCCCGGGTCCTGATGAGGGGCGCAACACCTTCAGCGTGGGCAACGCCCTCGATGGCCAATCGCCCGCCCTCGGAAGGATCGACCGGGTCGTCGTGCGCAACCATCTCCTACCCGGAGGCATCGGCCATCCGGACCCGCGCCCCGGAGTGATCCGACCCGGCCATCGGCCGCTCGAGGCCGACGACAAGGAAAGGATTTCCGGGGAGTCGCTCGCATCGGTCTTGCGGCTCACGTTCCCGCGGGATTGGGAGGGGGACGGCGACCAGGGTGCCCCTTACCCCATCGCCCGCCGGACCCTCGGCCCGGCTCCCACCGACTGGGAGATCATCGAGCGCCAGGCCCGCACCTCGGTCTTCGACGACCCGACCGCGCGACCCGGTCGCACCTACGGATACCGCATCCTCCGCAACGGGCGCCCCCCTCTCGAAGTCTGCGTGGCCCACGACAGCCCTCCTCCCGAAGACCGGGGCCGGGTCCTCCTGTTGGTGGACGAGACCCTCGCCGACCGCCTCGCCAAGAGCCTGGAACGCCACCGCGCGGACCTGATCGCCGACGGATGGGAGGTGGTCCAGCACCCGGTGCCGCGCCACATCGACGCCGACCCGCAGGACTTCGATTGCCGCCGCTACGACGCCGAGGCGCTTCCGCGCAACCGGGCCGACCTGCTGGCCATCAAGGGCCTCCTTCGACGCGAATACGAGACCCATCCCGGCCGCACCCATGTGGCCGTGCTGATCGGCCATCCCACCATTCCCCAGAGCGGTTGGGCGGCCGAGGACGGCCACGTGGCCTGCCAGGATCCCGCGGGCATCCATCTCGGTGCGTGGCCTGCGGACCTGTTCTACGGTGATCTCACCGGAACCTGGACCGACACCCGTTCATTCAAGACCGATTGCCCCGATTGCCCCCGCAGCCAATGCACCTACTGCATCCTCGGCAACGAGGCCGGGGATGGGCGCTGGGATCAGAACGAATTGCCCCGGGAGCCCGACGGATCGCCCGGCCGCATCGAGGTGCCGATCGGCCGGATCGACTTCGCCCGACTCTCGCACTTCGACAGCCGGTTCGCCGGCCTCCCGGGAT
This sequence comes from Verrucomicrobiota bacterium, assembly GCA_041177965.1. Classification (GTDB taxonomy): domain Bacteria; phylum Verrucomicrobiota; class Verrucomicrobiia; order Limisphaerales; family UBA9464; genus SXXZ01. The sequence continues at coordinate 1,376 of JBEGWF010000155.1, read as the reverse complement.
CTCCCCGGAACGCCAAGGAGGTCGAGATCGCCCTGCTGGAACGCTACCTCGACAAGGCGTGGCGATATCGACGGGGTCTGATCCCCTTCCGCGACTCGGCCATCGGCTACGCCAACGTCCTGGGACCGCTGGTCGATCGGAACCTCATGCACATCCTGCCCAGGTTGGCCCCGGCCGAAACCCCGACCCCGGAAACCTGGAACTCCGACCTCTTCCAGCAGGGGCCGAACATTCGTTGGGGTTTCCAGACCGACTATTCCCACTTCGGGGTGCTGGGCATGACCGGCGCGGCCAAGCCCGGGCACAGCCACTTCGCCAAGAACGTCGCCTGGAAACGCCCGGGCGACGTGCCCCGGGTGGCCTTCCTCTTCGCCTTCGGCTCCTTCCTGGGCCAATGGTACAGCGGCTACGGCGAGGATTTCCTCAGGACCTGCCTGGCCTCGGACGATGCCGTGCTCGTCGCGGGCACGGCCTACGCCTTCACCCCCTGGATCACCGACCGGGTGCATGCCGGGGCACCGATCCATGCCCTGTTGACCGACTCGGCCGAGGCCAACACCCGCGTCAATGCCCGGCTGACGTTCCTGCTCGGGGACCCCTGCCTGCTCGAGCACCCGCTGCGCGCGCCTTCGGATTTCCAGGCCAAGGCCTCCGGAAATGGCACCGAACTCACCTGGACCGCCTCACCCGAGGCCGACCGGGGCTATCGGATCGATGCGGCTCCGCGGGATGACGCCATCCATTGGACATTGGTCCAAGACCTGCCGCCAGGAACCACCCGTTTCCGGACCGAAGCCGTTTCCGCCGGCAAGATCTTCCGCCTCCGGGGACTGGGCACCGTCACCAACGGCTCCGGCCGGCACCAACAATGGACGGCCCCCTGCTTCGTCGCCCCCTGAACCGCCCCCGGGACCGATCCCGCGCCCCGAATACCAGCGGAGCAGGACCGGCCCGAAGCCCGCTCTGGAAGCGATCAACCCACCCCCTCGCGCACAGCGCGAAAGCCCCACTCTTCCCCGAGCTTCCCTGCGGGCGGAGGACCGGTCCTGCGGAGCCCCCATACCAGCGGAGCAGGATCGGCCCGAAGCCCGCTCTGGAAGCGATCAACCCATCCCCTCGCGCACAGCGCGAAAGCCCCACTCTTCCCCGAGCTTCCCTGCGGGCGGAGGGTCGGTCCTGCGGAGCCCCCATACCAGCGGAGCAGGATCGGCCCGAAGCCCGCTCTGGAAGCGATCAACCCATCCCCTCGCGCACAGCGCGAAAGCTCCACTCTTCCCCGAGCTTCCCTGCGGGCGGAGGACCGGTCCTGCGGAGCCCCCATACCAGCGGAGCAGGATCGGCCCGAAGCCCGCTCTGGAAGCGATCAACCCATCCCC
>JBEGWF010000154.1:0-2660 GCA_041177965.1 Verrucomicrobiota bacterium | reverse complement strand
GCCTCCTGGTGAAGGACATGCCCAAGAAGTACCATCAGGATCTCGACTTCATCGTCGAGCAGCTCGATTGGGACAAGAACGTCGATCCGAACTTCAAGGACAACCACTATCTGGAGCCGGTCCCGGTCGCCGACACCCGCAAGGAAGGTTTCGTCGATCGCTGGATCGTGTACGGCAAGGTCGATGGCGAGCAGCTCTTCACGGCCAAGGAACTCACGATCGATCCGGGCATGAAGGCCACCATCAAGGACAACGGTGCCTACGGCCTGATCTGCGTCCAAGGCAGCGGCAAGATCAATGGGCTGCCGCTCAACAGCCCCAAGCTCATCCGCTTCCACGAACTCACCGAAGACGAGTACTTCTGCACCGAGGACGGCGCGAAGTCTGGCGTGACCTTCGAGAACACCAGCGAGACCGAGCCGCTGGTCTGCCTGCGGTACTTCGGCCCCGAGGTGAATCCGGACGCCCCGGCCATGGGCGCGTATCGCAAGAACACCTTCGCCTGATCCCCCCGGACGGGCAATCATCCCACCCCGGCGTCATCCCCATGGCCCGGGGTTTTTGCTTCCGACACATCGATGCACTACCTCTGGATGCGGGCGTCGGCGAGGGTCGCCGCAGCGCGCGGCGTTGACTCGGGCGGTCTTGCCTTTCTAGCGTTCCGGTACAGACATTCCCTCCGCGGGATGTCCCCCGACAGGTCTGAATGAAAAACTCCCTCGAAACACGGCTCGGACTCTTCTTCGCACTGGTCTTCGTGGCCGCCTTCGTCCTGTTCGAAATGGTCGGCGGTGGACGCTTCTTCACCACCGGGATCCCGATCAAGGCCCGGTTCAACACGGCCGGCGATCTGAAGGTGGGAGACCCCGTCAAGCTGGCGGGCGTCGACATCGGCCGGGTGCAGACCATCCGCATCGCCGATGGCAAGGTCGAGGTGTCCATGACCGTCGAGCCCGCGGCCGGGGTCCGGACCGACAGCAGGGCCTCGATCAAGTTCACCGGCCTGATGGGTCAGAACTTCGTGGCCCTCGACTTCGGCAAACCCGAATCCCCGGTGGTGTCCACCGGAGCGGTGCTCGAGGGTCGCGAGCAGCCCGACCTGGCCGCCATCATGGCCAAGCTGGAGAGCGCGGCCGACGGCATGCAGAACATGACCAAGAGCTTCAGCGGAGAGGAGTTCACCAAGCTGCTCGGGCCCATGACCGACATGATCAAGGACAACCAACCGCGGATCGCATCGATCCTCAGCAACATCGACAGCATGACCACCGGCATGAACAAGGGCGAGGGCACCATGGGGCGCCTCATGAAGGAGGACACCCTCTACGTCCAGACACTCCAGGCGGTGACCAACCTCATCGCGTCCACCGAGGACCTGAAGGTCACCCTTTCCAACGCGCGTCAGATGGTCTCGGACATGAACTCCGGAAAGGGAACGATCGGCCGGCTCCTGGTGGATGATTCGCTCTTCCGCGAGACCACCAACATGCTCACCAACCTTCGGCAGGTGGCCGAGAAGATCAACCGGGGCGACGGCACGGTCGGCAAGCTCATCAACGATGACGCCTTCCTGAGGAATCTGAAACTGACGCTGCAGAAGGTCGAGAAGGCCACCGAGACCCTCGAGGACGCCGGGCCCCTTCAGGTCATCGGCACGGCGGCCGGGAGCATCTTCTGACAGGGTCCGCGGGCGTCGGGAAAGCCCCCCCGGTCGTCGGAGCTCAATTCGCGGTCCGATCGGACCATTCCCAACCGGTCAGCGCGTTCAGTTCACGGATGTAGAGGGCCGATCCATCGACGGCCAGGTGGGCCCAGGTCTCCGCCTCCGACACCTTCCTGCGGGCGAGGACCTCGAACTTCTCAGGATTGGCACGGAAGAGGATCAGTTCGCCCCGCTGATCCAGCGCGAGGATCCGGTCGCCCTGCGACACCATGCTCCAGTACTTCCCGAACCCCTCGCCGGTCGTCCACCGCTCGCGACCCGTGGCCAGTTCGATGCAGAGGGCGCGCTGGCTCCGCAACTGCAGATAGGCATGACCGCCCTGCACGATGGGCGAGGTCATGTATCCCTGGGCCTTGAACTCCCAGGCTGGCACCGCCCGCAGCACTCCTCCCTCGGACCGGATGTCGATGCCAAGGGTCTTCCCGCCGTAGGTGGATGTGAACAATCGATCCGGACCCGCGAGGGTCGGCGTCAGGATGTTCATGCCGCGGAAGGATTCGACCGGAAGAGACCACAATTCGGCCCCGTCCTCAAGGGCGGCACCGACCAAGCGCGTGCGGGACTGGATCACCAATTGCCTCCGCCCCGCCAGTGTCAGGATCACCGGTGAACCGAAGGCGCTGCCCATCATCCCTCCGCCATCCTTCACGCCGTGCCAGACGACACTCCCGTCGGATTTCCTCAGACGGGCGACGCCGCCACCGGCCTGCACGTAGACGCTGTCGCCGTCCACCAGGGGCGACGAGACGAAACCGAAGGTGGGCAACTCGGACCCGAACCGCTGCACGAAATCCAATCGCCAGCGCTCGGAGCCATCCCGAACGTCGAGCGCCACCAGCACGTCGCGCATGCCGGCGACATACAGCGTATCGCCATCGAGGGCCGGGGTCGCTCGGATCCAATCGCCGTTGGAGCGGGCGAAGAACGGCACCGACAT
>JBEGWF010000153.1:0-6796 GCA_041177965.1 Verrucomicrobiota bacterium | reverse complement strand
GACAGCACCATGTAGGTCGCCCCGAACAGGGTGTCGGGCCGCGTGGTGAACACCCGGATCTTCTCCGATCGGCCTTCGATCTGGAAATCCACCTCGGCTCCCTCGCTGCGGCCGATCCAGTTGCGCTGCATCTCCTTGAGCGAGTCGGACCACTCGATGGTGTCGAGGTCGGCCAGGAGTTTCTCGGCGTAGGCCGTGATGCGCAGCATCCATTGGCGCATCGGCTTGCGGATCACCGGGAAGCCGCCCACCTCGCTCTTGCCGTCGATGACCTCCTCGTTGGCCAGCACGGTTCCGAGCTCGGGGCACCAGTTCACCGGGGCCTCGCTGACATAGGCCAGGCGCTTGGAATCGCGGTGGGCCCGCCGCTGGGGCTCGGTCCGGCAGTCTGCCGGATAGGTGAGGGTTTCGATGGGCTCGGCCTTGTTCGTGGCCGGGTTGAACCAGGAGTTGTAGATCTTCAGGAAGATCCACTGCGTCCAGCGGAAGTATTCCGGGTCGGTGGTGGCCACTTCGCGCGACCAGTCGTAGCTGAACCCCAGCGATTGGATCTGGCGGGTGAAGTTGGCGATGTTGGTCTCGGTGGTGATGCGCGGGTGCTGGCCCGTCTTCACCGCGTACTGCTCGGCCGGCAGCCCGAACGAGTCCCAACCCATCGGGTGCAACACATTGAAGCCCTGGGCCCGGCGGTAGCGCGCCAGGATGTCGGTGGCCGTGTAGCCCTCCGGGTGTCCGACGTGCAGACCCGCACCGGACGGGTAGGGGAACATGTCGAGGATGTAGAACTTCGGCGGCAGGTCCGAAACCGCGGCGGCCCGCCCCGCCAACCCGTGGCGCAGGCCGAAGGGATGGCCCTCGGGAATGCGCTCCCCCGGGTTCCACGCCCGGAAGGTCTGTTCCGCCGCCCAGTGCCGCTGCCACCGGGGCTCGATCAAATGAAACGGGTATTGCCGCCTCGACATAAAGGACCCGAATCATGGCGAGATCCCTCCCGCCGAAGCAATCTCTCAACCCAAGGGGTCGGTCCCACATATTTACACTCCGCGAACCCGGGCCGTTGCTCGCAGGGAACCTCGGGGGAGGTTTTGCTTTCGCGCTTTGCGCGAGGGGGAGGGTTGATCGGTTCCAGAGCGAGCGCTGGCCCGGGTCCGCTCCGTACGGCGCTGGGCTCCGCGAACCCGGGCCGTTGCTTGCAGGGAACCTCGGGGGAGGTTTTGCTTTCGCGCTTTGCGCGAGGGGGAGGGGTTGATCGGTTCCAGAGCGAGCGCTGGCCCGGGTCCGCTCCGCTGCGGTTTGGAGGTGCTCCGTGGGCCCGGGCTTGAATCTCCGGGAAGCTCCGGACCGGTCCTGCCGCCGCATCGCAAGAGCGGATCGTTCGGGCCATCGGAGGCATTGACCCAATGGGGTGTTTCCCGGGACGGTCTCGGGCATGATCTCCCGACGTGATTGGCTGGTGGGCGGTGCCGCCGCGGTGGCGGCCGCCGGTTGCAGGACGGTGGAAGAATCCCGGATCCGGGTCCGGGTCTGGGACGAGCGGCAACCCGCCCAGAAGAAGGCCTATCCGAATTGGCTCGGGAACCAGATCGCCGATCATCTCAGGACCGTTCCGGGTCTGGCCGTCGAGTCGGTCTGCATCGACGATCCGGGCCAGGGGCTCCAGGGACTCGAATCGGTCGACGTCCTGGTCTGGTGGGGACACGTCCGTCATGCCGAGATCGAGGCCTCCACCGCCGCACGCATCGTCGAACGCATCCGCTCGGGCCGTCTGTCCCTGCTGGCCCTCCATTCCGCCCACTGGTCCCGACCCTTCGTGGATTCGATGAATGCCGTGGTCCGCGATCGGGCCCTCGCCGCCTTGCCCGAGGCCGAACGCGGCCGTGCGGTGGTGGTCGAGAGCGACCTGCTGCCCCGGCCGTGGATGGCGCCGGGCTACAAGGAGCGCTTGTCGCCGGAGGTGCAATACCGCCGACCGCCGCAGGGGCCGGTCGAGGTCCGCCTCCTGAAGGCCAACTGCTGTTTCCCGGCCTACCGCGGCGATGGCAAGCCGAGCGAGGTGCGGATCCGCCTGCCACGGCACCCCATCGCACGGGGTGTCCCGGAGTCGTTCACCATCGAGCAGACCGAGATGTACGACGAACCCTTCCATGTGCCGCCTCCGGACGAGGTGGTTCTGGAGGAGCATTGGGCCTCGGGAGAGTGGTTCCGCAGCGGTTCGGTCTGGCGCCTCGGTCGGGGGCGGATCTTCTACTTCCGTCCCGGGCACGAGACCTACCCGGTCTTCTTCAACCCGAACGCGCTCCGGATCGTGACCAATGCGGCCCGTTGGTTGGCCCCGCGCCGATGAACGGTCGGCCTTCGGTGTCAACCTGCTTCCCGGGTTCTTCGCCGCCGCAGTCCGCTCACGGCACCGTGTCGATCCGGTAGAATCCCTGATCGCCCTCCGTGGGCAGCAGGAATTCTGCCGATCCCCGTCCGCTGTGGACGGGTGTGAAGCCTTCCAACGATGCCGATTTCTGGAGCACCCAGCGGCGGTCATCCGCCGGGCCGACACTCATCTTGACGACGTTCGTGCCCAGCATCCGTCCGGCAAGGGGGCGGGGGCCACCCGGCGGCACCCGATCGATGAACGGGTATGCCCGGTCTCCGATGAACCCCTGGTAACGCGAGGGAGCCGTCCGATCGTAGGGAGGCAACGATTCCCGGGATATCGAGTAACCCCGGGTGATTCCGGTCCGCGGATCCGTCGCCTCCACACGGTCGAACAGTCGGGATACCTGGCCCAGTTCCGTCGGCGTGGTGAAGGTGGGGCGGAAACCCTCCGGGAGCTTGAAATCCGGAACAACCGTCAGCGTGAATGCGCCCAGGGTTCGTTTGCCTTCGGGGCCCTCTGCTTGAACCGTGAACCGGCCGGAGTGGGCGCGCGTCAGCGAAGAGATGCGCAGCGTCCGGTTGGTGGTGGCGAGGAGGACCTTGCCTCCCAAGTTGAGCGTGTACCGCAATGGCCTCTGGTTGGTGTGGCCGGTCACCGGGATCTCCAGCGCGCGCCCTTCGAAGGCCCGGATCCACGAACCGTCCACCCCCAGGCTCAACTCGGTCCATGCGGCCGGCCTGCGCGACAGGCGCAACGGCGCCGATTCGGAGAGACCCACCGCGTTGGTGGCCATCAAGCGGTAAACCCCCTCCGGCCACGAGGCGTCGGGTCGCGCATCGAACCCGTTGGTGCCTTGGGCGATCACCCGCCCCGCCCCGTCCTTCCAGAAGAAGGCCATCGGGCGGATTCCGCGGACGGGAATCCCGAGGGTCAGGCGCTCTCCGGGTTCGAAGGACACCTCGGATGGGGTGGCGCCGATGACGGGGGCCGCGGCGCGGTGGCGTTCCTCGGAGTCCAGACCGTTCCACAGGGGCAGCAGGCCCACCTGAAGTCGTCGGGCGCTCCAGATCACCACGCGTTCGCGTTCCGGGGAAACGATGAATCGTTCCGCATTCCAATCGGCCCCCTTGAAGAACACGGCGTGCCCGGAAAGCGCATCCACCGCGAACAGTCCGTGGGGAAGGCCCGTGAGGGTCCCGGATGAACCCAGTGCCAGGAAACCCTGGCTCAACCGCGGGTTCGGATCGTCGACCGATGCCAATGCGCGGACACCGGTGCCCGTCGGGTTGCCGAGCACCTGCACCTCATGCCTTCGGGTGACGCGGTCGTAGGTCAACCTGAGGAATTCCGGTGTTTCGCCCCCGAGCGCTTGCAGCAGGCTCACGATCTGGTCGCCACGCCCGTGGCTGCCCAGGTGTTGCACGGGGCGTCCCCGATACGGCGCCAGTTGCTCCTCGAGCGTTTCGGTGACCCTCGCCACGGAGCGCCGGGCCTCGGCCGAGAACGTGGTGTTCACCGAACCCGCGCCCGAAAGCACATCGCTGACCACGGCCGCGACATACTGGCCGACGGCCTCGCGGATGGTCGCCTCGATGGACGCCGTCACGGCCGTTTCCGCGGCCCGCTCGATGGCCGCCAGATCGATGGCGACACCCAGGCTGATTCCCGAAGGATCCGGGCTGGCCCCGAGGAGGCCCCGCAGCCAGCGGGACATCCGGATCACGTTCATCCAGCATTCGTCGCCGGAGCGATAGGGCAGCAATTCCTCCTGGAAGCGTTGCATGAAACCGCGAAAGGCCTCGGATCCGCCGCCCAGCCGATCGTCGAAATGTCGCCCCAGGACCTCGTGGACCAGTTGTTGCGTGATGCGGGAGAAATCCATCGCCCGCAGCAGGTAGTCCATCAGGTTGTCGTGCAGGCTCAGGTTCAGGTTCAGCTCGGGGAAGGTCTTGCGGAAATGGTCGATCACCACGCCTTCGATCACCTGCTGATACCCCAGTTTCCCGAGGTCGAGGTCCAGCCCATCGAACAGGGTGTCGAGGGGCGTGGTGAGGAAGGACCCCAGGTCGGTCACGCTCAGGATCCGATCGAAGGTCAGGCGGTCGCCCTCCGATTCCAAACCGAACCGAGCGATCACCTCGGCCACCGTGCGATCGAGGATGGCCACATCCCGGGTCTTGGCGCTCAGGACGGCGCCGACCCCGTCGGCCACCAGATCGGCCACCAGGCAGAGCAGCTTCTTGTTGTAGAAGCCGACGGCGAAGGATTTCCGGAGCCCGCTCCAACCCTCGATCTTGGCCACGAACGGATCGATGGCCCCGAAGACCCCGGTCTGAACCTCCAGCAGGTGTTCCTGCAACCGTTCCCGGCAGGCGACCTCGAATCGGGGGAACCCCTCGAATCCGGAGTAATGGGCGGCGACCTTGATGCCCTCGTAATAGATCCGGTTGTCCCAATCGATGACGATCCCGTCACCCCAGTGCTTCATCAGCGACCGAGCCAGCGCGGGCAGGTCGTCGGGGAAATCGCAACCGACCAGCAATTCCACGCCGAAGATGGCCGGATTGAGGTTGATGAACCGGATCATCCCGTCGATGAACAGGCCGATCCCGCTCCGACCGAGGCGATCCACGAAATCGCGCACCGAGTCGTCGGCGAACGGCAGGTCGGCGATCAATCCACGGAACACGTGATCGACCACGAAGTCGTCGATCTCAAGCGTGTCGAAGTGTTCCTTGAGCCGGTGGCGCAGGGTCGCCACCCGCTGGGCCACGTCGCCGATCGCCAACGTTCCGCCGATCACCTTTTCGAGCGATAGTTCGGCGAACACCCGGTTGAAGTAACCTTCCAGCACTGCCTCCAGGCGGGTCTCGAGGTGGCGCAGCGACAGCGCACGCAACGCCTCGCGCACGGTGGCCTGGCGATCGATGTCCACGCGACGGAGGCACAGGTCGAGGTTCTCGTCGAAATCCGGTGAACGTCGCAGGAAGTCGATCAATGCCTGGTTTCGCGCCGGGACCGCATCCAGCAGGAGCCCCTTCAGGTCCAGGGTCTGCGACAAGCGTTCATTCCTCGGCACCATCCCGGCCACGATCCGGCTCATGGGGACGTGCAGGTTCGCCTCGGGCACGAAGCCCATCAATCGGGTGCTGAGCGGAGAGGTGTGAAGGGGCTTCGTCAACTCGATCCACTCGTACGTGATGGCCCGGGGTCGCCCGTCCTCGCCCCCCGTCAGGCTGGCCGATCCCGCATGGTCGAACATCGGCCATTCCGGTGCGTTCCGGAAGAACAGCATCGCATCGTGGATCTTCCGGGCCGGGGTCGCGCCGAGGGCCTGGTTCTCGGGGAGACCCGCCTCGGCCACGAGCGACGAGTAACCCACTCCTTGGGTGCCCGGAGACTTCGGGAAGCCCAGTTGCAGTGTTCCCTGCTCGATGCGATGACGCGAGAAGAGGTAACCGTCGGACAGGGGGAGCCCGAGGTTCGAAAGTGCGGAGGTCGAATACACCTTGCCCTCCACGAACATTTCCCCACCTGCGGGGTACATGCGCGAGGTCACCGTCTCCAGGGGGGCCGTCGACGTGTCGGAGCTCTCAAGGGCGCGCATTCCGGAGAACACGAAGGAGCCGTCGGTCTGCCGTCGGTAGGTGTAGTACGAGGCCCGTGGAACGAACGACGACCGGTCCTGCGCGTAGAGCCAGCCTTCGCGGAGGAACACCGTGCCCAGTTCCATCCCATGGGTCCCCTCGGTGGGCAGGGAAACGAGGCCGATGGCATCGGCCAGAGGACGCACGGTCTGGACCCGGCGCGGGCTTCCCCACTTCGAGAGGTCGATCACCTGGATCACGTCCTGGTGGACGATGTGCCGGCCGAACCGGCCCCCCGTGGCCTGCCCATCCACCGGCTCGCGTTGGACCACCCACAGGTAAGGCCCATCCTGCCAAACCCGTTGGATCGGCAGGTCAGAGCCGAGCATTCCGAAGAGATCCGGTCCCAGTTTCCCGGGAACCGCTGCGCGCAATCGGGCATCGATGGTCGGTGTCAGCACCGTTCCGAAACCCACGTAAATCTGCCGGTTTGAAAACCACGGTTTTGCCGTGTTCTTTGGGTGCGTTTTCTTCCAAGATCAGCGCCGGCGTTTCTTCCTTCTTCCGATGGAGGCCCAATGCGTTCAAGACCCAATAGACCTGATCAAGATTCGCTTCGACAACCTACAAGCCGATGCCGCATCGATGGTCCGTTGAGCTACTGGAGACAGTGGTTTTCAAACCGGCGGGTTTTATTGGTTTTCAGACCGTCACTGACAAACCAGGCGGCTTTTCCCCAGCAATCCACCCAGAAGCCAGGGTGCGGCTTCCCAATCCTCCGCCTCTTGGCGGTGATGAGCCTGAGCACAGGCATGATCGTCGCCTGGGCCAAGGAGTC
>JBEGWF010000152.1:0-11617 GCA_041177965.1 Verrucomicrobiota bacterium | reverse complement strand
TGCCCTATTTCCACCAGTTCGGCGTCAGCACGATCATCCTGCGCAACCGGTTGCGGGCCGATGGCTACGATGTGCGCACGAATGCGGTGAACGATGCCCTGCAGGCCATCCGACTGGTTCGTGCCCACGCTCAGCGGTGGAACATCGACCCCAAGCGCATCGGCATCATGGGGTTCTCGGCGGGCGCCGAGTTGTCGGCGGCGGCGGCCGTGTTCTATCCCGAATTCGATCGTGCTCGAACCGAGGGGCCTTGGAGCGATATCTCCTCACGTCCCGACTTCACCGTGCTGGTCTATCCCGGCCCCTCGCCGTTCGCCCGCGGGGCCCGCCCGGAAATCCCCAAAGACGTCCCGCCGGCCTTCGTCGTCTGCCCGGGTTCCGGGGATCGGGGCCATGCGATGTGGGCCTTGGAATACTACGACGTGATGCTGCGGGCCGGTGTGCCCAACATCGAAATGCACCTCTATGGGCATGGACGCCATCCGGGCGAAGCCTTGCCCGATGGAACCCGCATGGCCGCCGGGTTGGCCGATCGCAACGGTATTCCGTTTGGCCAATGGCAGGCCCGGTTCATCGAGTGGTTTCGCGACTGCGGTTTCCTGCAGAAGCCCGGCCTGGAAACCCGCGCCGCCCGGGAATCGGCCGGGTTTGCTCAACGAACAGCGACGCAGCCGGGCAAGTAGCCGGTGGCGACCATTTCCTTGGCAGCCGGGGGTGGCTGCGCCCAGCATCGCCCATCGGTGCTCTCTGGCGACCTCGGTGTCCGAGGTCCAGCCGGTTCGCATCGATCCATTCCAACACCATGAGCACTCCCTCGAGCCAGTTCTCCCACGTGGTCATCTTCTGGACCGACCCCGCCAACCCCAACGCCGCCGATCAACTGATCGCGGGCGGCGAGAAGTACCTGAGGCCGATCCCGGGCGTGATCCAGTTCCACATGGGCAAGATGGTCGGCAGCCACCGTCCGGTGGTCGACCAGTCCTACCAGGTCGCGCTGAACCTGATTTTCCCCGACAAGAAGGCCCAGGACGACTACCAGGTGCATCCCGAGCACGTGAAGTTCGTGGAGCAGTGCCGATCGCTGTGGCAGAAGGTCACGGTGTACGACTTCGCCTGAAAGACCTCCGATCGTTCGCGAGGGATCCGCGCCCGGCTATCGCCGACGCCGGTCCATCGTTCATTTTCCGGAGAGCCATGCGGCGCGAGGACCCGTCACTGTGGCTCGGGCAACAGCAGGTCCATCACGGTATAGACAGTCACCTGGGGTCGGTTCGGAATCACCTGCATCCGCTGCTCGATCACCACCGTCGTGGGCGGGGTCCCACCGTTGAACGGGTGGAAACGCACCTCGCCGCTGCGCAACCAGGCAGCCGCCTTGGCGCCGAGTCCGCACGCTCGGATGAACCCGTTGCGATCCAGGGTCGGATGGGCGGGATTGGCCAACCGGTAGGGCGTGTACTTGCGCTGGATCTCCTCCTGGAAGGCAGGCCCCTCGATCTCGCCACTCAGTTGGCGGGCCTTCTTCAATGCCTTGAAGGCCGCCGGAGCGATCAACGACATGAGGACGCCGATGATCGCCATCACGCAGAGCAACTCGATGAGCGTCACCGCCCTCAGGGGGCCGCATACGCTCCGCCGGATCCTGCGGCCTGCGGCGTGAGGATGGGATTCCGCCGTCCATGGCGGGTAGGAAGCGGTGTCCCCGAGCGTCCGAAATGGATTTTCGGGGTGGACCGCCATGATGACCGGAGCCCTGTCAGTTGGTCTTGAGCACCTCGACGAAGGCTTCCTGCGGGATGTCCACCGAACCGACGGACTTCATGCGCTTCTTGCCCTCGCGCTGCTTCTCCAACAGCTTGCGTTTGCGGCTGATGTCGCCACCGTAGCACTTGGCCGTCACGTCCTTGCGCAGGGCGCTGACCGACTCTCGGGCCACGATCTTGCCGCCGATGGCCGCCTGGATGGCCACCTGGAACTGCTGCCTCGGGATGACCTCCTTGAGCTTGGCCGCGAGATTGCGACCCCGGGCCTCCGCCTTGGAACGGTGCACCAGACTGGAGAAGGCTTCCATGACCTCGCCGTTGACCAGCATGTCGAGCTTCACCATGTCGCTCTCCTCCATGCCATCCGGCTCGTAGTCCATCGAGCCGTAGCCCCGGGTGATGGATTTGATGCGGTCGTGGAAGTCGATGAGGATCTCGTTCATCGGGATCCGGCAGGTCAACATCACACGCCGGGTATCGAGGGTCTCGGTGTTCTTGATGAACCCGCGCTTCTCGGAAATCAGCCCCATGATGTCGCCCAGGTTCTCACCCGGGGTGATCACGAATGCCTTCACGATCGGCTCCAGCACCGCATCGATGTAGGTGACGTCGGGCATGAATGCAGGGTTGTCGACCTGCTTGACCGTGCCGTCGGTCATGCGGACCTGGTACACCACGCTCGGGTAGGTCGCGATGATGTCCATGTCGAACTCGCGACGGAGACGTTCCTGCACGATCTCCATGTGCAGGAGCCCCAGGAATCCGCAGCGCAACCCGAAGCCCAGCGCCGCCGAGCTCTCGGTCTGGAAGGTCAGCGCGGAGTCGTTGAGCTGCAGCTTGGCGATGCTGACCTTGAGATTCTCGTAGTCGGCCGTGTTGATCGGGTAGATGCCCGAGAACACCATCGGGTGGATCTCCTGGAAGCCCGGAAGTTCGGTCGACGGGTTGCGCGGGTCGGTGATGGTGTCGCCCACCTTCACTTCGCGCGGCGTCTTGATGTTGGCCGTGATGTAGCCGGTCTCGCCCACGCTCAATGCATCGCGGGTGTAGGGTTTGGGCCTGAAGGATCCGACCTCCTTGATCTCCACCGTGCGGCCCGAGTGCAGCAGCTTCACCATCATGCCGGGCTTCAGGGTGCCATTGGTCACGCGGACCAGGATGACCACGCCCTTGTAGGTGTCGAAGTAGCTGTCGAAGATGAGCGCCTGGAACGACTTCGCATCGGTCGGCTTCGGTGCCGGCAACCGGTGGATGATCGCCTCCAGGATGTCGGAGATGCCGATGCCTTCCTTGGCGCTGGCCATGATGGCGTCGTCGCCCGGGATGGCCAGGATGTCCTCGAGCTGCTGCTTGGCCATCGGGATGTTGGCGTGCGGCAGGTCGATCTTGTTGATCACCGGGATGATCACCAGGCCCTGCTTCATCGCCAGGTGCACGTTGGCCACCGTCTGGGCCTCGACGCCCTGGGCCGCATCGACGATGAGCAGCGCTCCCTCGCAGGCGCTGAGCGAACGGCTCACCTCGTAGGCGAAGTCGACGTGTCCCGGGGTGTCGATCAGGTTCAGCTCGTAGCGTTCCCCGTTCTTGGCCTGGTAGTACATCGTCACCGGATGGGCCTTGATGGTGATGCCCCGTTCCTTCTCGAGGTCCATCGCGTCGAGGTGCTGCTCCTGCAGCGTCCGGTCCTCGACGGTGCCCGTGGACTGGAGCAATCGATCCGACAGGGTGGTCTTCCCGTGGTCGATGTGGGCGATGATGCTGAAATTGCGAATGTGTGCGGCGTCCATCGTGGTGCGACATCCGCCGGGCCGGCCGGCCCTCTGAAAGAGTCCGGACCGTCTGCGCGACGGGAGCCGGGAACATACCGGCCGAGCCCCGTTTGGAAAGCCCAACATTGGCCAAAGTCCCGCGTGCGGCGGCCCTGGAGTGCGACCCGCGGGATCGTCGCCGGCGGCGGGCCTCAGGATCCGTTGGTGTCGGCCTCGTCCCCGGAGGACCTCAGGCCGAGTCGCTTCCACCCCTCCGGACCGAGCGACCGCACCGTCTCGAGGTTCCGCGCCACGATCGTCTCGGCATCCTCACCGCTGCGGACCGCCCGCTCGACCGAGGCTTCCCTCAGGAGTTGGAGCATCGGATGGGGCGAGCGGTTGGTGAAATGACTCATGTCGGCCGCATCCTCGCCGCCGAACCGGTAATGCGGATGGAAGCTCGCGATCTGGACAACCCCCTCCAGGCCCATCCGCGCCAGCAAGGCCTCGGCCTCGCCAAGGAATTCGTTGTAATCGAGGAAGTCCCGGAGCACGTGCGGGTGGATCAACAGCGTGGTCTCGATCTTCGCGGGCTCGGCCTGCAGCAACTCCTGGAGGGCGGCCTCGAGGTCGACCAGCAGCACGTCGGTCGTGCCGGCCTCGCTGACCCGGAAGGCGATCCGATTCCGGACGTACTCGGCGCGGGCGAACGGGCAGAGATTCAATCCGATGACGGCCCGCTCCAGCCAGAGCCGGGTGTCGGTGACGACCCGCGGTTCCTTCCGATGGCTGCCAGCACCCCGGGACGGACCCGCTTCTCCGGCACGATCGGACGCCTCGTTCGCGTTCATCGGGTCGACGATTCGATGCGGTACAGCGCCCGATCGGTCCGAAG
Organism: Verrucomicrobiota bacterium; assembly: GCA_041177965.1. Taxonomy (GTDB): domain Bacteria; phylum Verrucomicrobiota; class Verrucomicrobiia; order Limisphaerales; family UBA9464; genus SXXZ01. The sequence goes on along the minus strand of JBEGWF010000152.1, from coordinate 7,211 downwards.
GAACAGGGACCGCCCCACCACCGCCGGCGTGGCCATGATCTTGCCGGAAACCGTGTTCGTGGCGATGGCGCGGAACTGGCGGCCCGGCTCGATGACCTGCACGCTCCCCTCCCGGCTGGGCAGGTAGATGTGGCCTCCGGCGTACCACGGAGAGGCGTTGTGGTTGCCGCCCAGGCGCTCCCGGAACCGCTCGACCCCGGTCCGCGCGTCGAGGCAGGTGAAGAACCCCCCGGAATCCGAGACGAAGTACAGTTCGTCACCCACGAGCAGGAGCGAGGGCATGGTCGGCGCCCCCTTGGAATACTTCCAGCGCTGCAGCGGCTGGGGCTGGGCGTCGAGTTGGATGGCCTGGATCTCCGGCTTCATGAATCCGGTGCTCAGGTAGGCCATGCCGTTTCCGAACACCGCTCTGGATGACAAGGAAAAGCCGGTCTGGCCGTATCGGGTCTTCCAGAGTTCGCGACCGGTGGCCGGATCGTACCCATAGAGCCAGTCGGCACCCTGGGAGACCAATTGCTCGCGACCAGCGATCTTCACGATCGCCGGCGTGGCATAGGATTTCTTGAGCTGGGGGTTGTTGGACATCTCCCCGGAGCGCGGGGAGCGCCAGACCACCCGGCCGTCGGCCGTGTCGAGGGCGACCACCGACTGGGTGTCGCTGCCGTCGAGATGGAAGATCAGGAGGTTCTTCCACAGGATCGGCGAACTGCCCGGTCCGTTTTCGTGCATGATCCGGAGATCGCGGTTGGACCAGAGGATCTTGCCGGAACGGGTGTCGACGCAGGCCGTTCCGAAGGTCCCGAAGTGGAAATAGGCCCGACCCGGCCCCAGTACCGGCGTGGGTGAGGCGTAGCTGTTGAGTTCATGCACCCACTGCGGCTCGCGCTCCGAGAACAATCGGAGGTCGCGGACGATCCGACCGCTGTCGCGGTCCACACACACCGCATGGAGGTCGACCTTTTCGAGCAGCACCAGAGGTTGGTCGGCGGTGTTGGCCGCCAGACGGCGTTTCGCGTCCTCGGGCTTGGCGGGGGTCTCGTGGGCCGTCGTCAACCAGATCCGCTTGCCGTCGATCACGGGCGAAGACCACCCCCGCCCCGGGATGGCGGTCTTCCAGGCGACACTCTCCGTTTCGCTCCATCGGATCGGAGGCCGGACTCCGGATGCGGCATGCCCCTGCCCTCCGGGCCCGCGCCATTCCGGCCACTCCGGGGTGGCCGACAGGACGGCGACGGCTCCGAGGAAGGCGGCCAGACAATGGGCTTGGAGGGCGGGATTCATCGGACTTCGGAGGGGGCAGTGACTCCGCGTCCATCCCCCTCGGCGTTGACGGACAGGGTAAGGCCGGAGGGCCACGAAAGGAACAGGCCTGATTGGAAAAATCCAACCCGACGACCGACCCCGGCGCTGCAGGAATCCCCAAGCCCCTTGTTTTGACGATCGATGCCCCCCTTGGCAAAAGGTGGCGGACCGGGAACGGAGCGAATCCGAGACTCGGGTCCCGGAAAACGGGAGTGACTTCCGTCCGTTACTCGGGCTGGCGTTCCCGGGGTGTCGATGATATTGATGGGACCCGAAGTGACGCCTCCGCGTGGGGTGTCTCCCCGTTCATGGCCACCAAAGTCATCCGCAAAAAGGCGATCGGCGTCGAACCCGTCGAGCCCGCAGTCACCCCCCCGACGCATGATGCCGCGGAGACCGCCTTCCTGACCAAGCCCAAGCTCACCTCGAAATCGAAGAAAAGGGACATACCGGAAGGACTTTGGACGAAGTGCCCCAAGTGCGAGGAACTCATCTTCGACAAGGACCTCGACGACAATCTGAAGGTCTGCCCGAAGTGTGGTCATCACTTCAAGATCGGGGCCCGGGAACGCATCCATTCGATGGTGGAGACATGCTCCTTCGAGGAGATGGATGCCCGGATGGAGAGCGTCGACATCCTGAAGTTCACCGGCGCCGCCAGCTACGAGGCCAAGCTCGCGGCCTACCGCAAGAAGATGTCGATGCTGAAGGACGCGGTCGTCACCGGCGTCGGCCGGATCGGCGAACATCGGGTCGCCCTCGGTGTGATGGATTTCCAGTTCCTGGGTGGGTCCATGGGCTCGGTGGTCGGCGAGAAGCTCACCCGCCTGGTCGAGACCGCGACCGACCGGGGCATCCCGCTGATCATCGTGTCCACCAGTGGCGGGGCCCGGATGTACGAGGGCATGTTCAGCCTGATGCAGATGGCCAAGACCTGCGGGGCGCTGGCCTACCACGCCAAGCAGCGACTGCCTTACATCAGCGTGCTCACCGATCCGACGACCGCCGGAGTGATGGCCAGCTACGCCAGCGTCGGGGACCTCGTCATCGCCGAACCCGGGGCCACGATCGGTTTCGCGGGTCGCCGTGTGGTCGAGGCGACCACGCAGTCGGAGCTGCCTGCGGACTTCCAGACGGCCGAGTTCCTGATGAAGCACGGCATGATCGACGCCATCGTCTCACGCCTCGAGATGAAGTCCCGCCTCAGCGGGTATCTCGACTTCATGATGACGGGGCGACGTTCGGTCTGAACGGTGCCGGGGCGCCCGGAGCAAGGCTCGGTCACACCCTCTTGCGACCCGGATCGCGGCCGACGGATCGAGCGCACTCCGGTGTCCGGATCTGGGCACCACGGAAGGATCAGCCCGGGGTGCACCCGTGGCGCCGAGCCCGCGCCGACTCGCGGACCGGAGAGGGCGTCCGGCCGCTCTGATCGCATCTTGATCGCGGGTTTCCGGTATCCACCGCGACGGTGTCCACCGCGTATGAACCTCGCAGTGGCGGCCCGCCGTCACGATATCGTGCCCCTCGACATCGGATCGGCCGAGGCTCATCGCGACCGGGAACGCCCATGACGGGCCTTCCCCCCCGGGTGACCCGGGGCGGCTTTGCTCCTGCGACGGGAACGGTCGGGACCATTGGATCGGGCCGATGAACCGCTCTTGGCAGCGGGGGCTCCCGGCTTGCCCGACTTCGATTTCGGGGATGTCGACGGGGCTCCGCCGCGGTTGAACGGGCCTGTCGCCGGTCGACCCGCGGACGGCTTTTCCGAGCGGGCGGCTTTCCTGGCCACGGCGCGCTCGGCCAGAGGAGACAGCCTGCGTTCCCCACCCTCGCGCTTGTGGGCGAAGGGTTGCTTACGGAATCGACGCACCGACTCGATGGTCTTGGGACGTGGCTTCGGCACCAGCAGGATGGGGCATCCCTCGTAGCCGAAGGCCGTGCGCATCTCACCCGTCAGGTACTTCATGTAAGGGGCGCTGAAGAGTTCGTCCCTGTTCACGAAGAGCAGGAACGTGGGAGGGGCCTGACGGACCTGTGTCGCGTAGTAGAACTTCAGCCGATGACCCTGATCGCTCACCGGTTGACGGCGCTCGATCGCGTCGTTGAGCGTCCGGTTCAGGATGGCGGTGGGCACCTTCTGCTTCAACTGGCTCGAGACATATCGGACGGCCTCCAGCAACCGGTCCAACTGGAACCCGTCCTTGGCGGAGGTGAAGATGACCGGCGCGTAATCGAGGAAGAACAGGCGCTCCTGGACCCATTGACCGAACTCGGCGAGCGTCGTCATCCGCTTCTGGCGGTCATCGCGGTCGCGGTTCTTGTTCTGGCGGATCTTGATCTCCTCCTCGCGGGCTTTCCGGACATCCTCCGCCATCAGGTCCCATTTGTTGACCACCACGATGCATGCGCGTCGTTGCTCGACGATCACATCGGCGATCTTCTTGTCCTGCTCGGTGATCCCGCTCAGCGCATCGATCACCAGCACGGCGATGTCGCATCGGGCGATCGCGTCCTTGGTGCGCTCGACCGAGAAGTATTCGACCGTGTCGTCGATCCGGCGTGCCTTGCGGACACCGGCGGTGTCGACCAGCACGTAGCGCTCACGCCCCGCCTCGGTGGTCACCTCGAAGGGAACATCGACCGCGTCCCGGGTGGTCCCGGGAATCGCGCTGACGATGACCCGCTCCGACCCGGTCAACCGATTGATGATGGACGATTTGCCGACATTGGGGCGCCCGACGATGGCCAACCGTTTGGGGCCGGACGGGCGCTGAGGCGGCAGCGCCTCTCCATCCTCCCCCTCGGTCCCGGAAGCGTCCGACCGCCCGACGGCATCACCGACATTTTCGGGTCCTTCGGTCACGGGTTCCCATTTTGGAAGGAAACCGACCGCGGCATCCATCAACTCCTCGATGCCGCTTCCGTGGATCGCGGTGACCGGATGGATCTTCTGGAAACCCAGGGCCGAGAATTCGCCCGCCCCGGCGGTCGCCTGGTAGTTGTCGGCCTTGTTCACCACGATGAGGACGGGCTTCTGGATGATCCTCAGCTTCTTGGCCACCTCCTGATCGAGGGGGACGATGCCCTCCTGGACATTGACCACGAACAGGATCACATCGGCGGCCTCGATCGCCAGGTCCACCTGCTGCAGCGCGGCGGCGGTGATCACATCGTCGGCCTTCTCGCGACGCAGCAGGCCGATGCCACCCGTATCGACGAGGGTGTAGGGGCGACCGTGCCACTCGGCCTCGGCCATCACCCGGTCGCGGGTGACTCCGGGTTGATCATGGACGATGGCGATGCGCCGACCGACGATTCGATTGAAGAGCGCGGATTTGCCGACGTTGGGGCGTCCCACGATGGCGATGAGACCTGACATGCCCCGAACCATGGCGGACGGCGTGGGGTGGCAAAAGGACTTTGTGGTGGTTTCGCCAAACCACGCGGATCGAGGAGGTTCGTGGAGGCGAGAGCGCCGTCAAAAAGCGTCTTCCCATTTCGGCGCTCGACCGTAGCCTTTTCGGACGATCGCGGGATGCTCCGGATCGATCCATCCGATTTTCCACAGAACCTATGGCCGCTGATACGTCCGTCGTCGCTCAAGTCGAGTTGCCTCCGCTTCGTCCCCAGGTCCTCCGCTCCCGCTTGGCGCCCACCCCCGCCCTTCCCCGCTACACCGCGACGGTCCGGGACCGTGCCGGCCAGACCGTGACCCTCGCCGATCCCCGGGCGACCCGGGCACTGGTGGCTCTGATGGACGTCCATGCCGTCGTGGGTGGAGCGGCCTGCCACTGGGGTGGGCCGGCGGCGTTCGCCGAGGTCAGTTCGGCTGTCCACGGCATCCTTTTCGCGCCCTCCGAACGTCCCTGGTACGAATCCTACAACTTCGTCAACGACGCCGGACATGCCGAGAACGGCATCTACGCGATCCGTGCCAACTACGGCTTCGACGGCATGACGCCCGAGACCCTGAAGGGGTTCCGGAGCATCCGATCGAAGCTCACGGGCCACGGCGAATCGCACCTCAACCCCGAGGGAGTGCTGCTGTCCAACGGGCCCCTCGGTTCCTCCATAGGACAGGCCCAGGGATTGGCCATCGGCGACAAGCTCGCCGGGAACCGGCGGATCACGGTGTTGCTGATGTCCGACGGTGCCTCCATGGAAGGCGAGGCCAAGGAGGCGTTCGCCGCGATTCCCGGACTGGCCGCCAAGGGTCGCGTCAACCCGTTCGTGATGATCATCTCCGACAACGACACCAAGCTGTCGGGACGCATCACCGCCGATTCGTTCTCGATGCAACCCTCGTTCGAGGCCATGGCGCCACTGGGTTGGGATGTCCGGAAGGTCGAGAAGGGACACGATCTCCAGGTCGTCTACACCGCGGTCGAACAGGCCGTCGCCGACGCGGCAGCGCATCCCGAGAAGCCCGTGTGCCTCTGGCTCAAGACCATCAAGGGGTATGGCATCAAGGCGACCGAGCAGAATTCCTCGGGGGGCCACGGCTTTCCCTTGGCCAATGGCGAGAAGATCGTCGACTGGCTCACCGAGATCTATCAGGGCGACACCGTGCCGGCCGACCTGTCGGCCTGGGGACAATCCCTGCGGGCCGACTGGGAGAAGAAGGAGTCCGAGAAGAAGGCGAAGGCTGCCGCTGCGGCATCGGCTCCCGCCCCTGCGGCTCCGGTCGTGAAGAAGGACAAGGTCCAGGCCGGCTTGGCGGCCGGGGCCATCAAGGCGGCCCGGGCGGGTTATCCCGTGTACTCGGTGAGTTCCGACGTCCAGGGATCCACCGGCATCAGCACCTTCCAGAAGGCCACCGGTCGGTTCATCGAGGTCGGCATCGCCGAATCCAACATGGTCAGCGTCGCAGCGGGGCTTTCGAAGGTCGGCTTCATCCCCATCGTCGACACCTTCGGACAATTCGGTGTCACCAAAGGGAATCTTCCTCTGACCATGGCGGCGCTGTCGCAGGCGCCGGTCATCGCCATGTTCTCCCACATCGGCTTCCAGGATGCCGCCGACGGGGCCAGTCATCAGGCGACCACCTACCTCGCCGCGGTCAGCGCCATCCCGCACACCATCGTCATCGCTCCGAGTTGCGCCAACGAGGCCGAGGCCTTCATGGATGCCGCCATCCGACGCATCGGAGACGAGCGTGCAGCGGGACGGGACGGGGAAAGCGTGTTGTTCTTTGTCGGTCGCGAGAATTACCCGGTCGAATGGGTGCCGGGAGCCGACTATTCCTGGGGCAAGGCCCAGGTCATCGAAGAGGGCGCCGATGTGGTCCTCGTGGGCAGTGGCGTCCTCTTCAGCAAGTGCCTTGAAGCCGCGAAGCTTCTTCGGTCCCAAGGCAAGTCGGCCACGGTCATCAACAACCCGTTCATCAACCAGGTCGATGTCGAGACGATTGGCGCGGCCGTGAAGCGATGTGGCGGACGCCTCGTGACGATCGAGGACCATCAGGTCATCGGCGGAATGGGGGCCCAGGTGAGCCACGCATTGAGCCTTGCTGGCATCGCTCATCGGGTGACCAGTCTCGGCATCCAAGGGGAATTCGGTCAGAGTGCCTACTTGGCCGAAGAACTCTACATCAAGCACGGCATGACCGGCCCGAAGATGGCCGAAGCAGCCATGGCTTTGATCAATGTTTGAAAGGAGTCTCAGTCCTCCGGCCCTCATGGCCTCCGGTGGGGGGCGGTGGGAACTGTCATCCCATCGACGAACAAGGAGTGGATCACTGCTCCCCGCTTCTTCCGTGGTGACGAGCTGCTGACGCAGCTCCAATGGTCCTGCAAACCTCTCGCTACCCCACCGCATCGACGCGGAGGTCGCGCAGGGCCATGAGGCCGGGCAGTGGCACTGCCCGGATCGGCCGCGCCCCGCTACGGCGTCTCGGCCCGAAGCGA
>JBEGWF010000151.1:0-46296 GCA_041177965.1 Verrucomicrobiota bacterium | reverse complement strand
GACGACGACGCATCCGACGGAGCGCTGCTGTCGCAGCGAAACTGAGCTCCCAGGCTTGAGTGGCGATCAGGTTGCCAATCTGGTGCTGCTTGAGATTGCCCCACATGTATTCCACCGGATTGAGTTCCGGCGCATAGGCGGGAAGTCGCTCCAACAGGATGCGTCCACCGGTGCCCTGCACGTAATCCTGCACCAGGCGACTGCGATGAATCGGGGCACCATCCCAGACGATGGTCAGCTTTCCCTTGATATGCCGTTGGAGGTGGCGGAGGAACTCAATGACTTGGGGCCCCTTGATGCTGCCGGGGTGGATCTGGAAGTAGAACCGGTACAGACACAATCCGCCGATCATCGAGAGGCTCTTCCAACCAAAGGTCTCTTGGATCACCGGTGTTTTGCCGATCGGTGCCCACGTCCGCACCCGGGTGGGCCGGGTGCTCAGTCCGCTTTCGTCGATGAAGACGATGGTTCGGCCTTCTGCGCGGGCTTTTTTTTTATCGCCGGCCATTCCACCCGTTTCCAACGGCGGATCTTGGTTTCATCCCGTTCGATGGCCCGGCGTTCCGGACGCTGACAGCTGAATCCGTTGTCGCCCAGCAACCGCCAGACATGACCTGGATGGTACTTCACACCGGTGAGTTCCTTGATCAGGGCTGCAACGCGAGGGAGCGTCCACAAGTTGGTCTTGTAACCACGGCTAACTGGGCCCGCCACCAGCGCCTCGATCACCTGTTCGGTCTGATCGGTGTTCAGCTTGGACTTACGACCGGCCTTTCCCTTGCTGGCAAGGCCCGCCTTACCGCCTTTGACCCAAGCCTCCTTCCACCGGTAGGCGACCTGTCGGGTCACTCCAAGCCTTCGGCCGACTTCGGGGGCGGAAATGTTCTTCTCGAAGAGGGCGGCTGCCCGAACCCGCCGTTTCTCCATCTGAGTGTGGTCACGCTCCGTTGGCATGACCGAATAATACACGGAGGATTGAACGGAGTCACCCTATTATGCGAGAAGCAATAGACAGAGGACGAGATCCATGAGTGGAATCGGGCCGCCCCCCCCTCTTCGACGGCAGTGCACCGTCGGGGGGCAGGACCGTCGGGGGACAGGCTGCGAGCCATCGCCCATCGGCCTTCGCCCAAGGCCATCGGCGGCGAAAGGGAAGAGATCTTGGCGGTGCCGGCTGCTTGGTATTGGATGGACGGAATGTTCCCTCAGAAACGTCGCCTTGGGCTGACCTCGTTCCACGCGCTGCTTTGCAGCCTGTCCCTCAGCGGTCTCTGGAGCCTGTCCCTCAGAGGTCTTGGCGGGATTCCATGGGTCGATCTGGCATCCGAGACATCCCGACGGAGCATCGTCGACAAGGAGGACGGACAATATCTGGGGCATCCCACCACGCTGCTTCTGGAAGATGGCCACACCGTCCTGTGCGTCTATCCCAAGGGCCATGGCAAGGGGGCCATCCAACTCAAGCGCAGCACCGACGGAGGTCTGACCTGGAGCCAGCGACAGCCTGTCCCCGAGAATTGGTCCACCTCGCTCGAAACCCCCACCATCCACCGGGTCATCGACGCCCGGGGGCGCCGCCGCCTGATCGTCTGGTCCGGGCTTTGGCCGGCCCGCCTTTCAGTCTCCGAGGATGACGGAATCACCTGGTCACCCCTCCAGGCGGCCGGCGACTGGGGCGGCATCGTGGTGATGGGGTCCGTCGAGCCGGTGCGGAACAAGCCCGGCCACTACCTGGCCTGGTTCCATGACGACGGCCGATACATTTCCCGTGATGCGCGGCCCACCAACCCGCCGATCTTCAAACTCTACCAGACCCGGTCGGAGGACGGCGGGCTGACCTGGTCCCGACCGCGCCCCCTCTGGTCCGGATCGGAGATCCACCTCTGCGAACCCGGCGCGGTCCGATCCCCGGACGGGCGCACCCTCGCGTTGCTGCTGCGCGAGAATCGCCGCAGGAAAAACTCCCACATCATGGTCTCCACCGACGAGGGGGCGACCTGGAGCGAGCCTCGCGAATTGCCGGCGAGCCTCACCGGCGACCGCCACACCGCGAAATACGCCAAGGACGGACGTCTGGTGGTGTCCTTCCGGGATACCGCCAAGGGATCCCCCACGGCCGGGGATTGGATCGTCTGGGTCGGCCGATTCCAGGACCTGCTCGACGGCGGCGAGGGCCGCTGCCGGATCCGCCTGGGCGACAATCACCATGCCTGGGACTGCGCCTATCCGGGAGTGGAAGTGCTGCCCGACGGCACCGTGTTGGCGACCACCTACGGCCACTGGGATGCGGGCAAGCCGCCCTACATCGTGGCGGTACGATTCACCCTCGAGGAGATCGATCGTCGCCTGCCTACAAAACCCTGAGGCCGCGCGGAATCACATCCGGAGCCCGTCGGCGCCTACCGATGTGGCCTCAGGAATAGCTGACACCTCCGCCCCCGACCCGGCTACTTGCGGAAGTGGCGAAGGATCTTGCCGGGAAAATGCGGCAGGGCCAGGAACACTTCCTTGAGCATCCGTGGCGACATCTGTGAAGGGACGGTGGCGGTGACATACGCCCTCGGATGGACCAGATCCACGGGCCAGTCCCGGGAGGATTCCCGGGCCTTCGGAACATCGGCCAGCCGGGATTCCCTGACGAACAGGAAGAGATTCTGCACGTACCACCAGGCGACCCGTTCATTGCCCCAGATCTGGTGCCTCAGGCAGTCGAGCGCCACGAATCCCTGCGCACGGAAACGGCGCACCCAGTGGCTTTGGAACTGCTCGTTCACGTGATGGGTGCCGCCCTGGCCGGGGATGGCGGCGCTGAAGGCCACCACGTCGCCGAGCGCGCACAGATCGGCCACGAAGCCGTCCGCCCGCTCGGGGTCGAGGTGCTCGGCCACTTCGAGGCAATTGACCAGGTCGAATCGCCGGTCCAGACGGAGGGGCTGCGAAAGGTCCCGCCGCAGGAAACGATCGGCGGGGATCAGCAACTGGTCGGCCTGCACGATGTCACCGTCGATGCCGAGGACATCGCATCCCGCCTGCGCATAGGCTTGGGCCCAGGTGCCGGATCCGCAACCGACATCCACCACCGTCTTGGCGGGAACCAGCCCCAGCAGCAGTGGAACGACCTCCCGCGCCGAGCCGGCCGAATCCTCCTTCAGCCCCTCGTAATACCGGGTGGAATAGGCGCTCATCGCTCGGGAGACTAACCGGCGGCCACCAACGGGGAAACCCGGATTTCAAAACACCCGGATTTGAAAACCAGCGTTTCAGAAATGGAGCATCCTCGACCTCGTTGGGCAACCTCCCTCAGGGGGCCATCGGACCGCAAAACACCTCGTTCGACGATCAACAAACTCCTTGCGGATTTCGCCACCAAGTTTACCTTCCCCGCCTCCGAACGATGCGCGGTTAGCTCAGTGGTAGAGCATTACCTTGACACGGTAGGGGTCACAGGTTCGAACCCTGTATCGCGCACCATCTTCCACCTCCCATTCCTAGGGAGATCTGCGGATGAAACACACCGTTCGCGAGTGTTTTCTTCCCTGAAATACCTCTAGGGAGCACTCCCACGGAATCCTCCCACGGATTCGACGCGGGTTCACCGCCTTCCGAGGCGTTGGGCCCGGGGATGCCCCCCCGGGCCACATCGATCCAAACTCGGAACGATCATTCCGTCGGACGCCTCCCTTCAGGAACCCGCCACGGCAGCCCCGTAGACTTCCATACCCGCGCAGGAACAGACCAGATTGCGATCGCCGAACACGTTGTCGACGCGACCCGAGGCGGGCCAGAACTTGAAGTCCTTGAGACCGGGAACCGGGAATGCCGCACGCTCACGACTGTAGGGTCGATCCCAGGCCTCCGCGGCGATCTGGTCGGCGGTGTGCGGGGCGAGCTTGAGCAGATTGTTCTTCGGATCGGCACCTCCCGATTCGACCTCCAGGATCTCGGCGTGGATGGCGATCATCGCCTCGCAGAAGCGGTCCAACTCGGCGCGGGGCTCCGATTCCGTCGGTTCGACCATGAGCGTTCCCGCGACCGGCCAACTGAGTGTCGGGGCATGGAACCCATAGTCCATGAGGCGCTTGGCCACATCCTCGGCCGTCACCTTCTTGAACTGGCGAAGGTCCAGGATGCACTCGTGCGCCACGCAGCCATTGGCGCGGTAGAGGGTCGGGAAATAGGGCTGCAACCGCTGGGCGATGTAGTTGGCGTTGAGGATCGCCACCCGGGTGGCGTCGGTGAGTCCCGCCGCCCCCATCATCTGGATGTACATCCAAGAGATCACACAGATCGAGGCACTGCCCCAGGGTGCCGCACTCACCGCTCCGATGGGGTCCTCACCGCCAAGGTTCACCACCGCATGGCCGGGCAGGAAGTCGACCAGATGCGAGGCCACGCACACCGGCCCGACCCCGGGTCCACCACCTCCATGGGGGATGCAGAAGGTCTTGTGCAGGTTCAGGTGGCAGACATCGGCCCCGAGTGTTCCCGGCGAGGTGAGGCCCACCTGGGCGTTCATGTTCGCCCCGTCCATGTAGACCTGGCCTCCCGCCTCGTGGACCCAGCGGCAGATGTCCTTCACCGCCACCTCGAACACCCCGTGGGTGCTGGGATAGGTGATCATCAAGGCGGCCAGCTCGGAACCGTGCCGGGCGAGCTTCTGCCGGAGGTCTTCGCAGTCGATGTTGCCCTCGTGGTCGCAGGCCACCGGGACCACCGTCATGCCGGCCATCACCGCGGACGCGGGGTTGGTTCCATGGGCGCTGGCGGGGATCAGGCATACGTTCCGGTGGCCTTCGCCCCGACTGCGGTGCCAGGCGCGGATGATGAGCAATCCGGCATACTCGCCCTGCGAACCCGAGTTCGGCTGCAGCGAGACCCCGGCGAACCCGGTGCAGGAGGCCAACCAGGCCTCCAGCTCCTCGAACATCTGCCGGTATCCGCGGGTCTGGGCCAACGGAGCGAACGGATGGATCGCGCTGAATTCCGGCCAACTGACCGGGAACATCTCCGCCGACGCGTTGAGCTTCATGGTGCAGGACCCCAGCGGGATCATGCTGTGGCAGAGGGACAGGTCCTTGGATTCGAGTCGCCGGAGATACCGGAGCATCTCTGTCTCGCTGCGGTGTCTGCGGAACACCGGGTGGGTCAGATAGGCGCTGGAACGCGTCGGAAGCAGGGGGGATACAGCCGAAAGATCGGCGAGGCCGAACGGCAGCGGATCGCCACGGTGGAGCGCGGTGAGGATCCGGACCACATCGTCGGGTCCGGTGGTCTCGTCGAGGGAGACCCCGACCCGACCCGCGTCGACACGCCGGAGGTTGAGGCCAAGAACCTCGGCGGCCCGGTGCACGGCCGCGGCGTCGGCGACCTGCACGGTGAGCGTGTCGAAGAACGTGTCGTTGACCACCACGCCTCCGAGTCGCCGCACCCCCGCCGCGACGACACCGGTCCAGTGGTGGACCCGCAGGGCGATGGATTTCAGACCCTCGGGCCCATGGTACGCGGCATACGCCATGGCCATGTTGGCGAGGAGCGCCTGGGCGGTGCAGATGTTCGAGGTGGCCTTCTCCCGGCGGATGTGCTGTTCACGGGTGCCGAGCGACAGGCGCAACGCGGGCTTTCCGCGGGAGTCCTTGGAGACACCCACCAGGCGGCCCGGCATGGATCGCTTGAAGTCGTCCCGCGTGGCGAAATAGGCCGCATGCGGACCACCGAACCCGAGGGGAACCCCGAAGCGCTGGGCGCTGCCGACAGCGACATCGGCTCCCCATTCGCCCGGGGTCTTCAGGATCGTCAACGCCAGGAGATCGGCGGCGAAGACGATCAGGGCTCCGGCGTTGTGCGCGGCCTCCACCCAACGGGCCGGATCCCCGACCTCTCCGGAACTGCCGGGATATTGGACCAGGACGCCAAACACCTCCGGACCGATCTCCGGATGCCGGCGGTCGCCCACCACCACCTTCAGCCCCATGGCCTCGGCCCGTGTCCGGACCGTGTCGATGTTCTGCGGGTGGCAATCCGAATCGATCCAGAAGGTGTCCCGATGCGCATCGGCTTCCTTGACCCGTCGGCACAGCGTCATCGCCTCGGCGCAGGCGGTCGCCTCGTCGAGGAGCGAGGCGTTGGAGATGTCGAGACCGGTCAGGTCGCACACCATGGTCTGGAAGTTCAACAACCCCTCCAATCGGCCCTGGGAGATCTCCGCCTGATAGGGGGTGTACTGGGTGTACCATCCCGGATTCTCGAGGATGTTCCTCTGGATCACCGGCGGGGTGATCGTGTTGTGGTAACCCATCCCGATGAAGGATTTGAGCACCCGGTTCTTCGAGGCGATGGATCGAAGGCGGTCGAGAGCCGCGGCTTCGGTCAGGGGTTCCGGCAGTTCCAAGGAATCCGACCGTCGGATCTGGGCGGGCACTGCGGCCGTCACCAGAGCGTCCAGCGAGGAATGACCGCAGGCCTGGGCCATGGCATCCCACTCCTCGGGACGGGGGCCGATGTGGCGGTGCGCAAAGGAATCGGGGTGCTGCGACAGGGACTCGAGGCTCATGGATGGACGGACCCCGCCGGAGCGGGGGAGGCCAAACTACGTCTCCCCCCCTGCGAGGCAAGCGTGGGCTTGCCCAAAACACGCCCCTCGGGAAACGGCCCGGGAACCCATCGAGCGAAGCCTCCACGAAGCCTGTCCCCCGCGGACGATCGAAATCCCTTCGGAGCCTGTCCCCCGAACGATTCAAGCAGCCTGTCCCCGAAACACCCCGATCTCGGATTTCGAGCCTGTCCCTCGACCCGTCCTCCCATCAGCTCGACCCCGGCAATTCCTGCTGAATACCCGCCCTTTGGAGTTTGTCCTTTGGTTGAGCAGGATCGAATGCTAATAGCCTGTCCCCGGATGGATGACAGGTCGTCGTCCTGACAGCCTTTGATCGCCGTGTCCCAGACTCCCCATCGCCATGGATCCCCTGTCCAGTGGGTTCGCCCCCTGGTCCGCAGACTCCACGCCTACGTTCCCGGTGAACAACCCAAGATCCAGGGGCTGATCAAGCTCAACACCAACGAGAACCCCTACCCTCCATCCCCCAAGGTGTTGTCCGCCATCCGGAAGGCTGCCGATGGACGCCTCAGACTCTACCCCGATCCGACGGCCCAGCCCCTGCGGGATCAATTGGCCCGACTGCACGGCTGCTCCGCGGACCAGATCATTGTCGGAAACGGCTCGGATGAATTGCTGGCGCTGGGTGTTCGGGCGTTTGTGGAACCGGCGACCGGTGGCAAGGCCGGTTCGAAATACGGATCGAAAAGCCGGGTCCAGTATTTCTGGCCCAGCTATTCGCTGTACCCGGTTCTGGCAGAGACCCACGGTGCCACCACCCATCCCGTGCCTCTGGCGGCCGATTTTGCACTACCCTCCGTCGGCCAGCTCCGGCGCGATCGGTGTTGGGATTTCCGCGCCGCACTGACCTTCATCACGACTCCGAACGCCCCAAGCGGCCGCGGATACGCCACCCCCGACTTGGAAGTCCTGTGCGCCGCCATGAAGGGAGTCGTGGTGCTGGACGAGGCCTACGCGGATTTCGCTAACGATAATGCTATGGGGTTGGCACTGAAACACCCCCACGTCCTCGTTTCCCGAACCTTTTCCAAGGCGTACTCGCTCTGCTTCCAGCGGGTCGGCTATTGGGTCGGCCACCCGGAATTGATCGCGGCGCTGCACAGGATTCGGGACAGCTACAACGTGAATGGCCTCGGTCAGATCGCCGCATCGGCCACCCTCAAGAACCTTCCCTACTACCGACGCAACTTCCGTCGAGTCGTCGGTTCCCGCGCAACGGTGACCCGGGAATTGACCGGAATGGGCTGGGAAGTCCTGCCTTCCCAGACGAATTTCATCCTGACCCGTCCCCCCGGCGCTCCAGCCAGCCAATGGCTCGAACGGTTGCGCCAACGGAGGATTCTGGTCCGATGGTTCGGAACACCCGGATTGGAATCCTGGCTGCGGATCACCATCGGTTCGGAA
Source organism: Verrucomicrobiota bacterium (assembly GCA_041177965.1). GTDB lineage: Bacteria > Verrucomicrobiota > Verrucomicrobiia > Limisphaerales > UBA9464 > SXXZ01. The sequence continues at coordinate 38,279 of JBEGWF010000151.1, read as the reverse complement.
TCGGAGATGGAGACACTGCTGAAGACCATCCGCGACCTGTCCCGCTCGACGCCCGCCCGCTGAACCGGTCCCCCGCACCGGACATCGAATCCGCCGATGAACCTACCCAACCGATTGACCGTCTCACGATTCGCGCTGACGGGACTGTTCTGGGTGGCGGCCTTCACACCGTTTCCGGGCAACCGCACCTGGGCGCTGATCCTCTTCGGCCTCGCCAGTCTCACCGATTTTCTGGACGGAAAGATCGCAAGGGAAAGGCAGTTGATCACCTCCTTCGGAACCCTGATGGATCCACTGGCAGACAAGATCCTCACCTGCTCGGCTTTCATCGCATTCATCGAGTTGAAGCAGATCGAGGCGTGGATGGTGGCGGTGATCGTGGGACGGGAACTCGCCATCACGGGGCTCCGATTGCTGGCGGCCTCCAAGAACGTGTTGCTGGCGGCCGAAAGGCTCGGCAAGCACAAGACCATCTCCCAGATCACGACCATCCTGGCCACGCTCCTGGCAATGAGCTATCCGCAATGGGGTTCCGTCGGTGAGGCCGTGTTTTCGTGGCCCGTGCTCGGCAGACCTTGGATCGTCGCCTTCGCCACCGCCTCGCAATGGCTGGCCGTGGTGCTGACCCTCTTCAGCGGCGCGACCTACCTCTGGCGCAATCGGAACCTCTACCTTCAGGACATGTAGACCCCGAAGGCCCCACGGGTCGCTCGCTCTGTCCCCGGCCCCCTGTTCCAAACAATAGGACAGGGGGCAATCGGGAAACTCCACTCAGCGGGAGCCCACCACCTCGGCGGAATCCGAAGCCAAGAGGGTCTCGAATTCGCGGAGACTGGGCTTGATCACCCTTGATTCACCGCAGTGTCCCAGCATGGCCTCGAGGGTCTTGAGACCGTTGCCCGTGATGCACAGCACAGCACTGGAGTCGGCCGGAATCTTGCCCTGGGCGATGAGTTTCTTGGCGACCCCCACGGTGACCCCGCCGGCGGTCTCGGCGAAGATGCCCTCGGTCTCGGCCAGAATGCGGATCCCCTCACGGATCTCGTCGTCGGTCACATCCTCGCCATGGCCGCCGGTCTCCTTCATCACCTTGAGAGCGTAGAATCCGTCGGCGGGCGTCCCGATGGCCAGCGACTTCGCGATCGTGTTGGGCTTCACCGGTTTGAAGAAATCGAGCCCCGCTTTCCGCGCGGTGGTGATCGGGGAGCATCCGGTGGCTTGGGCTCCATGGATCTTCCAACCATTGTTCTGGACCAGTCCCAGCTTGGAGAATTCCTGATAACTCTTGTGGATCTTGGTCAGCAACGAACCGGAGGCCATGCAGACCACCGTGTGCTCGGGGATCCGCCAGCCCAATTGTTCCTGGATCTCGAAGCCCATGCTCTTGGAACCCTCGGCGTAGTAGGGCCGCATGTTTACGTTGACGAAGGCCCATCCGTACTTGCCCGCGATCTCGGCGCAAAGCCGGTTGACCTCGTCATAGTGGCCTTTGATTCCGACCACGTTGGCCCCGTAGACCAGCGAGTTCACCACCTTCCCCTGCTCCAGATCGGAGGGGATGAAGACATAGCAGTGCAGGCCGGCCGCGGCGGCGTTGGCGGCCACCGAATTGGCCAGGTTGCCGGTGGAGGCGCAGGCGACGGTCTTGAACCCCAGCTCGACCGATCGACTGAGGGCGACGCTCACCACGCGGTCCTTGAAGGAAAGGGTCGGGTAGTTGACCGCGTCGTTCTTGATCCAGAGTTCGCGAATGCCGAGGCGGGCTGCCAGGCGATCGGCCTTGATCAGCGGGGTGTATCCCACCTTGGCACCCACCGTCGGCTCCCCGGCGATCGGGAGGAGTTCCCGGTACCGCCACATGTTCTGCGGGCGGGCGGCGATCCGTTCGCGGGTGAGGCTCTGACGGATGCGGTCGTAGTCGTAGGCCACTTCCAGGGGTCCGAAATCGAACTCGCAGACATGGGTGGCACCCAGGGGGTATTCGCGCCCGCATTCCCGGCACTTGAGTGCCTTCATGAATCCGTTGCTCTGGCTCATAATCGAAAATCACCGCCACGGCACGACTTCGGCGCTCATCGCGGAATTTAGGGGAAGGGTTGAAAGACACCCTTCCACGAAGCGAGAAGGGGTCTCCAAGGGAGCCGGTTCTTCTCATCTTCGCCGAGGCTTTTCGACCTCGACCGGATTTGGCACCTGGTCGCGGGGCAATTGAGCCCCACCGGTTGCCGTGGCTTCATCGGGCCGTTCCCTCTGCCACTCTGGATGAGCGCCGCGATCGCCGCGGCTGACAATTACATCCGCCGATCGGCCTAATCTGTCAAAAGCTTTCTCGCCTTGCCCTTCCCCCACCGTGATGCGAACCGGGGATTCGGAGCCTGTCCCCTTCACTTCAGATTCATCGCGGCCTGTCACTTGTGCCCTCAGGAGTTCCCGAATGGATGGGCCGACGGGCAGGACTTGGAGCATGGGTTGAACCGCGAGAGGAGCCTGTCCCTCCGATCTCCCAGCGTGACTGCGTCGCTCCGAAGCCTGTCCCTCATCGAGCTTTGACTTCTCTTTCACGGACTCCGCGCTAGTTTCCACGCGCCATGAATTCCGTCAGCACCGTCGTCCTCTCCCGCGATTGCGATGCGGTCCAGATCCCCGCAGGAAACACCGTGACCCTCCCGGCCGGCACCGAGGTCGACATCACCCAGACACTGGGCGGTTCCTACACCATCCACGCCATGGGCGGACTGTTCCGCGTCGGCTCCAAGGATGCCGATGCCCTGGGCATCAGCCCCCAGACCTCCGGTCCCGCCTCATCCGTCTCGGGGGAGACCGACGAAAAGTCCGTCTGGGAGATCCTCCGCAGCTGCTACGATCCGGAGATCCCGGTCAACATCGTGGATCTCGGACTGGTCTACGACCTCGGGATCGAACCCCTTCCCAGCGGCACCAAGAAGGTCTTCGTCAAGATGACCCTGACGGCTCCCGGATGCGGCATGGGCGCGACCATCGCCGGCGACGCCCAGCAGAAGATCCTCACCCTACCCGGCGTCGAGGACGCCTCCGTGGAGATTGTGTGGGACCCCCCTTGGCACCAGAGCATGATCACGGCCGAGGGTCGCCGTTTGCTGGGCTTGGAATGATCCGCCGGACCATCCCGCAGCCTTTATTTCCTTCCGATCCCGGGCCGCCATGAAACAGCCTGTCCCTTTTCACGACATCCCCTCGATCCTGACGGACATTCGCCGGGGTCGCATGGTGGTGGTCGTCGACGACGAGGACCGGGAAAACGAGGGCGACCTGGTGATGGCGGCCGAGAAGGTCACTCCCGATGCGATCAACTTCATGGCCAAGCATGGTCGGGGATTGATCTGCGTGCCGACCGTGGGTGAGAGGCTCCAACAACTGGGCATCGAGCGGATGGTCGCCCAGAACCGCGACGCCTATAAGACGGATTTCCAGGTCAGCGTCGATGCCGCCAAAGGGGTCACCACCGGAATCAGCGCGGCGGACCGTGCACGGACCATCCGGGTCATGGTGGACCCCACGGCCACACCGGCCGATCTGGTCCAACCGGGACATGTCTTTCCGCTCCGATCCAAGGCGGGCGGCGTTCTCCGGCGGGCCGGCCACACCGAGGCCGCAGTCGACCTGGCGACCCTGGCGGGCCTCAGGCCGGCGGGCGTGATCTGCGAGATCATGAGCGATGACGGTTCGATGGCACGGCTTCCGGAACTGCTGCGTTTCGCCAAGAGGCACAAGCTCAAGATCTGCACCATCGAATCACTGATCCAATTCCGTCGGAATTCGGAAAAACTGGTCGAACGCGTGGAATCGATCCGGATGCCCACCGACTACGGCGATTTCACCCTGCACCTGTATTCCTCAAGGGTCGATGGCACCGAGCATCTGGCGCTGGTGAAGGGGGAAGTCTCCGGAAAAAAGGGGGTCATGGTGCGGGTTCACAGCGAGTGCCTCACGGGCGATGTGTTCGGCTCCCGCCGATGCGACTGTGGCCCCCAATTGCACGCGGCGATGGAGCGCATCCAGAAAGAGGGACGAGGGGTCATCCTCTACATGCGGCAGGAGGGGCGCGGCATCGGATTGGGTGCGAAGATCCGGGCATACAAGCTGCAGGAACAAGGCTTGGACACCGTGGAGGCAAACCTTCGACTGGGTTTCCCCATGGACCTCCGGGATTATGGATTCGGGGCGCAGATGCTCTCCGACCTGGGCGTGAAGAAGATCCGGCTCCTGACCAACAACCCTAAGAAGGTGGTCGGCCTGCAGGGCCACGGTCTGGAGATCATCGAGCAACTACCCATCCGGGTGGCGCCGAATCCCGAGAACGAATGCTACCTCAGGACCAAGCGGGAACGCATGGGTCATCTGCTTTGAGCAGATGACCTCCAAGGGGTGGATTCCGAGTCAGCGAACCGGATCCGTCGGCGACGGTCCCGGCACCACCGCCCCGAAGAGTCACACATCGCACAAGCGGACCGCCTGCCTCAGGGAGCCCAGCGCATCGGGCCGGGCGGGAATGAATTCCTGGGCGACAAAACCCCTGTAACCGGTATCGGCGATGGCCCTGAGGATCGCCGGATAATTCAACTCCTGGGACTCGTCGATCTCGTGCCGGCCTGGAACTCCTCCGGTGTGATAATGCGCGAAGTATGGGTGGTTCTTGCGGATGGTGGCGATGACATCCCCCTCCATGATCTGCATGTGATAGATGTCGTAGAGGAGCTTGAAGGATTCGGAACCGATCTCCTTGCAGAGCGCCACGCCCCAGGAGGACTTGTCGCACATGTAATCCGCATGATCGACGCGGGAGTTGAGCAGTTCCATTACCAGTGTGACTCGGTTCCTCTCGCAGACGCCCATCAACCGCTTCAGGCCGACGGCGCAATTCCGAAGGCCCGTCGCATCATCCATCCCGCCGCGATTGCCCGAGAAGCAGATCACATTCTTGAGCCCGGCCTTGGCGGCCAAGGGGATCCACTCCTCGTAGGCGGCCACCAGCGTGTCGTGGTGCTCGAGGCGGTTGAAGGCCTTGGTGATGCCGCCGAGGCCATCCTTCACCGGATTGGTGGTGATCGCGCAGGTCAGGCCATGTTTGCGGACCGTCTCCCAATCCCCGGGGCCCAGAAGCTCGATCGATTGCAAACCCATCGATTTCCCGGCGATGGCCAACTCCTCTACGGACACCTTCGGGTAGCACCATTTGCAGACCGAGTGGTGGATGCGACCTCTGGCTCCGCTCACCGATTCCGATGCCCCGAGTCGTTGCTGGATGGATGCGGCGGCGATGGATGCGGCGGCGGTCATGGCCGATCGGCGGGTGATCTTCATTGCCGGAGGATAGGCACGGAGCCTGTCCCCTGCATCAAAACAAAAAACACCCGGATCCGCGGCGAACTCCGCGCAAGCGCAGGCAAAACCAACGCCAGGGACAGGCTCCTGATGTCGGTGAAAGCGTTTTTGGAAGGGACAGGCTGTTTTCCTGAAAGAAACCCTCGAAGAAGGGCGAATGCTGGGTAGGACACGCCATGCGAACGCGAAGACTCAAGGCACCACCCGACGCACCCAGCGGCTTCTACCATTGCATCTCCCGTGTGGTTGATCGGCGACTCGTTCTCGGTGACACCGAGAAGGAACACTTTTGTCGACTGCTTCGAAGCTACGCCCACTTCTGCGGCCTGCAGATCCTGACCTTCTGTGTCATGGGCAACCATTTCCATCTGCTCATCGAGGTCCCAAGGAGGCCGGAATCCCCTCCCGAAGATGAAGAACTGCTCGAGCGCATCGCCGCGATTCATTCTCCACATCAGACCCGGATCATTCGGGATCTCTTGGCCAAGGCCCCGCCCATGGATCGGGAGGCCATCCGGGAACGCTTCTGGAGACGCATGGGCGACATCAGCCAATTTCTGAAGGAACTGAAACAGCGCTTCAGCCAATGGCACAACCGGCGTCAGGGTCGGCGCGGAACCCTCTGGGAGGAGCGCTTCAAGAGCGTGCTGATCGGAGCAGATGGCCCCGCACTGTCCACCATCGCCGCCTACATCGATCTCAACCCCCTCCGGGCGGGTCTGGTTTCCAATCCCGCGAGCTACCGTTGGAGCGGCTATGGCGAGGCCATGTCCGGGCTTTCGCGGGCACTAGATGGATACAGAAGGTTGGTGGCCGTTCGGGAAGGCTCGACTCTCGGGCCTTCCGAGGCCCTGAAACGCTACCGTGAAGGCCTCTTCGACTACGCCGAACGACGGGGGATCACGCCGATCTTTCGCCGCGGTTGGAAACCCGCCGACGTCGATGGCGGAGACTCGTCGTCCCAAAAACCATCTTCCAACCGGCATCGCGTCATGCCAGTGCACCAGGCACACCCATCGAGTCCCATCGAACGGCTGCTGCGCCGGATCAGGCATTTCAGCGACGGCATGGCGATCGGCACCCGCGGTTTCATCGAATCCATCGCTCTGCATCGCCGAGCCAGGCTCCAACCAAGAAGAACGGTCCTGCCCCACCCCATCGAGGAACTGGCTGACGATTCCTTGTTCAGCCTGCGCCGAACCCGCGCCATGGCCTTCGATTGACGCCGGCGCTGAATGCCACGATCCGGCGGACCATCGAATCCTGCACCGCGATCGAACCCATCAAATCCGCTTCCTCGTGGACTCCGTCGCTGTTTGACTGATCGCAAGGATGAAGGTTCTGGTCATCGGGTCCGGCGGACGCGAACACGCCCTGGTTTGGAAACTTGCCGACTCGCGGCATGTCACCGAATTGATTTGCGCCCCAGGCAACGCAGGGACCTCCGGGGTCTTTCTCCGCTCCGGCAATCCGGTGACGAACCTGGCCATTCCGGCCGATGCTCTGGATGCCCTTCGAGACCACGCCCTGAGGGAGCGGATCGATCTGACGGTGGTCGGCCCGGACAATCCCCTGGCTCTGGGGATCGTCGACCAGTTCCAGGCCGCCGGACTGAGGATCTGGGGACCCAACCGGCTGGCCGCCCGATTCGAATCCTCCAAGGCGTTCTCCCAGGAGTTCATGCTGCGGCACGGGATTCCCACCGCTCGCTCGGGAATCTTCACCGACTCCGCATCGGCACGACGATTCGCGGCCGAACTCGACGGCCGTTGCGCCGTCAAGGCCGATGGATTGGCCTTGGGCAAAGGGGTTCTGCTGACCCACTCCATCACCGAGGCCGAAAAGGCCATCGATGACATCCTCCTGGGCGGCGCCTTCGGAGAGGCCGGTTCCAGAATCGTCGTCCAAGAACTTCTGGAAGGCACCGAGATCTCGCTCCATGCGCTCTGCGACGGACGCACGGCACGGCTTTTTCCGACGGCACAGGACCACAAGCGCATCTTCGACGGAGATCAGGGCCCCAACACCGGCGGAATGGGCGCCTACTCACCGGCCCCTTTCTTGGACGAAGGCTCCCTCGAACGTGTCGGGAAAGCGATCCTCGATCCATGGATGGCCGGCTGCGAGGCAGAAGGCATCGACTTCCGAGGCATTCTCTACCCCGGGGTCATGCTCACCGCATCCGGCCCGAAGGTCCTGGAATTCAACGCCCGGTTCGGCGATCCCGAAACCCAGGCCTACTTGCCCCGCCTCGAGAACGACCTCGTGGAGTTGCTGTCCGCCAGCATCGATGGGCACTTGAATCGGATGCCCCTGCGATGGTCCCCCATGACCAGTCTGTGCGTTGTGATCGCCAGCGAGGGCTACCCGGGGGCCAGCCCCAAGGGAAGACCCATCCACGGCCTCGAGGCGCTGGCTCATCGACCCGGACTCCGGGTGTTCCATGCAGGAACGGCTCTCCAGGACGGCAAGGTGGTGACTGCCGGCGGACGTGTTCTGGGCGTCACCGCCTGGGCTCCGACCCTGATCGAGGCCTACAAGGCGGCCTACTCCGCCTGCGACCAGATCTGCTTCGAGGGCATGCAGTTCCGTCGGGACATCGGGGCCAAGGGACTCCGGGCCTGACAAAACCATCCCCAAGGACCCGGCCCATGTTCGCCGGCATAGCCCCAACCACCGGTCGACTTGGCAGACGGTGCATACCGAACGTGGCATGGGTTCATCCCGGCCGTCGCGTTGTCCTCGATCCGTAAAAAACACCAGGAAGCGGCTTTGGAGGGATCGGAAGGATCACCCGTTGACAAGCCTGTCCCTGAAACCGCTGAGACACCCGCCCCGGGAACCCTGTTCCCCTGATCCGACGAAAAACAGCCTGTCCCCGAAATGAGGACTCAAGATTCTCTCGATACCGTCCGATCTAGAATGAAATCCGAAGTCGCCGTCGAAAAGACCGCAGCATCGGACGACGACGAATCAACGGTTGCAGTCACCATGCCCAACATCTTCGAAGGAGCCCACCTTTCCGACAATGCGAAGGTCACCGGGGATGCACTGGTTTTCGGGAATTGCCGGATCTACGGCAATGCCCGGATCTATGGTGACGCCCAGGTCTACGAAGACGCCCACGTTTCCGGCAATGCCCTGGTGTACGCCGATGGTCGGGCCTACGGCTCTTCCCGCATTTTCGGCGACGCACAGGTCGCCGGACAATCACGGATCCACGAAGACGCCCGAATCTTCGGCAACGGATTCATCCATGGGACGGGTCAGGTCTACGGCGCGGCTCAGGTCTGTGGAGCAGCACAGGTATTCGGTTCGGCGGAGATCTTCGGAGATGCAACGGTCGGAGGGAACGCCCGGATCTACGGAAACGCCCGCATCGCGGGGGATGCCCGTGTCTTCGGCGATGTGCAGATCCGCGGATTCGCCCTGATAGAAAGCAGCAGGCATTGGTTCTCCTTCACGCTCGGCAACGAGACCATGAGTGTCTATCGCTCTTCGCGTCCCGCGGGCTACGAGATCAACATCGAAGGTCAAGAGGCGACCATCGATCTGCTGGATGAAGACCTCGGCCGATTCGTGATGAAGACCATCGAGGCGAACTTCGACCTCAATCAGAACGTGAAGACCACGAGGATGAGTCTCAGGCGCTAGACGCATCCGACACACCGGCATCCTTGCCAGATGCCCCCCATGAGTCCCAGAGCAGCCCAAGACACCCTGGTCATCATCGGTGTGCGCCTCAGGGCGACTCTGCGTCGACGGCCACCAGGGAAACGCATAGCGTCCTGACGAGAGTCTCCAACTCCTCCCGGTCGATGAGCAGGGTCATGCCGGCTTCGAATGCCATCACGGCGACGCCGCTCCGGGCGCAGGTCTCCACGGTTTTAGGTCCGATGCAGGGGATGTCGAACCGGAGGTCGTGTCCCGCCTTGGACAGTTTGACGGCCACGGCACCGCCCGCCTTGCCGGCCAACCCTCCTCCGCGCTCAATGCAAGCATCCGTCCCCTCGAACCCCTCGACAGCCAGGGTCGTTCCTTCCCTCACCACCACCATCTGGCCGATCTCCAATCGCGCGATTTCCTTGGCGATCCGGAAACCGTAGCGGATGTCCTCCAAGGACTTGCTCGTGAGAGCGGCACCTGCCCGATAGCCCGCCCCGGGCATCCAGGGCGACAACCACGGCACGGCCGGGATCAGTTCGATGCCGTCCTTGGTCAACTCATCCCCGATCGCCCCGAACAAAGTATGGGCGTTCTTTTCGCGAAGACGGAGCAACAGGCCCATGGCCCGGATGTCCGGCCGCACGTCGAACAGGTTTCGGGGCGCGATCTGCCCCAGCATCACGCAGCGCCGGACGCCGCGGGAGGCCAGCGACCGGATCATCCGGGACAATTGGCCCACCCGGACCCATTCCAGCGAGTCCACCTCGCGGACCAGCGCGGGATCGGTTTCCCCCTCGAAACCGACGGCCGCCACGGTCTCTCCGCGACGACGGGCCTCCCGTGCGAACAGGAAAGGCAGGGATTTGCTTCCGGCGATCAGACCTATCACGCGGTGATCCTGATCCAGACCGCGACTCCATGGAAGCCGCACCTCCGGGGCCGATCCGGCCCCGATCGGCAGACGCGAACGAACCGCTTCACGGATGCTCCGGAAGTTTGGAGCCTGTCCCCAAATCTCCAGAGCCTGTCCCCGAATGGGCCGAATTCAGCAATCCGGGCAGCCTGTCCCTCAAGGCGTCTGCGAGGGCCTGTTCCCGGGCCGAGGATGCGCTGTGGGGAGGGTTCGAGGGGTGGCCGAGGCGCGATCACGCCCCGATCACGCCCCGGGGACAGGCTAGGCGAAGGCGCGCCGGAGTTTTCGGAGACTCCGCGGAACAGCGGTGTCGGGGGCTTCCTTGCCTTCCATCTCGAGGGACACCCATCCCCGAAAACCGGATTCCTTCAACATCCGGGCGATGCGGCGATAATCCAGGTCGAGGGTGTACCATTCGCCGCCCCCGGGGTAGTCCTTGGCTTGGACCATGACGGTCCGGGGGGCGATCCGCCGGAGACGCTCGTAGGGATCCTCGAGGAAATTCCCGGTGTCCATGAGCAGGCCGAAGTAGGGGGAATCGATCGCCGAGGCGATCCTCAGCATGCCCTCCACGGTCCGGGTCAGTCCCCAGTGGTTTTCCACGGCAAGGGTGACCCCGGCGGCGGCCGCATGGGGCAGGCAACGCCGAAGGCACTCGATGCACCACTGGAAGCCTTCCTCCTCGGTGTGCCCAGCCAGTACCGGCTCCTCGCCCCGCGCCTTCATGAGGTCGTCGAACGAGGCGATGGTGTTCCATCGGCCCGAGTTGATGCGCACGCAGGGGATTCCCAGGAGCGCAGCGATCTCGATGCATTTGATGGTGTGCTCGACCTGCCTAGCCCGGAAGGCCGGGTCGGGATCCACGAAGTCCTGGTGGATGGAGAGACAGACCAGAGAGACTCCGTGCCGGAAGGCATGACGCTTGAGGTCCGCCAGATAGGCCCGATGCTCCGGGGTCAACGGTTCCTTCTCCGGCAGGTCCATCTGCCGATGAAGGATGTCCACGCCCTCGGCCCCGAGGGCCGCGGCCCGTTCGACCACCTGATGGATCGACACCTTGGGATCCCGGAAGTGCCAGTAGGAATAGGAGGCGATGGCCAATCGGATCCGGGGTTCAAGGGGTACCACGGAGGCCGCCTGGACGGGAACCGAGGCCAATGAGGTACCCGCGGCACCGGCCAGTAACGCGCCGGCAGACCCCAGGAAACCGCGACGGTGTAGCCGAGACGAGGAGTTCATGCCTCGGAAACTGAAGGACCGACGATCGGGCGGCAATCGTCAACGCGGTCGTCAACGCGTCGTCAACGCGATCGAGATGGACCGGGGCGATCGGCTTGGGATGGGGACACGTCCACGACCCCGCACGGCGTCGCGGCGGAGTCGTCAGCCGCGACGAACTACTCCTTGAGCTGCCGCTTGGCTTTTCGGGCCTCGGCCTTCTCGTTGTTCTCGAACTCCTTCTCCGCGACCCGCACGCCGGGCAACCGTTGGCGCTCCTGGTCGGCCACCTCCCCCGCATCGGCCGGGGTGGCCAGGATGCTCGGACGGATCAGGATCATGAGCTCGGTTCGGGCACTGTTCTGGCTGCGCTTCGAGAAGGCCGCTCCGAGGTAAGGGATGTCCTTGAGCAGCGGGACCCCCGACTTCTGCTTGTCGGTGCTGGTCGTGATGTAGCCGCCAAGAAGCACCGCGTCCTTGTCGCGCACCGTCACGAACGAACTGGCCGAACGGGTCTGGGTCTGGGGGGCGCTGAGGCCGTTGCCGAGGTCCAGGTTGGCACCGAGGTTGTCCACCGTCTGATCGATCTGCATGACGACCAGATTGTCGGGGGTGATGAAGGGCGTCACGTTGAGGCCGACACCGACCTGCTGACGCGTGATGGACTGGCTGTTGCCGAAGGTGCCGCCTCCGAAGAACGATCCCGAAACGAAGGGCACCTCGGATCCGACGAAGAAGCTGCCCGGGGTGGCGTGCGAGGTGATCACCCGCGGACGCTGGATGACATTGACCCGGCTGTCCGCCGCGATGGCGCTCAAGGCGATGTCCCAGTTCTGTCCGATCTGCGCGAAATAGGAAAGGCCCGCGCCCTGGGTCGCCGGGATTCCGCTGACGAGGTTGGTGCCGCCGGCCCCGCCGGTGGACCGCCCGAGCTGCCTGAGGAATTCGGAACCCGTGCCCAACGGGGCACCCGAGGGATTGTTGACCACGCCACCGCCCCGGTTGTTGGCGTTGTCGCCGAACTGTGCCGGTCGCTGGGCGGCACTGACGCCGTAGTTCCAACCGGAGCTGAGGTTGACCTCCATGATGATCGCCTCGACCAACACCTGGGGGAGGAGGGTGTCGACCTTGGTGAGCACCTCGCGGAGCTTGGCGATGTCCTTCTTGTTGCCGTAGACGATGAGGGAGTTGGACCGCTGGTCGGCCGTGATGCTGACGGTCTGCAGCAACTCGGAAAGCCCGCCATAACCGGAACCCGCCCCGCCAGCCCCCCGACCCATGGCGTTGAATCGGTTCTGGAAGGTGCCCGTATTGACGGCGGCCCCGCCGGTTTGGGCGGCTCCTCCGGTGAATTGTTGCCCGCCCAGTCGGGAACCGGTGCCGAACCGGCCGGCGCCTCCCAACTGGTTCGCCCCACCGAACTGGTTCGCCCCGCCGAACTGGTTGTTGAAACCCGTGCCCATGCCACCGACACCCATCCCACCCCGGCGACCGGTCATCCCGGCGCCCATGCCACCGACACCCGCGCCACCGACCCCACCACCGGGAGTCCCGCTCACCCCACCACCGCCGATCACGCTGGTGAGCGTCGCATAGATCTCGTCGACCTTGCCGTACTTGATGGGAATGACCTCGAGCTGAAAATCCTCCTCCACTTCGATGTCGATCTTGGCCAACACCTCCAGCATGCGCTTCACGTTGATGGAGTAGTCCCGCAGGACCAGCGTCTTGGTGCTGGCCAGCGCCACGATGCCGTTGGCGTTCTTGGCGAAGGGCGTGATGGTGGGCACCGCCTCCTCGATGGCCACATGCTTGAGCTGCACCACATGGGTCACGAATTGGCTGGCCTCGGCATACTGGTCGGCCGGCTTGTTGGAGAAGCGGGCACCCTCCTGGAGGGCCTGGGCGACCGGCACGGCGGTCACGAACTTCTCACCCTGGGGGATCATGGTGATGCCGTTCAGGGCCAACACCGTGTCCCACATCTGGATCTCCTCGGCCTCGGTCAGCTCGGTCTGGGTGTCGATGCTGATCTTCACTTGGGGCAGACCCTGCGCCCGGAGCACCGTGCGCTTCACCAACGGCCCGTAAACCTGATCGAGAAAGACATTGAGATCCTGGTCCTTGAAGACGATCGAGTCGCTGGGCTGGTTGGTGCCACGGTTCTCACGCAACGCCTTGAGCGTCGCGTCGTTGATGGCCTGATCCTCCTCCGACGGTTGTCCCGCCTTGGCCCCGGCGGCGGCCGCCCCGGCAGGCTTCGAACCCGCCGCCGAACCGCCGCCGGGCAGAGGCGGAGGGGCCGAGGTCTGGGGCCTGGGGAAGGCCCGTGGCAGCGCCGAGGCAACATTGGTCGAGATGGTCGCGGTCGCCGCGTTGGTCGCCCGGCGGGTGCGCGAAGGCGGCTCAGGGAAGGACGGAAACGGGGATGCGGCGGCCGGTGCGGCCGAGGAGGCCCTGGCAGCGGCCGGAGAAGCCGGCGAGGCGGGGACGATGGCGGCCGGGACCAGCGGAGCCCCCGGGGCGACCGGCGAGGCGGGGGCCTGACCTAGGAGCCGGCCCGCGACGAGGACCGCGGCGACGGCAATGGGGAATGATCGCGTGTTCACAATCGGTTACTTCTGGGTGGGCGCGTTGGTTCCGGTGACGCGCGACGTGGCCGCCGCGTTGGTGGAGGACTTGGGCTTGGCGGAGGAGGCCTGACCCGACGAGGAGGGGGCCGCGGGGGACTTGGCACCGGTCTGGGCGGAGGAGCCCTTCTGGCCTGCGGGAGCCGCGTTGCCACCGGATCCCGATGCGGCGGCCGGCTTGGGTTTCTTCTGGAAACTGGCGACGAAGGTCACCGAGGCGCCCAGGTTCTGGCCGCTGCCATCGAGACGCAGACGGCTCATGTCGCGGACCCGGATCATGGAGTCGCTGGAGCCCAGGGCGTAGAGGAAGTTGACAAAGCTCTCCTCCTTGGCCGTGAGGTCGACGACGACGATCTGCTCGTTGAAGAAATTGGTGTCCTTGGAGGCGCTCGTGCGAAGCGATGCCAATTGCGGGGAGACGCGACCGAGGTTCACCCCGTTGGTCGCAGCGGCCGAGGTGATGCCCTGCTGGACACGGTTGGCCTGTTCCTCGGGCATGACCTGGCCACCGGCACCCTCCAACTCCTTGAGGAGCTTCTCGTAGGAGGCCTTCTTGGAGACCTCCTTGAAATAGATCTGCTTCTGACCATCGAGCTTCGTGCGCTCGCGGGCCACCACGTCCCACTCGGCGAAGAAGGGCCAGATGAACCAATGGTTCAACAGCAGACCCACCAGGCAGAGCCCGAAGATGGCCCACCGACGCTCGGTCGGGGCCAGGTTCAAGCGATCGAACCAACCGGTCATGGCATCCCTCCTTCCTCTCGGCGCAACTCGGCCTCGAAGGTCCAGGACAGGGCGGCTCCGCGCGGGGTCATGGTCGCCGGCTTGACCTCGGAGAAGAGCGGTTTGCCATCGACCGTCGCGGCCCGGAGCAGGTCGTTGAACCGGGTGACCTCGCCGCGGTCGGCCTCCTGGACGCTGCCGTTGAGGAGGAGCGTTCGGCCGTTCTTGAAATCGAGCTGAACCAGGGTCAACGCCTCGGGAAGCTTTTCGACCACGGCGTTCCAGCAGTCGAGCGCGGCGAACCTCAAGGCGACCTGCTCCTGCAGGACCCGGACCCTGGCCTTGAGCTGCAGGGTGTTGGTGTACTGGAGTGCCATCGCCCGCGTCTCGTCACGCAGGGTGTCGACCGAGGACTTCTGGAAGGTGAGGACGGCGAGATAGACGAACACCCCGGCGAGGTAGGTCATGGCCAGTGCCGTGAGTCCCTTGACCCAGAGCGAATCGACATACTGACGGCGTTGGCGGGTGCGGATCTCGTCGGGAATCAGGGATGCAGGAGCGGGGAGCAGTGCGTGGTCGGCGGTGCGCCGGGCCAGTTCCGGCTCGGTCTCGGGCGGCTCGATCGTGACAGGCCTGTCGGACCAGGCACGCAAGGCCTCGGCCAGCGCGCCGACCTCCGCCTCGACACCGTCCACGGTCACCGGCGGCAACCCCTGGAGCCATCCGTCCATCTCGGCCGCC
Source organism: Verrucomicrobiota bacterium (assembly GCA_041177965.1). Lineage (GTDB taxonomy): Bacteria > Verrucomicrobiota > Verrucomicrobiia > Limisphaerales > UBA9464 > SXXZ01. The sequence continues at coordinate 23,027 of JBEGWF010000151.1, read as the reverse complement.
CAAGCGGTGCCGTTGATGTGGTCGACCAGCAACCCGGGCGCCCCCTCGACAGGAAGGCGGATCATGGAGACGTCCCTCAGGATCCCGCCCGACCACCACCCCAGAACCGCCACCCGCCGATCGGCCGGACCCTCGAGCACGATGCGCAGGAGATCGCCCTGGACCGGACGGGAAAGGAGTCGGCGGACCACCGGGAGTTCGAGCCGGTCGGCCATGAAACCACCCTGCTCCAGAGAATCGACAAAGGATTCCACGGCCCCGCGGGCGACGATCGTAACCAAGGCCGTCTGTTGGGCCGTCTGTTGGGCCGTCTGTTGGGCCGTCTGTTGGACCGCCTGTTGCACGGCGTCGGGATAAGGCACGGTCTCGACCGTCCAGACCACCTGGGCCGGCGGCATCGGCGAGAGCTTCTCGAGCTGGAACTCGATCATCCCGGCCAATTCGCCGGGGGCGCAGGCGGGGAGCTGTACGACCCGGAGGAAGACCGACTCGGGCGGCATCCAGGCGACGTCGAGCCGGGAGCGCACGAGGAGACGCCAGTCGCGCGCGACCAGATGGGGCGGCAGGGGTTTTCCCGGGGCGGCCTCGGAGACTCCGGCCACCGAGACGCCCCCTTTGGCCACGGTGAAGTGATGCAACCGACGGTTGGCCGCGTCGAGCGAGAGCACATTGCAGGACTGGGGAACCGGAGCGGGCCTGCTCATGCGTGCACCCCTCCGTTGTCGGCGGCGAGACCCTTGATGTGTTCCTCGGTCTGGGTGACCCGCAGCACCTCCTCGACGGTGGTGACACCCGCCTTGACCTTGACCCAGCCATCCTGTCGGAGCGTCCGCATGCCCTGCTTGCGGGCGAGCTCACCGAGGGTGGCCGCGGAGGCCCGGTTCATCACGAGCGGCCGGATCGCCTCGGTGACCACCAGCAACTCATGGATGCCCGTGCGGCCCTGATACCCCAACTGCCGGCAGGCCTCGCAACCGACTCCCTTGCGGAAGACCGTGGAGTCGATCTCGTCTTCCGGAAAACCGGCCTTGATGAGGTAGTCGCGATCGATCTTCTGGGGCTGCGAACAGCTCGGGCAGATGGTGCGCACGAGGCGCTGGGCCATGATGGCCTCGACCGAGGAGGCGACCAGGAAGGGCTCGATGCCCATGTCGATCAAGCGGGTGAAGGCGCTGGCCGCGTCGTTGGTGTGCAGGGTGCTGAACACCAGATGGCCCGTCAGCGAGGCGCGGATGGCGATCTCGGCCGTCTCGGTGTCGCGGATTTCACCGACCATGACCACGTTGGGATCCTGCCGGAGGATGTGCCGCAAACCGACCGCGAAGGTCAGGCCGATGTCTGAGCGGACGGGGATCTGGTTGATGCCCTTGAGCTCGTACTCGACGGGCTCCTCGATGGTGATGATGCGCTTGGTGACCGAATTGATGGTGGAGAGGAACGCGTACAGGGAGGTCGACTTGCCCGAGCCGGTGGGGCCGGTGACCAGGATGATGCCGTGCGGCTTGACGATGAGCTCGCGGATCAGCGCGTCTTCGTGCGGCGCGAAGCCCAGCTTCTCGAGGCTGAAGAAGATCTTCCCGCGCAACAGCAGACGCAGGGACACCGACTCGCCCCAGACCGTGGGCACCGTGGAGACGCGGATGTCGATCTCCTCGCCCTTGATGCGCACGTTGATGCGGCCGTCCTGCGGGAGGCGCTTCTCGGCGATGTTCATGCCGGCCATCACCTTGATGCGTGAGATCAACGCCGCCTGGTACCGCTTGATCTGCGGCGGCAGGGGCGTCTGGTGCAGGATGCCGTCGATGCGGTAGCGGATGCGCAGCTCGTCTTCGGAGGGTTCGAAATGGATGTCGGTGGCCCTGTCCTTGAACGCCTCCCAGATGACCTGGTTGACGAACTTGATGACGCTGGCGTCCTGGTCGTCGCCGGTGATCTCGCGGCCACCGTCGATCTCCAGGTCGATGGCGTCGTCCTCCTCGGCCATCTCGTCGAGGGTCTCGGCGCCGACGCCGTAGTATTTCTTGAGGGCCTTCTCGATCTCGGCCCGGGGCGTGACCGCGTACCGGACGGGCCCGCCGACATCGAATTGGACGCTCGCCAACATGGCCGCATCGAACGGATCGGCCACCGCGACCGCCAGGATGCCCCCCTCGTCGGAAAAGGGGATGATCGAATACTGGAAGGCCACCTTGGTGCTGATGCGCTTGCGGACCTCGGTCGCGATGCTGAGCTTGGTCAGATCGACGCATTCGATCGACAGGGCGGTGGCCAACTTATGGAGGAAGGCCTCCTCGGTCAGGCCGGCCTCTCGCGCGAAGAACGCCAGGCGCGGCTCGGTGCCTCCGCCCTCGACCGATCGACGCCAGGCCTCAGACCATTGGTCGAACTGGGCAGGCGTGAGGAGCCCTGCCCGGTTCAAGATGGATTTCAGCGGCGTGTACGACATGCGAAGCGACCCCCCTGCAACAGCGGGCGGCGGGAAAAGTTGCGACCGAAGTTCATCTCCAGGCAACCCCGGATCGCCCCTTCCAACGCTCCTGTCGCACCGCGAGACCCCTGCCCGGGGAGGGCGGGAGCCGAGGAAACGCTTTTCCCGCTGGCGTGAGGAGGTTCTGATCCCCCCGCTTGAAGCCGACGACCGAGACCTATCCGCGCGGGCGGGCCGCCCGGGATGCGTGGATCCTCGCCCGACGGGAGGGCGTCGCCCGGACCGAGGGACTCGACCCCGGACGCCCGTCCCACTGGCTGCGGGAATCGGAACCCGATCCGGCCGGGGGACAGGCTTCCATCCTGACGGTGTTCCTCACCAATCGGGAATGTCCCTGGCGATGCCTCATGTGCGACCTGTGGCGTCACACGCTGGAGGAGACGGTTCCCCCGGGGGCGATCCCGGAGCAGGTGGAGACGGCCTTCGCCGCCGAAAGGATGGTCCATCCCGATCGCGCGCGTTGGCTCAAGCTTTACAATGCCGGTTCCTTCTTCGATCCGCGGGCCATACCCGGGGAGGATCTGCCGGAACTGGCCCGGAAGGCGCGTTCGTTCGAACGGTTGGTCGTCGAATGCCACCCGAGGCTGATCCGTGAGGACCCGGTCCTCCCCTTCCGGGACCGACTGGGGACGCAGACCCGATTGGAACTGGCGCTCGGCCTCGAAACGGCCCATCCCGGCGTGCTGGAGCGACTCAACAAGGGCATCGACCGTGAGGTGTTCCGGCGTTCGGCCCGATGGATCCGGGACCATGGGATGGATCTCCGGGTCTTCGTGCTGGTGAAGCCGCCCTTCCTCGGTGAGGCCGAAGCCCTCGAATGGGCCTGCCGGTCCATCGAATTCGCCTTCGACTGCGGCGCCGACACCGTCTCGCTCATCCCCACCCGAGCCGGGAATGGAGCCCTCGAATGGCTGGAGGCCCGGGGGCGATTCTCGCCGCCCCGACCAGAGACCCTGGAATCGGCGCTGACGCATGGTCTGGGGCTGCGCAGCGGACGGGTCTTCGCGGACACCTGGGACCTCGACCGTCTGGAGGCCGATCCGCTGCGGCGGGAAGACCTGCGCGCGCGTCTGGAGGCACTCAACCGGACCCAGCGGGCCCCGGCCATGGCGGCCGCGGAACCGCCGCCGGTCACCACTCCAGGATGGCGGCCCCCCAGGTGAGACCCGCTCCGAAGACCACCAGCAGCACGAGGTCGCCACGGCGGATCCGACCGCCGCGGACGGCCTCGTCGAGCGCGATGCCCACGCTGGCCGCGCTGGTGTTGCCATAGCGGTCGACATTGACGAAGACCTGCTCCTCGGACGCGCCGAGGCGCTCGCCGACCGCGCTGAGGATGCGCAGGTTGGCCTGGTGGGGAATCACGCACCGGATCTGGTCGATGGACACGCCGCAGCGCTCCAGAACCTCGTTGGATGCCGAGACCATCGCCTGGACGGCATTCTTGAAGGTCTCCTTGCCGTCCATCCTCAGGAAATGACGGCGGTCGGCCACCGATTGCGCCGTCGACGGACAGACGCTGCCGCCCCCAGGGAGCTCCAGAAGGCAGGCCTTGGAACCGTCGGATCCGAGGCTGGTGGTCAGCAAGCCGCGCCCGCCCGGGCGATGCCTAAGCACGGCCGCACCGGCCCCGTCGCCGAAGAGGACACAGGTGTTCCGGTCGGTCCAGTCGACCACGGAACTCATCTTCTCGGCGCCGATGATCAGCACCGTCTCATGGGCCCCGCTCTCGATGAATCGAGCTCCGATGTCGAGCGCGTAGACGAAACCGCTGCAGGCCGCCTCGATGTCGAAGGCGGCCGCGCGATGCGCCCCCAACTTGTGCTGCACCAGGCAGGCGGTGCTGGGAAACGGCATGTCGGGGGTGATGGTCGCGACGATGATCAGGTCGATGTCGTCGGGGCCGACCCCGGCGTCGACCATCGCACGGCGGGCCGCCTCCACGGCCAGATCGGAGGTGGCCTCGTCGGCGCCGGCGATCCGGCGCTCGCGGATGCCCGTGCGGGTCGTGATCCACTCGTCGGAGGTCTCGACCATCCGCTCGAGGTCGGCGTTGGTCATGACCTTCTCCGGGACATGGGAACCGAGGCCCACGATGGACGCGGAACGGAGCGGCGAGCGTTGGGTTCGGGGATGGTTCAAGGGAGTCGGTGGGATCAGGGGGTGCGGGCCGGATCTGTGGATGGCCGAGGGGACGGAACCTCCTCAAGGACGACGCCCGGCGAACCCGAGGCCACCGCGGTGGAGGCTTCTGCGATGGCGCGGACCAGCGTCTCGTTGAGGCCCAACCGCACAAACCGGACGGCCTGGCTCATCGCATGCAGCACGTTGGTGCGCTTGGCCCCGCCGTGGATCTTGATGACGCATCCATGGACCCCCAGCAGCGGGGCTCCACCATAGGCCTCCGGGTTCATCCGGGTGCGGATGCGCTGGAGCCCGCCGCGGGCGATGGCTGCACCGAGCATCCGCCACGGGTTGGCCGTCAATTCCTCCCGGAGCATCGCACCCACGGCCTTGCCGAGGCTCTCGGCGGACTTGAGCACGATGTTGCCCACGAAACCGTCGCAGACGCAGACATCGACCCCGTCCATGAAGAGGTCGTAGCCCTCGCAGTAGCCGGTGGCGTTGAGACCGGAGGTCCGGATGAGCGATACGGCCGCCCGTGTCAGTTCGGTGCCCTTGGATTCCTCGCTGCCGTTGCTCAGCACCCCCACGCGGGGATTCTGACGCCCCAGCATGGCCCGCGAGTAGGCCGAGCCCATCACCGCGAATTGAAGCAGGTTGTCCGGGGAGCACTCCGGATTGGCCCCACCGTCCACCAGCACCCACGCCCCGGATTTGGACGGCATGATGCAGGCGATGGTCGGGCGTTCGATGCCCTCGAGGGTCCGGAGCCGGATGGTCGCGGCCGCGACGATGCCTCCGGTGTTGCCGGAGGAGATCACCGCATCGGCGAGGCCGTCACGCACCAGTTCGACGGCACGGAGAATGGAGCAGTCCTTCTTCTTGCGGAGTCCCTGGACGGGCTTGTCGTCCATCGTCAGCACCTCAGAGGCCGGATGGATCGCAAGGCGGGGATCGATGCACCCGACGGAGCGCATCAACGGCTCGAGGACGGACGGCGGTCCGACCACATGGAGACGGGAGATCGACGGATCGGCCGCCAGACCGAGCTTCACGCCCTGGAGGAGTTCCTCCGGACCGTGGTCGCCGCCCATGACGTCCACTGCCAGGCGCATAAGCAAAACGCGCCGGCCCGTCGTGGACGGACACGGCGCGCCGGAAAGCCTCAGGCCGCGACGCCGACGTTGATCACCTGACGGCCGTTGTAGAAGCCGCACTCGGGGCAGACCCGGTGGGGCAACGACGGGGCGGCGCACTGGGTGCAGGTCGCCAGTTTCGGCAGGGTGAGGACACTGTTGTAGGCACGGCGCATGCGTTGACGGCTGCGCGACGGTTTGCGTTTGGGGACGCCCATGTTCGGTTCGGTTACAGTTTCAGCTTGTCGAGGGCACTCCACGCCGTGTTCGGCCCAGCCTGATCCCTCACTTTCGGTTCGCGGGCCCGAGCCTTGGGCTCCAACCCGCGACAATCGACGCTGCACAACGGGTTCGTTGGCAGAGCGAGCAAAATGTCCTCCCGGACCGCAGGGGTCAAGTCTGCAAAATCTCCGTCCAAGGGCAGCGCATCCTCACCCTCGAGCGGAGCCAGGAGCGAGAACCCCTCGACATGGACCGGAAGAAGGAATGCTTTGAGGCAACGGGAGCACTCGCAGTCGACATGCGTGCGGAGGGTTCCGGTGACCAGCAATCCCGCGGATTGCTTCTGGACATCCAGTTCGTACTCGACCGGATGCGACAGGCGCATCAGTTCATCATGGAAGTCCGGGGCCAACTCGGACGCCGGGACATCCCCGTCGAGATGCAGTTCCTCCTTATCGAGGAGGCGGAGATTCACCTGGAGCGACATGGCGATAGGATCGGTCGGCCGGGGTGGCGGCGCAACTGGCGGATTGGCCGGGGATCGGGAAGCCGGGGAGCCAAGAAAAAGCGGGCGGCCCCTTCCGGGGACCGCCCGCATCGCATTCCTGACCCAGGGCTCAGGCTTTCTCGGCTTCTGCGATGGTCACCGCACGGTAACCGCCGTTGGCCTTGAAGTAGAGGATCAGCAGCAGGTAGATGACGGCCATCCCGACCGGGAGGGCGGCATCCGCCTTGAGCGTCTGACGAGCGCCGGCGATGTTGGCTTCGACCATGGCCTTCTGATCCGGAGTGAGTTGGGATTTCTCAGCGGGCACGTTCTCGTGCTTCTCCTTCTCGGACAGTTTCTTCGCGGCCTCCATCTTGGCTCCGTCCAGAGCCGAAACCTCCTTGAACAACCCGAGCAGACCCGACGGTTTCTCGGCCTTGTTCGCGACGAGCACCGCCTGCTGGCCCTTCGCCTCCAGATGCTCCGCGGTGAAGCGATCCTTGGCGTAGCCGAGGCCGGGTCCGCCGATCTGTCCCACGGAGAGCATGCCGATGCCGCCCATGATGGACATCGCCACGGCACCCGAGCGCGGGAAACGATCGCCCACGACGGCGAGCATGGTCGGCCAGAAGAAGGTCTTGCCGATGCTGTAGAGCAGCACGGCACCGAAGGCGACCGTGAGGGTGGTCACCGACGAGCAGGCCAGCAGGCCGACGATCGCGAAGATCGAGCAGGTGAACAGGATGGCGATCGGGGAGAGCTTGAGGCGCGACTCGATCCAGTGGCTGGAGAAACGCAGGGCGAACATCATCGCCGAGGCGAAGATGAAGAGGATCGTGCCCTGCTTCGCGTTCAGGATGCTGCCGTTGATGTTCTCGATCCAGGAGTCGGTGCCCAACTCGAGCGAACCCAGGATGGCGTGGGCGACGAAGAGGGTGAAAATCATCCAGTGGCCGAGCGAGAACCGCGTGATCACCGCGACCCACGCGACAAAGCCCACCGCAACGAGCGCGGAAACGACGACCCAGGATTGGGAGGTGAAGAATCCGCTTCCGGTGATGGCGCCGATGATGCCGCCAAGCGAGTCGCGGAAGAACAGGAAGAGCAGCACCCCGACGATGCTCGCCCCCAGAATCCCGACGTCTTTCATCATCTCGCCCAGGGAAAGACCCTTGGAGGAGGCTTCCGACTTGGGGAACTTCTGCCCCATGAACATGAACCCGTAGACAGCGGTGGGGATGAGGTACAATCCCAGCTTCGCCTTCCAGGGGAGCGCATCGCCCAGGAAGAGGGTGACGAGGGCTCCGAGGATCATTCCCGCGGGCCAGCTCGCGTGGAGGATGTTCAGGTAATGCGTGCGGTTCCGCGGGTAGATGGTCGCGATCAGAGGATTGGCGACGGCTTCGAGGGTGCCGTTCGCGAGCGAGAAGATGAAGGAACCGCAGAAGAGCAGATTGAAGGCGGTGGCCTGACTGACATCGGGGGCCGGGGAGAGCGTGACCACCGCGGACAACACATGGAGCAGGAAGGCCGCTCCCACGAGTTTTCCGTAGCCGATCTTGTCCACCACGATGCCGCCGAAAATGATGCCGAAACAGAAACCCGAGAATCCCGCTCCGCCGATGAGGCCGACTTGACCATCGGTGAAGCGGAAGAGCGTTTTCCACTCTCCGGTGAGGCCGTTGCGCAAGGCGAATCCGATGCCCGCAGCGAGGATGGCCATGAAGCCGGCCATTAACAGGCGTTTGGCATTGGGGGCTACGCCCTCGTTACTTCCATTGCTCATAGGGTAGGTGTGTTGGTTCTAGGTTGTGACAAGTCGGACGTGGAACGGCAGGATTTACCGACACCCCCGGCCGCCTGTCCATTCCTTGCTTCGGGTTTCTTCAATTTTGCCCCGGAAAACCCGCCCCGTCCGCCGAAGAGGGACAGGCTCCCCAGCAATCTTCAGGGACAGGCTCCTCGTCTCGGCTGCCGCTTCCAGGCACCTCCCAGGGACAGGCTGTCCGGACCCGCCGGAACACCGTCCAGGGACAGGCTCCCCAGTGCCCGGGAAAGGCAGGAAACAGGACGGACCCCGGGGACAACGGATCCGACGACCGCCCTCGGACTCAGGATTCGGGCACCAGGTTCTCGGCGACCGGATTCCGGTAGGCTTTGAGTGCGGGAAGCACCCCGGCCAGGGACCCGAGGACGACCAACGCCAGCGGTGCGATGACCAGCACCGGATCCCAGGCCCAGGGGTCGAGGACCACCCCCGTCTGGGCGCGGATGACCGCCGCCACCACCCCCAGGATCAACGCGTACAACCCCCACGCCAGCACCATGCCGAGGGCGGCGATCGATGCGGCTTCGAGGATGATCGAGGCGAAGACGGTCGTCCGACGGGCTCCCAAGGCCCGAAGAATGGCCAGGTCCCGCCTCCGGGCGCTCAACGAATTGTAGATGCTGGCCAGGACGGAGCCCGCGGCCACCAACGCCACCAGGAAGGCGACCAACTCGAGCACCTGGTCGAACCACCCCATCTTGTCGAACAATTGGGCGAGGACGGCTCCGAGGGGCCAGGCGAAGGTCAACCGATCGCCCTGCTTGTTGTAGAGCAGATCCAATTGCTGACCCGCCAACGGACTGCGGAGCTTCACCAGCACGGCGCTGACGTCGCTGGCCGTGGCGGCGGCATGACCGGACATGTTCTGGAGACCCGCCAACGGGATCCAAAGGACCCGGTCGGCCGGGGTGTTGGACGGCTCCAGGACTCCGGTGACGACGTATTCGTCGTCGTGCTGTTCCTTGGGATTGAAGTTCAGGCCGTGGTAGGGCTTGAAGGTGTCTCCCGGCTTCAATCCGAGTCGCTGGGCCACGAAGGAGCCCACCACCGCCTCGCGATAACCGTCCTCGAACCATCGCCCCCCGGACGCCAACCGGAACCGCCGCCCCGGCGCGGCCTCGGCCTCGGTGAAGAGGTTGGTGAGGGTCCCCACGATGCGGTAGCCCAGATAGTTGTCACCCACCGCGATCGGGATCGCCAGCGCGATCGCCCGGTTGGACGAGAGGGTCTGGAAATCGGCGAAAGCGACGTTTCCCGGGGAGGCCTCGAGGTGGAAGAGCGCATTGAGCACCAACTGCAGCTTGGCGCCCCGGGCCCCCAGGACCGCATCCCAGGCACCGGTCTGGCCAGTGAAGGTCGCCCGGGCCTGGCGTTTGACCACCCAGACCGACATCAGCAATCCGCCGGCCAGCGCCAGCGAGAGGGCGGTCACCACCGTCGAAAGCAGGTGCTGCCGCAGGCTGCGGCGGACCAGGAGCCAGAGAGTCATGGCGTGGAACCTTTCTGCGCGGCCGTGTTGAGGGTGGCGAGGGATTCCCTCCGATCGAAGGCGGCGAGCACCGCGGGATCGTGGCTGACGAGGATCAGGGCCGAACCCTGTTCGGTGCACAGTTCGCGAATGAGGGCCAGGGCCTGCACGGCATTGGCGGGGTCCAGATTGCCGGTGGGTTCATCGGCCAGGACCAGCTTGGGCCGATGGGCCAGTGCACGGGCCACGGCCACGCGTTGCTGCTGACCGGTGGAGAGTTGCCGAGGGAAGTAGTCCAACCGATCACCCAGACCCACCCGCTCCAATAAGGACCGTGCTCGGTCGCGATCGGCCCCAGTCCCGAACGACATGCCCAGAAGCACATTCTCAAGACAGGTGAAGCCCTGCAGCAGATTGAAGGTCTGGAAGATGTAGCCGATCACGGCCGCCCGGTGCCGGTCGCGGCCCGCCTCCGAGAGGGTGGCCAGGTCGCGGCCATCGAGGAGGATCCGCCCGGCATCCCCGGCCAGAATGCCGGCGATGAGGTTCAGGAACGTGGTCTTGCCCGTACCGCTGGGACCGCTCAGGGCCACCTGTTCCCCGGCATCGAGGCGGAAGCGCGGAATCTCCACCACCGGCAACACCCGCCCGTCGGGGGTTCGGAAGGATTTCCGGAGATGGTCGATCTCGAGCAAGGCCATGTTCAAGGGACAGGCTGCATGGAGCCGGGAACCTTGGCCAACGACTTTTGCCACCCCGCGCTCCGGACCGGCGCAAGGGACAGGCTCCAGGACAAGGGACAGGCTCCTTGGACAACAGTAGGTACCGGAGGGAAGAATTGGGTAGCGGACGGGAACCGTCAGCCTTTGGGGAACATGCCGGCGGTCCAACCGCCGTCGACCGGCAGTGCGACTCCGGTGATGAATGCGGCGGCGTCGGAGGCCAGGAACAGGGCGGCGTGGGCGATTTCCTGCGGTTGCCCCATGCGCCCCATGGCCTGGGTCGAGGCCATTTCGCGGGCTGCGGTGACCGGGTCGGGGTATTCGGCGATGCGGGCCCTCACAAACGGGGTCTCCACCCGGCCGGGACACAGACAATTGATGCGGACACCACTGCGAGCATGGTCAAGGGCCGCCGATCGGGTGATGCCCACCACCGCATGCTTGCTGACACTGTAGGCGAACCGGTCGACCAATCCCTCGAGGCCGGCGGTGGAGGCCAGGTTGACCACCGATCCGGCACCCCGGGCGACCATGCCGGGCAACCAAGCCTTCATGGTATTGAAGACCCCCCTCACATTCACGGCCATCACCCGGTCGAAATCCACGCCGGTCGTGGTCAGGAGGGTTCCGACATGACCGATACCCGCATTGCACACGAGGACATCGACCTCGGGATGCCGGGCGGCAGCCGCCGCCACGTCGGACTCGGAGGTCACATCGAGGGCCACCGCGTCGGCCCGTCCCCCGGCCTCCCGGATGCGCTGCGCGGTCGCTTCCCCGGCCTCGGCCCGGAGCTCGGCGACCAGAACCCGGGCGCCGGCACGGGCGAAGGTTTCAGCGATGCACTGGCCGATGCCGGATCCGGCACCGGTCACCAGGGCGGTCTTGCCATCGAGTCGAATCATGGGATGCCTGGGAAGGAGGTTGAAGTCGGGAGGCGATATCGACACAAATCACCGGCCAAGACGAGCAAAAGGCTTCAGAGGCGAACGACCCCGGAGGACTCGCCGGTTCAGAAGGGCGTGCCGCGTCAGAGGCGGACGACCCGCATCCAGCCCGCGGTGCCGAATCGGGCCTCGAATGGCGAAACCGCGCTCTGCGCCGCGGACTCGTCGCGAAACAGCGCGAAGGTGGTGGAACCACTGCCCGACATCAGCGACGCCCAGGCCCCGTGTTCGCGGAAGAACCGCTGGTACAGGTCCAGGACCGGATACTTGTGCAGTGCCGGCGCCTCGAGGGAATTGTAAAACCGCCGACCGGACTCGATGAGATCGCCCGACCGAAGGGCGCTCTCCAGGGCATCCACCCGACCCGGCCGCCCGTTCAGCGCCTCGGGATGATGGGCCAATTCGCGATAGGCCCAGGCGGTGGAGATGCCGAATCCCGGATGATAAAGCACCATGCCGCAACCCCGGAAAGCATCGAACGGGTCGAGCGGCTCGACCCGCTCCCCACGGCCGGTCGCGCGAGCCGGGCGATCCTGGAGAAAAAAATTCACATCGGAACCCAGCGTGGCCGCGATCCGATCCAACACCTCGGCCGCCAACGGTCCCCCCAGCAGCTCATTCAACCCGACCAGGGTCTGCGCCGCATTCGAACTGCCGCCCCCCAATCCGGCGGCCAGCGGGATGCGCTTGGCGAGATGGATCCGGACCCCCTGCCCCGGGATCCGGGCCTCGTCGAGGAACCTCTCGGCGGCACGCACCACGAGATTGCTCCGGTCCGTCGGCAGGTCGGGATGATCGCAAGTCAACCGCACGCCCGATTCGGCAGTCGTTTCAAAGGTCAACTCGTCGCATAGCGGCACGGGGTGGAACAGGGTTTCCAGGTCGTGGAACCCGTCCGGTCGACGCCCCAGGATGTTGAGCAAGAGGTTGACCTTGCAGGGAGAGGATCGGATCAGAGGCATAAAAAACGCTCCGGCAGGGTCTGCTGGAGCGTGAGGGAAAGTGGGAAGGGTCAAGGCGGTCATGGACCGCCCGGAACCTCAGTCGATGACGCGGAAGCGGCTGCCCGGGACCACCGGAGCGACATCCGAAGATTCGAAGCCCAGGGAGTTGTCGGTCGCCAAAACGGTCGACTTGCCGAGGCCACCGGGCTTGTAGCTGTCCGGGTACACCTTGTGGTCGGGCTTGATGTAGGGTTCGCTCGGGATCGGGAAGCTCAGGACCTCGACCGCTCCGACGACCGTGCGGCCGATGGTGCGATTGACGCCGCGGACCACGCCGACCGAGCCGCCGTGAGTGCCGCCGAAAAGCGCACCCTGTTCGTAGCTGCGCTGAAGTTCACCGAGGCGGAACGGCTCCGACAGGTTGTCGAGACCGCGACCGAGCTTCTGCTCGGCACTGGTGCAACCGACGAGCGCTGCGGCCACGGTCACAAGGAGACTCACCGGCTTGAGGGAGAAACGCATAGGAATGGAAAGGTCCCGACAGGTTATCGGCAGGACGATCGGGTGCAAGCGCGGACTTCGCCCGCACCGCGGATCATCATGCGAAGGCTCAGGAGGGTTCCTCCGGCGACCCGATGGCCGCCGCCTTGGCCGCCTTGCGCCCCCACCACCAGGCGATCACCAGGCTGATCTCGTAGAGCAGGTGGAGCGGCAGGAACAGCAGCAGCATGTTCAGAGGGTTGCCATCGGGCGTGATGAAGGCCGCGATCAGCAGGCCGGCGACCACCCAGTAGGAGCGGAACTTGGAGAGCTTGGCGGCGTCGAGGATGCCGATCTTGACCAGGGTCAGCAGCACCAGCGGCAGTTGGAAGGCCACGCCCATGCCGAGCATGAACCAGCAGACGAAGCTGATGTATTCGTCGGCCTTCCATTCGTCGGCCACGAACCCGAGCCAGTTGGAGAAGCTGACCGTGGTGCTCAGGCAGATCACGAGCAGCACGAAGTAGCAGAAGGCCACGCCCAGCAGGAACAGGAAGGTGGCCCAACCGCTGACCTTGAACAGGAGGGACTTCTCGTGATGATGCAATGCCGGGAGGATGAATTGGGCGATGAAGAAGAGGACGAACGGGATCGACACGGTGATGCCACCGAACATGGCGATCTGCATCACCACGCTGAAGGCGGTGACCGGACCCAGTGTCTTGAGTTGGACGTCGAAGGACCGCGTGGCGATGGCCGGAGGATTCGTCTCCTCACGGAAGGTCAGGAAGAAATTGGTGCCCACCTGCACCGGAGAGAGCCGGAACACCGTATCCCGATTGGTGGCCACGCCCGGGATGCCACTGTCTTCCGGCGTCATGCGGGTCAACACATTGGTGCCCAGCAGGTACACGACCCGCCCCTCCGTCGACCGACGCATGCCCTCGGCGACCGACAGGGGCCACTTGAGGAACTCGATCACCACGTTGCTGCCGCTCAGGCAGAGGATGAACCCGAGGAACACCGCCACCGCGCACTTGATCAAGGTCCACCGCAGATCCTCCAGATGCTCCAGGAAGGTCTTCACGGGGCCTCCGCCCGCCTCCTCGAGGTCGGCATGCACCGCGCCGGGATATCCCCGGTCGGGATCGGGAGGCACCGATGGGGTCAGGGTGTATTCGGAGTCGTCAGCCATGCGCGCTCACGGGATGGATCGGATCGGGTAGGCGGACTCGCGGAGAGCAAGCGTCGGGGCATCGAGGGATGAGGTGCGAGCGATTCGACCGGGAACCCATCCCGGCACGCGGCCCGACAAATCCCCGGTCCGGTGTTTCGCCGGACACAGAAGGCACCCACCGCCGGACCTCGGACCGCACCACGGTCCATCGATCAGGCCTTGGGGCTGTGCGATACGGCCTCGGCAGGGGGCCTCACCGTCGGGGCGGACGGCCGCTCGGGCTCATCCATGACGCGCTGGACCTCGTCCTGCACATCCTTGGATGCCTTCTTGAACTCGCGGATGCCGGTGCCCACGCCCTTCATCAGCTCGGGCACCTTCTTGGCTCCGAAGAGCACCAGCACCACGATCGCGATCCACATGATCTCGGTGCCGCCCACAAACGCCAGTATCGAAGTCTCCATAGGATTTCCGTTCACTTGCCCACGAGGCTAGGCCCTGCCCCCCTCCCGCACAAGTCCGCAAACGGGCGGCAAACCTCCGGGCAGGGATCATTTGGCCCCGGCACCCGTGAAGACGGCGGGGACGGTCCGCAGGAGGATCTTGAGGTCGAGCCAGATGGACCAGTTGTCGATGTAGTGCAGGTCGAGGCGGACCCACTCCTTGAAGTCGGTCACGTTGTTCCGCCCACTCACCTGCCAGAGGCAGGTCAGGCCCGGCTTCACGCTGAGGCGACGGCGATGGGCCATGTCGTCGAAGCGCGCGACCTCGTCCACCGGCAACGGCCGCGGACCCACCAGGCTCATCTCTCCCCGGAAGACGTTCCAGAGCTGCGGCAGCTCGTCGATCGACCACTTGCGGAGGAACCGGCCGATGGGCGTGACCCGTGGATCGTTGGTCACCTTGAACACGGGTCCGCTCATCTCGTTGAGCTTGGCCAACTCATGTTTCAGCTGCTCGGCGTTGGTCACCATGGTGCGGAACTTGAGCATGGTGAACGGATGGCCGTTCAATCCGGCCCGCCGCTGGCGGAAGAGCACCGGCCCGGACGAGGAGAGCCGCACCGCCAACGCCGCCGCCAGGAACAGGGGTGAGGTGGCCACCAGCAGGGCCAACGAGCCCAGGAAGTCGATCACCCCCTTGGCCATCGACTGCCAGGTCTGGTCGGGACCGGTCCGGAAGACCAGCACCGGATGCCCGGCCAGTTCGTCGACGGTGGTCTGCGACACGCGGGTCTGGAAGAAATCGGCGTGCAGCCAGACCTCCACCCCCTCGAGTTCGCAGACCTGGATGATCTTCTCGATCTGGCCGAACAGGAACTGCTTCGGAGCCACGAGCACGGCATTGGCCGCATGCGAGTGCAACAGGTCGGTCAGAACCGCGATGGAGAACTGGCCGGGATCGAGCCGTGCGGCCACCGAGACCTCGCCCCGGGCGTTCTGCTTCAGCGTCTCGTCGAGCCGGTTCATCTCGCGGTCGCCGCCGATCAGGATCACCCGGCGTCGGGCCTCCTGACCCGCCATCCGCGACCGGACCCACAGGCGGGTGATCTCCTCCTTGAGGACCATCGCACACACCACCATGGGCAGGAACAACGAGACCACGCCGCGGGCCACCTCCTGCTTGGTGAAGAACATCGCCACGATGATGGCCAACGAAACCCAGGCCGACCCGCGCAGGATCTGGGCCAGGGACTGACGGCGCGAGGCCAGCACCGGCCGATGGTAGAAGCCCTGCAACTCGAGCAGCGGAGGCGTCAGCGGCACCACGACCAGGAGCAGCCACTGGTATTTGTGGAACCCCCCGATGACCCCATCCGCATCCAACTGGGGCAGCGAACGGACAAAATGGGCCATCCAGAAGACGCCACCGAACAACGCCGCGTCGATGATCGCGTGGACCTTGTTCAGGAGTTGGCGTTGACGCAGCAGCATAAGGGGCTGTTACGGATAACCTTCAGAATCGTTTTTGTTAAGCCAATGTTGCGGGAGCGGGAAACCGACACCGCCCGGAACCGCCGCGGATGCGCCCTCCGTTCGGAGCTGCAGCCGGTGTTCTCCGGGCACTTTACTCCTTGGCAGGCCCGGTCCAGTTCCTAGCGTCCGTTCTGCGATGATTGCAACCCAAGCGATGCTCTGGTCCCGCTTCCAACGTCACCACCTCGATTGCCCCTCCATCGGGCTGGGTTTGGACATCAGCCGCGTGCCCTTCCCGGACGATTTCCACGCAAAGATGGAGCGCCCGATCCAGAAGGCCCTCGCCGACATGGCCGCGCTCGAGAAGGGGGCCATCGCCAACCCGGACGAACAGCGGATGGTCGGGCACTACTGGTTGCGCAACCCGGCGCTGGCCCCGGACAACGACATCGCCCGGGCCATCGAGCAGACGCTGGAATCGATCGAATCGTTCACGGCTCGGGTGCATCGGGGAGAACTGGCAGGGGCCTCCGGCCCGTTCCGCAATGTGCTGGTGATCGGCATCGGCGGATCGGCCCTCGGCCCGCAGTTCGTGGCCAAGGCCCTGGGTCACCCCCGTTCGGACAAGATGGCGCCCTACTTCTTCGACAACACCGACCCCGACGGCATGGATCAGGTCCTCGCCTCCCTGGAGGGCCGCCTCGGGCATACCCTCGCGGTGGTCATCTCCAAATCGGGCGGCACCCCCGAGACCCGCAACGGCATGGTCGAGGCCCGCGCCGCCTACGAGCGGGCCGGCCTGGATTTCGCGGCGCATGCGGTGGCCATCACCGGCGAGGGCAGCGCCCTCCACAAGACGGCCCTGGCCGATCGATGGCTGCAGACCTTCCCCATGTGGGACTGGGTGGGCGGACGCACCAGCGAACTGAGTGCCGTGGGCCTGCTGCCCGCGGCGTTGCAGGGGCTCGACATCCAAGGACTCCTCACCGGGGCGAGGGCCTGCGACGCGGCGACCCGCAACCCGGTGTCGCGCGAGAACCCGGCGGCCCAACTGGCCTTGATGTGGTACTTCCTCGGCGAAGGACGTGGTGCCAAGGACATGGTGGTGCTGCCCTACAAGGATCGGCTCGAACTGCTCTCCAAGTACCTCCAGCAACTCGTCATGGAATCGCTGGGCAAGGAACTGGATCTGGATGGGAACATCGTCCACCAGGGTCTGGCCGTGTACGGGAACAAGGGTTCGACCGACCAGCATGCCTACGTGCAACAACTCCGGGACGGTGTGGCCAATTTCTTCGCGGTGTTCATCGAGGTCCTGAAGGACCGGGAGGGATCGAGCATCGAGGTGGAGCCCGGCGCCACCAGTGGCGATTTCCTGAGCGGCTTCTTCCTGGGCACCCGCTCGGCCCTGTACGATTCCGGGCGACCGAGCCTGACCCTCACGGTGCCGGACACGTCCGCGTTCACCGTGGGGATGCTCATCGCCCTGTTCGAGCGGGCGGTGGGACTCTACGCGTCGTTGGTCCACATCAACGCGTACCATCAACCGGGGGTCGAGGCCGGCAAGAAGGCCGCCGCCGGTGTCCTGAGCTTGCAACGGAAGATCGTGGCCCACCTGGCCGCGCACCCCGCCAACGACCACACCCCCGAGGCGCTGGCCTCCGCGCTGGGGCAGCCCGATGCCGCTGAGATGGTCTTCAAGATCTGCACCCATCTGGCCGCCAACGGGCGGGGGGTGCGGACCGCTTCCGGATCGGGACTGAAGGCGACGTTCCAGGCGCCCTGAGGACACCTGCCGCAGGCCCCGGACAAACCCGTCGCCAAGATCCGGCACCCCGGTGGTTCCCGGGATCCGATCGGCGATCTGCGCTTGTCCGGGGCGGGCCCGGGTTCCAATGTGCCGCTGAAACTTCCGATGAAACCCTTGCTGCTGATCGGGGCGTTGCTCTTCGCCCTCACCTTCCCCGCCATGTCCGACACCACCGCCTCCAAAAACCACGGTCACCTCCGCCATGTCGTCGCCTTCAAGTTCAAGGACTCCGCCAACCCCGCGGACGTGAAGAAGGTCGAGACGGCCTTCCGCGCCCTGAAGTCGAAGATCCCCCAGATCGCAAGCCTGGAGGCCGGCACCAACAACAGCCCCGAGAACCTCAACAAGGGCTGCACCCACGGCTGGATCCTGACCTTCACCTCCGAAAAGGACCGGGACGCCTACCTCGTCCATCCCGACCATCAGGAATTCGGGAAACTGGTGCGCCCGCTGGTCGCCGACGTGTTCGTGATCGACTTCTGGGCGAAGTGAGTCCGCACCGCGGGACGCCCCCAAACGGCCCCCTGCAGACATGCGCTGTTTCGTCACCGGTGCCTCGGGCTTCGTCGGAGCCAACCTGGTCCATGCCCTGAATGCCCGGGGGCACTCGGTCCGGGCCCTCCTGCGGCCGGGAGCCGACCTCCGCGGCCTCGCGGGCGCCGAGTATGAGACGGTCCACGGAGACCTGAACGACGACCCGGCCACGCTGTCCCGGGCGATGGCCGGTTGCGACTGGTGTTTCCACGTGGCCGCGAGCTACTCGCTGTGGCTGCCCGACTACGCGCCGATGTTCCGCGCGAACGTGGACGGGACCCGGAACATCGTGACGGCGGCCCACCGGGCCGGTTGCTCGCGGATCGTCTACACCAGCACCGTCGGCTGCATCGGGCTGCCCCGCCCGGGCCCGGGCGGATCGGTCGCCCCCACCGACGAATCCACACCGGTGGGCGAATCTCAGATGTCCAACCCCTACAAGCTCTCCAAATGGCGGGCCGAGGCGGTGGCCCGCGAACTGGCGGCGGCGGGCATGCCGGTCGTCATCGTCAATCCGAGCGCCCCGATCGGGCCGCGCGATGTGAAGCCGACCCCCACCGGGAAGGTGATCGTCGATTTCCTCCGACGGGCGATGCCCGCCTACCTGGACACGGGACTCAACTGGGTCCACGTGCAGGATGTCGCCGAGGGACACATCCTCGCCGCCGAGCGCGGTCGGGTGGGCGAGCGCTACATCCTGGGCCACGCCGGGGGGAATTGGACCATGAAGCAGGCGCTCGACACCCTCTCGGAACTGACCGGCGTGCCCGCTCCGAGCTTCCAGGTCCCGCATGCCGTCGCTCTGGGAGCCGCGCATGTCGACGAATGGATCGCCCGATGGACCGGAAAGCCTCCGAAGGCACCGTTGGCCGGGGTCCGCATGGCCGCCTACAAGATGTGGTTCAATCCGGCCAAGGCCGTCGCGGAACTGGGGCTGCCCCAGACTCCCCCGCGACAAGCGTTGGCCGATGCGGTGGAATGGTTCCGGTCCCACGGCCACGCGCCCTGAATCGGCCCGCGTCGGCCGATCCCGATCTGTCGGGAGGGTCCGATGGAATCCTGGGCCGCTTCGGATTCGCCGGGCCCCCGGAACCGCAACGACCCTCTCGCACCACGGGAGGATACCGGGATCCAACTACGGTCTTGCAGGGGGCGTGGTGGGTGAGGTGGAGCGGACCGGGGGCACCGGGGCGATCGATTTCAGGTGACGCGCATCGAGGCGATCGCAGGCCCACAGGAGTCCTCGCGTCACCAGATCCAGGTAGCGGTCGTCGCCCACGGTCTCGTTGAAATGCCCCAGGGAGGTGCTGAAGACCCGGGTCTTGCCGTATCGATTGACCCAGGTGATGGCGCAATCGTCTTCGCCCTGGGCTCCTCGCTGGAGCACGGTGGCCGTGGGAAACACCCGGACGTTGTTGTAGAGTTCCTCGTTGCCCGTGAGCCATTCGCGCCAACCGAGCCCACGGATGATCGGATGCTGGACATCCACCGTGCGGATCAGGATGGGGATCGCCTTGCCATGCTTCATCGAACGGAGGCCCAGGTATTCCTGCCACAGGTCGCCCGGAGCGGCGCGATAACTGTGGACCGCGCAATGCAGGTTGACCCCGGGCAGTCCTGAGCGATGCGGCGCGAGGATCCGGGAAATCCAGTTCGTGTCGGCCACCGCGCCGAAGCACTCGTCGTGGATGACCACGTCGTAGCCCTTGGCCCAGTCGGGATTCTCATAGAGAGGAATCCGACTTTCCTTGGAGGTGCCTCCCTGCTGGACCGTCTCGACCACGACGCGTGCCCGCGCCTCGATGCCCCGCTTGAGCAGGTCCTTCTGGATCGGATAATCGTGGCAACAACCACCGCAGACCAGGAGGGCCCGGAGCGGGCGGGGATCGGCTGCGGACACCCCGGGCATCGACAGCAGGGTCCAACCGAGAAGCAGGACATGGCGAAGGGAACGGACATTCATGGATGGCTCGGGTGGGTGCGACCTGGTCGCGGATTGTCACGGAGGTCGAGACCGCTCAATCCAGCCTGCGCACCCAGATGTTGCGGTACCGGACGGGATTCCCGTGATCCTGGAGAAGCAGCGGCCCCGTCGGAGTTGCGCCGGAGAACTTGGCGGCCACCGAGGCGTCACCCTGGATGGGGATGTGGTCCTGAACCAGGACGCCATTGTGGAGCACCGTGAAGGAACCCGGAACCACCTTGCCGTCAGCCCCCGGCTTGGGCGGATGGAACACGATGTCGTACGCCTGCCACTCACCCGGCTTTCGGGAGGCGTTTACCAATGGGGCATTGTGACCATAGAACGACGCGGCCTGACCGTTGAAGTAGGTCTTGTTCTGGTACGAATCGAGCACCTGGATCTCGTAGCGGCCCTGGAAATACACCCCGCTGTTGCCCCTGCCCTGCCCGTCCCCCTTCACCTCGGCCGGAGCGGCCCACTCGATGTGCAGCTGGATGGCACCGAATTCCTGGCGCGTCATGAGACTCCTGCCGCGGACCTCCATGTGGCCGCCTTCCACCTTCCACTTGGGCTCGCTGCCGTCATCGCCCTTCCAGGCGGAGAGATCTTTGCCATCGAAGAGCACGACGGCGTCCGACGGCGGAGAACCCGCGGTACCCGGGGTCACGACGACGGGTTCGCGCTCCGGCGCCGGCGAGGCGGCGAAACAGAGGAGGGCCGCCGAGAAGGCGACGGCCATGGGACGGATGAGGACGCGGGGGTTCATCGAAAAAAACGAGGGGATAACGGTGACCGTCCCGATCGTTGCGGGAAGAGGTCGCGGGTCAAGGCTGGGGACGAGTTTTCCTCGTTCGATCGCGTTTGGACTTTGTGCCCCGCGACGCTCCTTTGGTACCAAAGGTCCACCGTGAGTGCCGCCGCTCCCAGCCTCTTGCTGCTCATCCCCGCCTACAACGAGGAGGGTCGCATCGGCCCGGTCCTCGAGGAATACGCCGATCACTTCGAGCGGAATCATCCGGGAAATTTCCGATTGGTCGTCGTGCTCAACGGTTGCCGGGACAACACCCTGGGCGTGGTCGAAGCGGCCGAGCAACGACACGCCTGCATCTCGCACAGCGTGTTCCCTGGGGCCATCGGCAAGGGTGGGGCGCTGATCGAAGGCCTGAAACTCGCGCCGCTGGCGGACCTCATCGGCTACGTCGACGCCGACGGGGCGACGCCCCCGGCCGCCTTCCACGATCTGGTCCGGGCCATGGGGGACTCCTCCATCGACTGCGCCATCGCATCCCGCTGGTTGGAAGGTGCCATCGTGCATCATTTCCAGCCCGAGAACCGGAGATTCGCCAGCCGACTGTTCCATCTCTTTGTCGAGATGTTCTTCCAGATGGGCATCCTCGACACGCAGTGCGGCGCGAAAGTGATGCGACGGCAGGCGGTGGAGGCCGTCCACGAGCGGCTCACGCTGGCGGACCTGGCGTTCGATGTGAACCTGCTTTACTCGCTTCAGCGGGCCGGGTTTCGGATCCGTGAGATTCCCACCGAATGGTCCGACAAGAGCGGCTCCAAGGTGGTCTTCAACCTGCGAACCAGCCTGAACATGCTGCTGTCGCTGGTACGCCTACGGCTGATCTACTCTCCGTTCTACCGTTGGTTGGGACCACTGCGTCCATTGGAGACATGGCTATACACGCAATTGCGGGCACCTCAACCGGTCCGGCATGACGACCGAACGGACGCGGACGCCTCGTCGGGATGATAGACCGGCAACCGGACGTTCATCCGAGGTCGCCGGAAGGGGCGGGGTCGGTCATTCCGGGCGCTCGGCCTTGCTCCGCAAGGAAGCGACCGGCGTGGTGTCGGCCTTCTCGGCCTCCCGGCTGAGGAATCGCTCGACCGCCTCGAACTTCGCCACGTTCTCCGGCTTGAGGGCCATCAACGCCCGGTGGGCATCGAGGCAGCATCTGAGGATTTCGGGCTTGGATGCGGGTTCCAGAGGCACCTCGGTGGTGACCAGCGGGAGCGATGGCAAAGGGCCCGTCTCCAGGAGGGAAACCTGCTCGAGGACACCGTGGTCTTCGAGCCCCTCCAAGATCCGTCGCGGAGCGCGGTACACGGCGAAGGCAGCCATGCCGGAACCAACCAGACGCGACAGTGTACCGGAAAAACCGCTGTCCATCAGAAGGGTCCCCGACAAGTCAAGGACCACGCACCGCACCCCCTGGTCCTTCAGTCGGCCGACAAGCTGCTCGAACGCGGGGGCGGATTCGGCGGCGGCCCGACCCTCCAGACGAACCATCGCCTGAGAACCGTCCAAACCCACCGAGATGGAGCAACCGGGCAAGGCCACGCGACGACTATCCGCACCCCTTGGGTGGGGTCAAGGTCGGCGGGGTGCCCGAAACCAAGGCATGGAGGAGTCCCACAATGACCGGGTGACGAGGTCTATCTGCGCCCAGACGGGAGCTGCATCGACGGCATGACCGGCCCGAAGATGGCCGAAGCAGCCCTGGCTTTGATCAATGTTTGAAAGGAGTCTCGGTCCTCTGGCCCTCATGGCCTCCGGTGGGGGGCGATGGGAACTGTCATCCCATCGACGAACAAGGAGTGGATCACTGCTCCCCGCTTCTTCCGTGGTGACGAGCTGCTGACGCAGCTCCAACGGTCCTGCAAACCTCTCGCTACCCCACCGCATCGACGCGGAGGTCGCGCAGGGCCATGAGGCCGGGCAGTGGCACTGCCCGGATCGGCCGCGCCCCGCTACGGCGTCTCGGCCCGAAGCGA
>JBEGWF010000150.1:0-7949 GCA_041177965.1 Verrucomicrobiota bacterium | reverse complement strand
GCAGCCAGACCGGGGGTGCCCCGACGAAGGGCACCGACGTCCGGGTGTGGCGTTCCAGCGGCCGCACCCGCTCGACCGCCACGACGCCGGGGAGCGAACGCAGGCGGTCCAGCTCCGCGGGATCCGCCGTCACGAGCAGGCTGTTGGCGAGGGTGTAGGTGCTGCCGACCACGACCGATCCGGACCCGGCCAGACGTTTCTGCAGCAGCGCGTGTTCGCCGACCAGCGCCCGTCGTCGCGCCTTGCCGGCATCGATCTGGGCCCTGATGTTCGCCCCCGACTTGGCCGAGGTCTCACGGGCCTCCGACACCGAGTCACCGGCCAGGATCAACTGCCAGGTGGCCGGTGCGGCGGACATCCGGAGATTCCAGAGGATGCAGAGGCCGAGGACGATCTGGCGGGCGGGCCGGAACATGGGGATGGGTAGGATTCCTCCGCTCAACGTGAACCCCGACGGCCCCCTGCGCCAGCGGATTTCCGAACCGGAGAGATCGGGCGATTCCGGTTTCGACCGCCCCGTCGATTCCCGTCAGGATGAACCCATGAAACCCGCGTCGGCCGCCCGGTCCGAGATCCACCGGGGAGACCCGGGGCCGGGGTCGGTTCGCCGCCGTTTTCCCGACGGTTCGGTGATGCTCCTGCTGCTGGCGTTGCTGCTGCTGCCGATCCGTGCAGCGGTGGTGCCCTGCCGGATCGAGATCGTGGAGCAGGGCTCCGGGTGGCCGGTGCCGCTTGTCGAATTGAAGACCACCCATGCGGTGCGGTTCCACACCGACAATGCCGGGGTGGTGGCCATCGGTACGCCGGAACTTCTCGGTCGCGAGGTGTACCTCCATGTGGCCGCCGACGGGTATGAGGTGGCGACCGATGGGTTCGGCCATGCCGGCGTTCGTCTGCGTCCCGAGTCCGGGGCGACGCTGCGGGTCGAGGTGCGGCGGACGATGATCGCCCGCCGCCTCGGCCGCCTGACCGGGGCCGGACTCTTCGCCGAAAGCCAGGCGACCGGTCGCGACACCGATTGGAAGGAGAGCGGGGTGTTCGGCTGCGACAGTGTCCAGACCGCGGTCCATCGGGGCCGTCGCCACTGGCTCTGGGGCGATACGACGCTGCCGCACTATCCGTTGGGCCTCTTCGACAGCCTCGGAGCCGAGTCCGGGATCCGACCGTTCGCGGCCTTCGAGCCCCCCATCCGGCCTCCCTTCGAGTTCCGGCGCGATGACCGGGGCCGACTCCGAGGCATCACCCCGATCAGCGGCGAGGGTCCCACCTGGGCCACGGCCATGGTCAGCCTGCCGTCCCGCGATGGGACCCCTCGCCTGGTGTGCAGTTACTGCAAGGTGCGCGGGCATCTGGAGGCCTACGAATGGGGGTTGGCCGTCTGGAACGAGGACTCTCGGACCTTCGAGCGCCTCAAGGTGCTGTGGACCCGCTCGGCGACCTCGCCCCAACCGCCTCCGCTGCCGGTCGGGCATGCGGTTCCCTGGAAGGACCCCGCGGGTCGCGACTGGATCCTCTTCGCGCGTCCGTTCCCGGCATTGCGTTGCCCCGCCACCTTCGAGGCCTGGCAGGATCCGGCCGCCTGGGAACCGCTCAAACCCCAGGGGGAGCTGCGGTCGGCCGTCGATGCCGGCGCGATCCGCCCGCACGACGGGGTCCACAGCGGCGGCATGGGTTGGCATCCCTGGCGGCGGCGCTGGGTGACGGTGTTTCTCCAGAATGGCGGAACCCCCTCGCGCCTGGGTGAACTCTGGTACGCCGAGGCCGAGGCTCCGACCGGACCCTGGGGACCCGCGGTGAAGGTCCTCACGCACCGGCACCACACCTTCTACAATCCCTGCCTGCACCTGGACTTCACGCCGGCCGACTCACCGATGCTCCTCTTCGAGGGCACCTACACCCGGGAGTTCTCGAGCGACCCGGTCGCCACGCCGCGCCACGACTACAACCAGATCCTGTATCGACTCGATCTGGACGATCCCCGCCTTCGGCCCGCCCAGGAGCCCGTTCAGGGTCGGGGTGGTCCGATCCCGTCGACCCGCATCGATGCCTCCGGGTCGGCCGATGGGCTTCCCAACCCGGTCCGACCCGACTAGCGTTCCCCCGGCATGTTGCTGGTCATCGACAACTACGACTCGTTCACGTTCAACCTCGTCCAGTACCTGGGCGAGATGGGCGTGGAGATGCAGGTGCATCGCAACGACCAGATCCGCCTCGAGGAGGCCCTGGCCATGAAGCCCGAGCGGGTGCTCATCTCGCCGGGCCCGTGTTCGCCCCGGGAGGCCGGCCTTTCCAATGACCTGATCCGCGCCTTTTCCGAGCGCCGCGTACCCATCCTGGGCGTGTGCCTCGGGCACCAGTGCATCTGCCACACCTTCGGGGCGACCGTGGAGGTCAACTACCGCATGATGCATGGCAAGACCTCCCCGATCTTCCACGACGGCAAGGATCTCTTCGAGGGGATGCCCAATCCCTTCAATGCCACCCGCTACCATTCCCTGGTGGCCCGGCGCGACACGTTGCCGCCGGAACTCGTGGTCACGGCCTGGACCGAGGAGGGCGAAGTGATGGGGGTGCGGCACACCTCGCTGCCGATCTGGGGCGTCCAGTTCCATCCCGAGAGCATCCTCACGGAGAACGGCCGGACCCTCCTGGCGAATTTCCTCAAGCTCGGCACCCGCTGAAGGGCGTGCCCGGGCTCGCGTCGGCCCGGAAGCCCCTCTAGGCTCATGGGCGTGAAAGCTGCCGTCCTTCGCGGAGTCCAGGAACTGGTCGTCGACACCGTCCCCCAGCCGACGCCCCACCCCGGTGAAGTGCTGGTCCGCCTGCACGCGGCCGCGCTGAACCATCGCGACGTCTGGATCAAGGGGGGGAACTACGCCGGCTTGAAGTTCCCGGTGATCCTGGGCTCCGACGGTGCCGGCACCGTGGTCGAGGCAGGACCCGGGGTGGATGCCGCGGTGGTGGGCCGGGAGGTCATCCTGAACCCGTCCCTCGACTGGGGGCATTCCGAGAAGGCCCAGGAGCCCCGCTTCTCCATCCTGGGGTTGCCGCGTGACGGAACCTTCGCCGAGTTCGTCTCGATCCCCGCCACCCAACTGGTGCCCAAGCCCACCCACCTTTCCTGGGAGGAGGCGGCGGCGCTGCCCCTGGCCGGGCTCACCGCCCACCGCGCGGTGTTCAGCCGGGCCGGGCTCAAGGCCCACGAGCGCATCCTCATCAACGGCATCGGTGCCGGCACCGCGCTCTTCGCCCTCCAGTTCGCCGCGGCCGCCGGAGCCATTCCCTGCGTCACCTCGAGCGCGCCGTGGAAACTGGAACGCGCCCATGAGCTGGGGTCCAAGGCCGGCAGCCTCTACAACCTGCCCGAGTGGCATGTCGAATTCGGCAAGCATCATGGCCCCTTCGACGTGGTGGTCGACAGCGCTGGCGGTACGGGTTTCGAGACGCTCATCGACCTCACCGCGTCCGGAGGGCGCATCGTCTTCTTCGGAGCCACCCGCGGGAATCCGCCCGAGCTGCCGATCCGGAAGCTGTTCTGGCGGCAGATCTCGTTGCTCGGCACCACCATGGGCAGCCCCGCCGACTTCGCGGCGATGGTGGAGTTCGTGAAGACCCACGCCATCAAGCCGGTGGTCAGCGAGGTCTTCGATCTGGATCACATCGGCACGGCCTTCGAGCGGATGGAGCGCGGCGACCAGTTCGGCAAGTTGGTGGTCCGCCTGTCGTCCGAGCCCTGATCGTTCAGGCGTTCGAGGAACGGTCCTTGCTTCATCCCGGACAAACAAACAGGCCGCAGGGCATGCCCCGCGGCCTGTGTGGTTCGTGAAGGATCGTCGGGACGGATCTCAGCCCCCGACCTCGGCGCGCGCCTCGGCGGCCAGCGCGGTGGACAGGTAGCGCTCACCGGTGGAGCAGGCGACCGTCACGATCGTCTTGCCCTTGTTCTCGGGGCGCTTGGCCACCTCGATGGCGGCCCAGACGTTGGCCCCCGACGAGATGCCGGCGAGGATGCCCTCCTCCTTGGCCAGGCGACGGGCGATGGCGAAGGCGTCGTCGTTGCTCACCTGGATGGCCTCGACGATCTGGGCGTTGCCCGCGGCGTCCTTGAGCCGGAGATTCTTCGGCACGAAACCGGCCCCGGTGCCCTGGATCTTGTGCGGGCCCGGCTTCACCGGCTCGCCGTGCAGGGTCTGCGAGATGACGGGCGAGTCCTTGGGCTCGACCGCGATGGCCTTGAAGGAAGGCTTGAGGGGTTTGATGTACTCGTAGCAGCCCGTGATCGTGCCACCCGTACCGACCGCCGCGACGAAGATGTCGACGGCACCGGCGGTGTCTTCCCAGATCTCCGGACCGGTGGTCGCGGTGTGGATCGACGGATTGTCGCCGTTCTCGAACTGCTGCGGGATCCACGCATCGGGGATTTCCTTGGCCAGCAACTCGGCCCGGGCGATGGCCCCGCGCATGCCCTCGCTGCCGGGGGTCAGCACCAGCTTGGCGCCGAGGAGCGCCAGCAGCGTGCGGCGCTCCAGCGACATGGTCTCGGGCATGGTCAGGATGACCTTGTAGCCCTTGGCCGCGGCCACGAAGGCCAGCGCGATGCCGGTGTTGCCCGAGGTCGGCTCGATGATGGTGGTGCCCGGCTTCAGAACGCCGCGACGTTCGGCCTGCTCGATCATGGCCATGCCGATGCGGTCCTTCACCGATCCCAGCGGGTTGAAGAACTCGCACTTGAGCAGGATCTGGGTGGACGGATCCACACCCAGGCTGGCGGGGATGCGGTTCAGGCGGACGAGCGGCGTGCGCCCGACGGTCTCGACGATGTTGTTGTAGATGCGGCCCATAAACGGAGGGTTTGGAAGCGTGGAGTCAGTGTGTCGGGGGAATCCACCGGGGCAAGTCCGGGTTTTGAACCCGGGTTTCGACCGTTTTGGCTGGCGGGGTTTGCCCGGGCCACGGGTCTGCACGATGCTGGTCCCACGCCCGACGTGAACCACGTTTTTCGTTCCATCCTGCTGGGGGTCCTGCTGCAACTCGCGCCGGCGGTGGAGGCCCAGACTCCTCCGACTCCGCCAGCCTCGTCCCTTCAGGACCTGGAGGTCTTGCTGAACGAGGGGCAGCGTTGGTGGGAGCAGAACATCGACGAGGAGGCGCTGCCACCGCTGCCCGAGCTCGATCTCCAGCAGGTCGAGCCGCTCCTCAGGCGGGTCCAGGATCGCCTCCAGGCCGAGAACCTCCTCGATCTGGCCGAACTGCGCCGGGTCGCCGAAGCCCTCCTGCCGTGGTTGGAGCGGGAGACCGCGTTGCAGCCGTACGTGCCATGGCTACGGGCCCGGTTGGATTACTTCAAAGCGGCTGAAACCTTCGCTCTGGCTTCGCCGCAGCCATCGGGAGTTCCGACGCCCGCGGTGCCCCGATCTCCTCTGCGGCCCGGACTTCCCGTGCAACCCCCGACGGCCCCTCCGCCGGTTCCACCCCTTCAGCCCAAATCTTCGATGGGGCCGGTGCTTCCGCCGACCCGGCCGGCGTGGGTTCCCTCCGCGGCCCAGCAGCGGAAGGTCTGGTCCGACGTCATGATCGTCGAGCCCTGGCCCGCCGAGGCCCGGCGGCGCGTGCCGCAGCTCAAGCCGATCTTCCGCGAAGAGGGCGTGCCCGAGGAGTTGGTCTGGGTGGCGGAGGTGGAGTCGTCGTTCGATCCGCGGGCCCGAAGCCCGGCCGGTGCGGCGGGCCTCTACCAATTGATGCCCGAGACCGCCCGGGCGCAGGGCCTTTCGACCTTCCCCTTCGACCAGCGGTATCGTCCGGAGAAGAACGCCCGCGCCTCGGCCCGGTATCTCCGGGCGCTCCATCGCCGCTTCAAGGACTGGCCCCTGGCCTTGGCCGCCTACAATGCCGGCGAGACCCGGGTGGCGAATCTGCTGAGCCGCCACCGTGCCCGGACGTTCGACGACATCGCCAGGCACCTTCCGGCCGAGACCCAGATGTATGTGCCGCGGATCGACGCCCTCCTCCAGCGGCGCGAAGGCCGGTCGCTCGCGCGGTTGCCGGGCCCGACCCGGTGAGGCTTGATCTCCCCAGCCGCTGGCTTCGCCCTTCGCCCGCCTACAGCAGGAGTCGCAGGGCCGCCGCCCAGGCGAAGAGGAGGATGAAGGTGTCGAAGGTGCGCTGCGGCAGGCGTGCCACCACCGCCCGCCCCAGGAAGAGCCCGGCCACCACCAACGGAAGCAACCGCACGTTGAAGGCCAGCGAGTCGAAATGGATCAGCCCCAGTTGGAGGCTGAAGGGGATCTTGAAGAGGTTGATGAGCAGGAAGAACCAGGCGCTGGTGCCCACGAACACATTCTTGGGCAGCGACACGGCCACCAGGTACAGGGCCATGACGGGCCCCGCGGCATTGGCCACCATGGTCACGCCGCCGGCCAGAAGCCCGATGGTCCAAGCGAAGGACCGCGTGTGGGGCAGGTCGGCGAGCGTCTCGGGGCGCCAGTGGCGGATGAGTTGGATCACCGCCAGGGCCAGCACGATCGCCCCGATCACCGCCCGGAAGTCGGCCTGCCCCCAGAAGCGCATCACCGCCCAGCCGGCGACGACTCCGATGGCCGCCGGCGGGAGTGTCCGCCGGATATGGTGTCCATCGGCGTGACGTCGGAAGAGCAGCACCGCCCCGATGTCGCCCACCACGAGCATCGGCAGCACCACCCCGGTCGATTGCAGGCCCGGGAACAGTTGGGCGAAGAGCACCACATGCAGCAGGCTCACCCCGGGCAGGCCGCTCTTGGAGACCCCGATGCCCACGGCGGCGAGGCAGGCCAAGGCCCATTGTTGGAGGGTGAGGTCCTGGGACATTCGTGCGGAAGGAGGGCTGGCGACGAGTCCGGGAACTCAACGGGTATGGCGCAACCGGTCGAGGGTCTTCAGCACCCGTCCGTCGTGCAGGAGCTTCTCGGCCAGATTCCATCCCTCGCCCATGCTGCGCACCCGGGCTGCGACGAAAAGCGCCGCCGAGGCGTTGAGCAGCACCGCATCGCGTCGCGGCCCGCGGTCGGAGCCCTCCAGCAGGCGCACGAGGATCGCGGCGTTGTCGACCGCGCTGCCGCCCTCCAGGTCGGCCAGCGTGGCCGGAATCAGCGGGAAGTCCGACGCGGATCCGGAAGAGGTGCTGAACCCGCGGTCCTGATAGAACTCGGCCACATGGTTGGTCCCGAGCGTGGACAGCTCGTCGAGGGTTCCGTGGCCGGGGACTTCACCGGAGACCACCATGGCCCGTCGGAGCCCGAGGGCCTGCAACGTCTTGGCCATGGGTTCGACCCATTCGGTGCGTGAGACCCCCAGCAACTGGGCCGTGGGCCGGGCCGGGTTGAGCAGCGGGCCGAGGCGATTGAACACCGTGCGCTGGCCGCGCTCGGCGCAGAGGGCCCGCACCGGGGCGATGCCCTTGAAGGCCGGATGGAATCGCGGGGCGAACAGGAATGCGAACTGGACCTCTTCGATGGCCCGGGCCGCGGCCTCGGGCGACAGGTCCACCGGGATGCCCAGCGCCTCGAGCACGTCGGCGCTGCCCGACTTGGAGGTGATGGCGCGGTTGCCGTGCTTGGCCACCGGCACTCCGGCCGCCGCGCAGACCAGCGCCACCGTCGTCGAGATGTTGAAGGTGTTGAGCCGGTCGCCGCCCGTGCCGCAGACATCCAGGATCTCCCGCGACTGACGGAACGATTCGGACAGCGGCACCGCCACCGAACGATTGCGCAACTCGGCCGCCAGAGCGGCCACCTCGGCCGGGGTCTCGCCGCGGATGGCCCACGCGATCAGGAAATCGGCCCGTTCGCCCAACGGTTGCGCGGCGTCTCCCAGGGCGTCGACGAGTCCGGGCATCCCTTCCGGGCCCAATTCCTGGCCGGCGGTCACCGTGCGGGCGAGTTCGCTGAACATGGGGACAGGCTAATCGGCCCCTC
>JBEGWF010000149.1:0-3712 GCA_041177965.1 Verrucomicrobiota bacterium | reverse complement strand
CTCCCGGATAGTAACGGGCCACCTGGGTCTGCAGATCGCTGTAGAAGGCTCCGTTGCCCGGCAGCACCGGGTCGAAGAACTCGAACCCACAGGACACGCATCGATGCTGGGTGATCCGGGCAGCCCCCTGGAACGAGGCCTGGGCCTCGGCGCCCAGCGTCACGCCGAAGTAATTCCAGAGACGCCCGATTTCCGCGGGAGTCAGCGCGTCGATGATCTCGGTCCGCTCGTGGCGGCAGAGCAGGCAGGCGACAGGAGAGGCCATGGCGTGATTCAACGGCGGTCTTCCCGGAAACGGAACGGACGCCCACCGGCGATGTCGGCACTCGTGAACGACGGACACCAGTACCGCTCGACGTGGGCCACCACCCGGTCGGTGCCGGTGAAGTGGTCGACGCCCGGCGGCCGCTCCGGGTTGTACATCGTGTCGGTGAGGTCGCGGATCAGGGCCACCTGCTTGCCCATGCGGACCATCTGGCGGATGGCGAAGGGGCGTCCGAGCACGCACATGTTGAGATGCACACCGCACAGGATGACATGGTCGATGCCCCGTTCGGCCAACAGGTTCCAGGTTTCCTGGCCATCGTCGGTGAGGGCATCGCCGGGCTCGATGCGCAGTCCCGCATGTTGCCGGGTCCAAGCCTCGCGCACGGTGCATTTGGAATCCGAGCACGAGCACCCCATGTCCGAATCGTCGATGGGCAGCACCCCTTCGTGCGAGGCGTCGGGCCAGCACCAACGGGTGCCCCAACGCTCGGCGGTGGCCAGCGGTCGCGGCGTGGCTGCGAACGGAGCCTTGCGGGCCAGTTCCCGGGCCGGGGTACCCTTGTAGAAATCCGTCACGCTGCTGGGCGCGTGGATGATGAACACCCCGCGCTTTCGGGCCGCGTCCAGGGTGCGATTCATCGGCTCGATCAGTTCTCCCACGCGGGCCGAGGCCGACTTGCACCAGTGGTCGTCCCACATGTCGCAGACGATGATGGCGGTGCGGCGGGGATCCCAGGCTTCGACACGCTCGGAGGTCGTCGGGGAACCGGCCGGACCAGCGATCCGGGTGCGCAGGTGGAGGTTCATGGCGGCGGAGTCGGAGGGCGTCGCCAGTCGCCCCCCGGAGGAGGCGCAACCGGCGAGGATCAGCAGGGCCAACCATGCTCCGGTGAAACGGTTCCTCGGGGACTTCATGGCGGGAATCATTCCGAAAACGGGGCCGATGGAAAGACCCGAGCCGATCACCGGAGACCGGTGCCTCCGAGGCGCACCAACCGCGCGTCGCTCCGCACGAAGAGCGATCCCGCCGCGATCGACGGTGTGCCGATCACGGTCTGCCCGAGTGCCAACTCGGCGACAACGGCCCCCTCTGGTTGGGAGGGGTCCACGACCTGCACGTGTCCATCTTCGCTGACACAGTAGAGGTGGCCGCCGGCCGCCACGGGGGTCGCGCTGAAGGCCCCTTTCAGGCGCAACTGCCAGAGGCGTTTGCCGTCCGCAGCCCGGGCGCAGGTCAGGATGCCCCCGTCATTCAGCGTGAGCAGGCGGTCTCCGACCACCACCGGGCTGGCGGTTCCCGGGCGCAATTGGGCGGAGCGCCAGACAGGCTTCGGCTCCGAGCCCCCGGCCCCGGGCTCCAGCACCGTGATGCCGTTGGAAGGCACGAACAACCGTCCCCCGCTCACCACCAACGAAGGGACCGTGGAGGCACCCTCGTTGAAATTCCAGACGACACGCCCTGTCTTGGGTTCCACGGCGGTGACGCCCTGCGACGACTGAAGAAGCACCTGGTTCGCCTGCCCCGGAAGCTGGAGCACCACCGGCGACGTCCAGTTGGCCTTCTTCGGACGGTCGAGCTTCCACCGGTTCAACCCGGTCTTGGCGTCGAGGCCCGCGGTGAACGATTCGCTGTCGTTCTCCACCATGGCCACCACCACGCCATCGGTCACCACCAGCGATGAGGACATGCCCAGGGAATTGCTGGCATTCGGATAATCGCGACCCAATCCGCGGAACCACAGCAGACGTCCCTCGAGGTCCAGGGCGACGCAATCGTTGGACGAGAAGATCGCATACACCGCCTTGCCGTCGGAGGCGGGGGTCGGTGTGGCGGCACCGATCTTCTCATGGGTCATGGTCCGTCCCGTGGCCCAGAACTGGCGTTCCCAGAGCAGCCCGCCGTCGGACAAGCGGAAGCACAGCACATGCAACCGGTCCTGGCGGGCGCCGCTGGAGGCGGTGAGGAAGACCTTGTCGCCGAGGATCAGCGGCGAGGAGAGCCCGCGCCCGGGCAGTGCCACCGACCAGGTGATGGAGTTGGAGTCCAATCGGACCGGCACTCCGGACTCGCTGGACAGCCCGTCTCCCTGGGGGCCGCGGAACTGCGTCCAATCGGCCGCCCCGAGAGGTGAAATCACCGCGAGCGTCGCGGCCAGGATCATGGATGGATTCATGGGTGTGATCAGCGGGTGGAAACGATCGGGGTGCCCTGCTCGTCGGTGACCCGGAGTTGGAATTCCCACTCCTTGGCCCAGTCCTGCGTCTGCTCGTTCTGGGCGCACTTGACGAGGATCAAATTCTTGCCGGCCTTCAGGGCCACGGGCATGCGGTACTGGTCGATCTCGGCCGACCGGTGGTATTCATCGCGTCCGAAGATCAGCGCGCCATTGACCCAGACCTTCCAGCCGTTCTTGCAGCCCAGACGCACCTGGGCATTGCGTGCCGAATCGCACCAGAACTCGGCGACGGCGTAGCCCACCGCTCCTTTGAGCGACGAGATCGCCTGGTTGAAATCGACCAGGCCATACTCGCTGCGAGTCTCATACGGGAACCACTTCACCGGCCCGGTCTTGCCCGGCAGTTCAGCCCCCAGGTCGAGCCGCTCTTCCGGCGGATACACCTTGGCGAAGCCCGCTTCGCCCGTGTTGTCGAACGGCCCGATCAACTGCCACTTCGAAACCCAGCCGAAGGTCTTGGCCAGGTCCACCTTGTCACCGAGATCCTGCAGACGCTTGGCGATATCCTCGATCTGGTCGGCCTCCCGCGAATACCCCAGGGCCTGGCGGTAGGTCGCGACCGCGGAGGCTTTTGAACCGTTGGTCTGCCCGGCAGCACGGCCCATGAGCTGGGCGACGGCCTCCCGGCGCAATTCGGACCCCGGGTCCTGGAGAAAGCCGGGCAGCATGGCCTGCGCGCGCGCTGCGTCCACGCGCTGGATCAATTCGAAGGCCAACCGCCGGGCCCGCGGATGATGGCGCGTGTCGCGGAGCACCGTTTCGAGCGACGCGATGGGCAACCGGCCGCCCGAAGCGTTCTCGCGCTGCACGGCCGCCTCGATCGCGGCTCGGATCCAATTCAGGGCATAGTCGTTGGCCCCGTCCATGGCCACCAGCAGGTCGGGGATCTGTCCGGCCTTGGCCTTGGCCACATCGTTCCAAGCCGCCTGGGCCGCTGCATTCCCCTGCCCTTCGGGCCCCACGGCCTTGAGTCGCTCGACCGAGGCCGCGAGTTTGCGCGGCAGGGCCGCCAGCCCATCGCCGACCATGGATCCCCAGAGCAAGGCCCCCGCCAGCACCGAATGCACTCTTCCCATGGGCCGAACCCTACCCGCCTCCGGTGGCAGGACAAGCCCCACGCGGCGGCGACCCGCAGCACCCACCCACCGAGGTCCAGGCGCATGCCCCACACGCCATATCCATGCCTCAAACCCATCTCCGCTCGCGTT
>JBEGWF010000148.1:0-2907 GCA_041177965.1 Verrucomicrobiota bacterium | reverse complement strand
GGCAACTACCTCGTGGCCCATGAGGCCGATGGTCGGATCCGGGAATACGACGCGAAGGGCAAGATCGTCTGGCAGTACGACATCCCCCTCTTCGGCAAGGAGCGCAAGGGCGGCCACGGTCCCGAGGCCTGGGGCAATCAGGCCTACAGCGCCATCCGCCTGGCCAACGGCAACACCCTCATCGGCGGCGGCAATGGGCACAGCGTGCTCGAGGTCGATCGCGCCGGAAAGATCGTCTGGCAGGTCAACCAGAACGACCTTCCGGGCATCACGCTGGCCTGGATCACCTGTGTGGATCGGTTGCCCAACGGCAACACGCTCATCGGCAACTGCCACGCCGGGCCCGAGAACCCGCAGTTCATCGAGGTGACCCGCGACAAGAAGGTGGTCTGGAGCTGGAAGGACTTCACCCGGTTCGGCAATTCCACCCCGGTGGTGGCCGTGCTGCCGCCGCGCAAGTGAGGGGCGCTGCCGTGGCCATCCGACCCGCTGTGGTGCTCTGGCGATCGGTCGCCCGGGGTGTTTCTCGGGGCATGGCCATCGCCGTGGCTCTGGGCTTGGGCTGCGGTGCAGGGACTGCGGCCGAGGTGGTCCGCCCGCCCGATTCGGCACCGGCCTCGAGCGGGACCGCCTTGACCGGATCGGCCTTGACCGTGCCGGTCTCGACCGCCGGGCCCGATCGGCGTCGTTCGCACTGGGCCTTTCAACCGCTGCGGGCGGTGGTTCCTCCGGCCGTCGCAGCGGGCCCCGGGGGTGACCGTCCGTCCCAGGCGATCGACGCCTTCATCGCCGAGCGTCTGCAGAGCAGGGGATTGCCGTTCCCGAAGAGCGCTTCCAGACGGGCCCTCATCCGTCGGGTGACCTACGATCTCACCGGGTTGCCGCCGACGCCCGAGCAGGTCGAGGCGTTCGTCCGCGATCCCTCGCCGCAGGCCTGGGAGCATCTGATCGATCGCCTGCTCGAGTCGCCCCATTATGGCGAGAAATGGGGTCGCCATTGGTTGGACCTGGTGCGCTTCGCCGAGACCAACAGCTACGAGACCGACGAGGCCAAGCCGCATGCCTGGCGCTATCGCGACTACGTCATCCGGGCCTTCAACACCGACAAGCCCTACGACCGGTTCATCCGCGAACAATTGGCGGGTGATGAACTGCCCGACGGCGGTGCCGACGGCCTGATCGCCACCGGGTACTACCGGTTGGGGATCTGGGACAACGATCCTGCCGACAAGGAGCTCGCCCTCTACGATCAACTCGATGATGTGGTGGCGACCACGGGCCAGGTGTTCCTCGGGCTGACCGTCGATTGCGCCCGATGCCACGACCACAAGATCGATCCGATCTCCCAGCGCGATTACTACTCGATGCTGGCCTTCTTCCGGAACATCCACCCCTACCGCAATGGCGGGGCCACCGATGAGGTGCCGCTGCCGGGTGAGGCCGGGGCCAAGGCGTTGGCCGTGACCGAACCCGGGACCGTCGCTCCGGTCACCCACCTTCTGCGGCGGGGAAATCCCTCGAGCCCGGGCGATGCGGTGGAGCCGGCGTTCTTGTCGGTGCTGGGCGGGTCGTCGCCGGCGGTCCAGCCGCCGGTCTCGGGACGTTCCTCGGGACGTCGTCGGGCCTTGGCCGAGTGGATGGCCTCGGCCGAGAACCCGCTCACCGCGCGGGTCGTCGTCAATCGGGTCTTCCAGCATCATTTCGGTCGGGGATTGGTGCGCACGCCCAGTGATTTCGGGATCCAGGGCAGTGCGCCCACGCATCCGGAACTGCTGGATTGGCTGGCCCGCGAGTTCGTCCAGGGCGGCTGGAGTTTCAAACGGCTGCATCGGCTGATCCTGACCTCGCAGGCCTACCAAGCCTCGGCGACGCCGACGGCCGAAGCCCTGAAAGCCGATCCCTCCAACGACTTGTTCTCCCGATTCGAGATGCGGCGTCTGACCGCCGAGGAAATTCGCGACTCCGTCCTGTGGGTCTCGGGTGCGGGCAATCCGCGCATGCACGGTCCCGGGATGTATGTGGCGTTGCCGAAGGAGGTGCTGGCCAGCCAGTCGGTGCCCGGCAAGGGGTGGGGGCATTCGCCGCCGGCGGAACAGGCCCGTCGGAGCATCTACATCCATGTGAAGCGCTCGTTGCTCTCGCCGGTGCTGCTGTCCTTCGATCTGGCCGAGACCGATCGGTCGACGCCGGTCCGTTTCGCCACCACCCAGCCGACCCAGGCGCTGGGGATGCTCAACGGCCCATTCTTCAACGAACAAGCCCGGGTGCTGGCCGAGCGGACGTGTCGCGAGGCGGGGCCCTCGACCGAGGCCCGGGTGCGCCACGTGCTGCACCGGGTCACCGCACGGCCCCCCGGCGAGGCCGAGGTGGCCCGCGGGGTGTCGCTGCTCGAGACCCTCGCCACCGACGAGGGCCTGGGAGCGCGCGCGGCCCTCGACGCCTTCTGCCTCTTGGCCTTCAACCTCAACGAATTCCTCTACCTCGAATGACACCCCATGGATCGGCGGCCCCTTCTGCCAAACGCGGGCCCTTCTGCCGAAGTACCCGGCGGGAATTCCTCTGGCAGGCAGGGGCGGGTTTCACCGGCACCGCGCTGGCAGGTCTGATGGCGATGGAGGGCGCGCGCGTTCAGGCGGCCTCCGCCTCCAAGACCACCCCCGATGCCAATCCCATGGCCCCACGGCGGCCGCATCACCCGGCCAAGGCCAAGAGTGTCATCTTCCTCTTCATGTACGGGGGGCCGAGCCACATCGATACCTTCGACTACAAACCCAAGCTCAATGCGCTGGATGGCAAGACCATCGCGGTGAAGACCTTCGGCCGCGGTGGCAAGCGCAACGAGGGGCGCGTGGTGGGTACGAAGTGGGACTTCAAGCGCTATGGCCAGAGCGGAAAATGGGTGAGCGA
>JBEGWF010000147.1:0-30050 GCA_041177965.1 Verrucomicrobiota bacterium | reverse complement strand
TCAATTCCCGCTCCATCAGCAGTCCGGCCGCGGCCTGACCGCCCCAGGCGCGGACGATGCGGGCCACGCCGCTGGTCGAGGCGTGGGCGCGGTGCGCGGCACCGAAGGCGTCGTTCACATAAACGTCGGCCAAGCGGGCGAGGCGGGCGGCGAACACCGGATCGTTGGCCTCCTCCTCGGCCTGGAATCGCACGTTCTCGAGCACGAGGACCTCCCCGTCCTTCAGGGCGGCGACGGCGGCCTCGGCCTTCTCGCCGACGGTCTCATCCACGAAGGCCACCGGGCGACCGATCATCTCACCGAGCTTCGCGGCCACCGGGGCCAGGCTCATCGAGGGCTCCCGCTTGCCATCCGGGCGACCGAGGTGGGCCGCCAGGATGATGCGGGCCCCCTTGGAGACCAGCAGCTCCAGGGTGGGGAGGGTCTCCTTGATGCGGGTGGTGTCGTTGATCACCATCACCCCGTCCTTCTCCTCCATCGGGACGTTGTAATCGACGCGCATCAGGACGCGTTTGCCGGTGACGTTCAGGTCGCGGATCGAAAGTTTGGCCATAAGACTCTGGGAGAGGAAACTATCGGCGGCCCCGTGCAGGGCCAAGGGTTTTCAGGGCCGGAACCGCTGGGTGACGGGCACCAACGGGTCACCGTTGATTCCGGCGCACGGCGCGGGTGCAGGGTCCTGGCCGGATCCCGGTGGCGGATCGCGGGGACACGGAACCCATCCCCACCCTCGCGCCCAACCCACCGATTCCCTCGAACGCGAACTCCCCGGCGGGCCGAAGCCCTGCCGGGGAGTCGCTGTCTCCATTGGACGCAGGAATCAATCCGCAGACGGCCCTTCGATGAAGCCTTCCCGAAAACCTTCGGGCCTGCCGATCCGATCGGAATCCGGAAGTTTTTCCCGGCCCGGCCTGCGGACTGATTGCTGCGTCCCGGCGCGTGGTTCTCGTTCGCGCCCGGCGATGACTGCGGACCTTTTGGCCCCGGAAATCCGGCTCCGGAAGCCGGAGGAGGGAGATCATCCGCTCCTCCCGGCCTGGGCGCGCCCGAGACGGCGCGCCCAGGACCGAACCCTCACCCGGGCTTAGCCCAAGAGGCGGAGGGCCGACTGCGGACTGGCGTTGGCCTGGGCCAGCATGGCGGTGCCCGCCTGGACCAGGATGTTGTACCGCGCGAAGTTCGTGCTTTCGTCGGCGACGTTCACGTCCTTGATGCGGCTGTTGGCGGCAGCGAGGTTGTCCTTCGAGACGCCCAGCTGCTCCTGATACATGTTCAGGGCCGCCTGGTTGGCACCCACCGTGGCGCGATCCGTGGCCAACTGGTTGATGGCCTTCTTCACGTTGGTCAACGCGGTGGCCGCGTTGGACGTCGAGGTGATGTCGGTCGTGGTGCCATCGGTCACGTCGGAGTAGGTGGAACTGGTGAGGTCGATGGCGGTGTAGTTGAAGTTCGAGACCCCCTCGCTGTTGACGGTGACCTCGAAGGCGTCGCCTCCGAACATGCTGACGCCGTTGAAGTCGCGCTTGGAGGTGGCCTCGACGAACTTGCCGAGGTTCTGGAACTCGGTGTCGTAGAGAGAGCGATCGGTTGCGCTCTTGGTGTTGTCCTGGGCGAGCATGGCCAGCTCGGACATGCGGTCCAGGGCCTTGGCCACCTTCTTGAGGTAGCCGTCCTGGGTCTGGGAGAACGAGATCGCGTTCCCGATGTTGTCGACGGCGGCCTGGGTCCGGTTGATCTGCGCGTCGAATCGAGCGGACACGGCGAAACCGGCCGCATCGTCCGACGGGTTGATCAGCTTGGAACCCGAGCTCAACCGGGCCAGCGAGCGGTTCAGCAGAGCCTGCGAATCGCCGAGCTGCCTGGATGAGGTGAGCGCCGAGTAGTTGGTGTTGATGACCATATGTCTGACTCCTTCCTTGAAGTCGCCCCGTTTCCGGGGCTCTTTCTTCCTGCAATGACGGCATCCTTGCCGCCGGAGGTCTTGGTTCGCGGGTGACCTCCTGGGACCCGTTCCGGTTTTTTCAGCGACCGGCCGCCTGGCTTGCGCCATCCGTCACACGACGGAGAAAAGGGGTTGTGGGAAGAACTCGTGGCTCTGCATCGGGTGCTTGCGATTCGTTCAGGTTCCTGGGCCTGGAAGAGGCCCCGTTCCCGGACGTGGGACCTGCGGACCGAGCCGCAGCGTTTCGGGGGTTCGGGCGCCCGGGGCGGGGAGGCGGGCAGGCGCCTCTCCTCACCCCGGACGAAGGGACCCCGGGGATCAACCCAGCAGGCGCAGGACGGTCTGCGAGGTGGCGTTGGCCTGCGACAACATCGCCGTGCCGGCCTGGACGAGGATGTTGTACTTGGCGAAGTTGGTGCTCTCCTCGGCCACGTCGATGTCCTTGATGCGACTGTTGGCGGCCGCGAGGTTGTCCTTCAGGGTGCCGAGTTGCTCCTGGTACATGTTCAAGGCCGACTGGTTGGCACCCACCGTGGCCCGCTCGGAGGCCAGGGCATTGATGGCGTCCTTGACGCGGGTCAGGGCCGTGGCCGCACTGCCGGTGCTGGTGATGTCGGTGCCGCTGCCCGTCACCGTGGTGAAGGTGATCGTGGTCAGGTCGACCGCCGAGTAGTTGAACATGGCGCCATCGCTGTCGATGGTGACCTGGAAGCTGTTGCCCCCGAACATGCTCACGCCATTGAAGTCGCGGGTGGCGCTGCTGCTCACGAATTCCTGCAGATTCGCGAACTCGTTGTTGTAGAGGCCGCGGTCGACGCTGCTCTTGGTGTTGTCCTGGGCGAGCATCGCCAACTCGCCCATGCGATCCAGGGCCTTGGCCACCTTCTTGAGATAGCCGTCCTGGGTCTGCGAGAACGACAACGCGTTGCCGATGTTGTCGCTGGCCGCGGAGATGCGGCTGATCTGGGCGTCGAGCCGGATGGACACCGCGAATCCGGCGGCGTTGTCGGAGGGGTTGACCAGCTTGGAACCCGAGGAGAGGCGCCCCAGGGAGCGCGAGAGGGAGTCCTGGGTTTCGAGGAGGTTGCGGGAGGCGGTGAGCGCCGAGATGTTGGTTTTGATGACCATAACTCTATCCGTGAGTTCGATCCCCTTCCGGGGACCACTTGTTTGCTCGCGACATCCTTGTCGCGGATGACACTTTCCCGTCCTTGGGGGGCGTTCATCACAGGGCCCTCCGGAGATTTTCTCGGCCTCCGGTATCCGATGTCTTTCGACACCCAAGTCATCGGAACTCCCCGAAGAAACCTGAGGATATTTGAAGATTTTCTTCCATGGTGACCTTCCGGCGACGCCTCCGTTCGCACCGAGGCTCGTCGTGCAAGGCCCGACATCGGGCCGGGTTTTCCAACCGACGATTGACCGCGGTGGAGCCTTGTCCGCAGGGTCTCGTCCATGTCTCTCCGAACCTCCCTCGCGAGCCTTCTCCTGCTGTTGCTGGCCGGTTGCGCCGGGCCTTCCACGGCATCGAACCGACGCCCGATCCGAGCCCTCCTGATCACCGGCGGCTGCTGCCACAACTACTCGCTACAGACCTTCGCGCTGACCAACGCCGTCGCCCGTCACGCAAGGGTGGAATGGACGGTGGTGAACGAGGGCGGCTCCGGCACGCGGGCCGAGATTCCCTTGTACGACCGGCCGAACTGGGCGCAGGGCTACGACGTCGTGGTGCACAACGAGTGCTTCGCCGACACCCAGTCGCCCGACTACATCCGGCGGATCACCCGGGCGCACGAAGCCGGTGTGCCCGCCGTGGCGATCCACTGCGCGATGCACACCTACCGCGCGACGAGCATCGATGATTGGCGGCGGTTCCTCGGGGTGACGAGCCGGCGGCACGACCACCAGAGCCGCTATCCGGTGAAGAAGGCGGCGCCGGGGCACCCGATCCTGAAGAACATGCCCGATGACTGGATCACCCCGAAGGATGAGCTCTACGTCATCGAGAAGATGTGGCCGGGCGCGACGGCGTTGGCCACCTCGGTCAGCGAGGCCGACGGCAAGACCCACCCGGTGGCCTGGATCAACGGCTTCGGCAGATCCCGGGTCTTCGGAACGACCTTCGGGCACTCCGACGC
This sequence comes from Verrucomicrobiota bacterium, assembly GCA_041177965.1. Taxonomy (GTDB): domain Bacteria; phylum Verrucomicrobiota; class Verrucomicrobiia; order Limisphaerales; family UBA9464; genus SXXZ01. The sequence continues at coordinate 25,970 of JBEGWF010000147.1, read as the reverse complement.
CACCTTCCAGGATCCCGTCTTCCTCGAGATGCTCAGCCGCGGACTCCTTTGGGCCGTGGGTCGGGACAGCCTCGCCGACGCCCGTTGATCAACCCGGCAGGAGCGTCTCGAACCTTCCATCGGGGCCCAGCCGGGTGCTGCGACGGATGGCCCGGGTGATCGCCCGCTTGGCACGCTCCACGGCCTCGGGCATCGGATGCCCCAGGGCGAGGTAGGCCGTGATGGCCGCGGAGTAGGTGCACCCGGTGCCATGGGTGGAGACCCCGGGCACAAAGGGAGCCCGGAGGATCCGCTCTTCCCGGCCATCCCAGAAGATGTCGGTGGCCTCGGGAACGTCCCTCAGGTGTCCCCCCTTCACCAGCGCCGGCACGCCCCAACGCCCGTGGATGCCCCGGGCGGCCCAGCGAAGATCGTCGATCGAGCCCAGGGGGCGACCCATCAGCACGGCCGCCTCGTCCAGGTTCGGTGTCACCAATGCCGCCAGCGGCAGCAGGCGGTCCTGCAGGGCCCTCATGGCATCGGGGCGCAGCAGACGGGCCCCGCTGGTGGCGATCATCACCGGATCGACCACCCAAGGGATCCGCGGACCACGACCCATGGCGTCGACGACGGCACGGATGATGCCGGCATTGAAGAGCATCCCGGTCTTGGCCGCGGCGGGCGGCATCTCCCGGGTCAGGGTCTCCAACTGGCGTTCCACGAAGGCGCGGGGCACGGCATGGACCCCGTGCACCCCGGCCGGAGTCTGGGCGGTGAGGCAGGTGATCGTGCTGGTCCCGTGGACTCCCAAGGCCGCGAAGACCTTGAGATCCGCCTGGATTCCCGCCCCGCCCCCGCTGTCCGATCCGGCCACGGTCAGCGCGACCGGTCGAAGGGATTCCGTGTGACTCATGATCGAAAGGTGGGAGGCGTTCGCCGGGCCTGCAAGGTCGCAAGGCCGCGCATGCCGGCGGCTCGGGAATGCGCCGCCCGCATTCGTGATCCGCGTTCGTGATCCGGGATCTTTGACAAACGATGGAAGCGGCGGCAGCCTCGCCTCGGCGGGAGGTCCTGCCAACCCAGACATCCTCATGCACACCCGAATTGTCGCTTCCCGGAACCGGATTCGAGCCTCCGCCGGTGTCTCCCTCCTGATCGTGCTCTCGTGCGGCCTCTGCGGACTGGTGGCCTACCAGTGGTACCGCGACGCCGATCTCCGCATGCAGATCGCCGACCGCAACAAGCAGATCCACCAGCTGAACGAACAGAAGCACGAGGTCGAGACCACCGGCAAACGGGTCGAGGAGGAATTGAAGCGGGTCGAGCAGCTCAAGGAGCGGCTCACCGAGCAGGACAAGACCAACAAGGTCGAGCTCAGCCGCACCAAGCGGGACCTTTCAGAGATGACCGTGAAGTGGGAGCGTTCGACCAAACAGGGCGACGCCTACAAGGCCGCGTACGACAAGATGTCCACCGACATCAAGGCCCAGAACGAGAGCATCAAGAAGCTCAACGAGGCCTACCTCAATGCGGTGAACGTCAACAAGGACACGGTCGAGAAGTACAAGAAGCTCGCCGGCGACTGCGAGGAGCTCAACCAGCGCTACAACAAGCTTTTCGAGCAGGCCGAGAAGCTCCAGCAGGCCCTCAACACCCAGGCCGCCGAGAAGAAATAGGCGCGGCGCCCCGTCCAAGGATGCCGTTCAAGGGTGCCGGGCCGCCAGAAGGCCGACCAGCCGAACCCCCACCACCCCGGCCACGGCGAGCAGGAGCAGCCCGCTGAGCTGCGACAAGCGTTTCAGGGCGGTGGCCGAGATCGAGTCGCGGTGCCGGGCCACACCCCAGCCGAGCAGGGAGAACCAGAGCAGCGCCCCGGAGGCCACCCCGCCGACGAACCCTCCCTTGCACTGCCACGCGTCGGCGAGCCAATCGCGCGACAGCAGCATCGCGGTGACGGTGATCCACAACAGGAGGATGCCCGGGTTGCCCAGGACGCGGACGAAGCCGGTCCAGAACGCGGTGTGCGGATGGAACCGCATTTCCATCAAACGGACCCCGCGGGCCTCGCCCGGCATCGGGGCGCCCCGGAGGTACTTGACCCCCAACCAGAGCATCAACAGGAAGCTCACCAGTTCCATGGTGGCCCGGAACAATCGGGATCCGAAGAGCCCCTCGAAACCCGCGAAGGCGGCCGCGCAGTAGACGGCCTCCATGACGACGGCGCCCATGCCCACGAACAGCGCCCAACGGAATCCCCGGTGCCCGCCCTCCGCGAGGATGGTCGCGTTCACCGGCCCGCCGGGCACGCTCGCGACGAAACCGGAAACCCCGCCCAGCAGGGCGGCCGACACCAGGGGCCACGGATCGTTCATGCGCTTCGGTCGGGACCCCGGCGCTCAGGCCGGGGAAGAGGCGTCGTCATCGTCGTCGTCCACCTCGATCTCTCGCTGCATCCGCCGCGAGATGAACGGCCGGACGAAACCGTAGAGCAGGTAGGCCGTGCACACCACCGGAGAGACGATCGGCAGGAGCTTCTGCCAGAGCAGCACGAACAGCGCCGTCGCCAGGACGATCACGATCGTCTTCACGAACGGCTTCTGGGTGCGCCAGTCGAGCTTCTTGAAGGTCGGATACTTCACCTCGCTGACCATCATCACCGAGAGGAACACGAGGATCACCGGCAGCGCATATCGCCAATGGCCCACCCGGAAGTTCTTCTCGTCCCACCAGATGAGGAAGAGGGTCAGCGATGCCACCATGCCCGCGGCCATGGGGATGGGGAGCCCCAGGAAGTGGCTGCCACCGCCGGAACCCGACATGGCCGCCAGGCAGTTGAAGCGGGCGAGGCGGAAGGCCCCGCAGATCACGAACAATGCGGCGATGAACCAACCGACCTCCTTGTGGTTGACGAACACGTCGGCCAGGACCACCCGATGGACGAGGAAGGCCGGGGCCACGCCGAAGCTGACGATGTCGGCCAGGGAATCGAACTCGCGGCCGAAGGGACTCTCGAAGCCGCCCATCCGCGCCACGCGACCATCGAGCAGGTCGAGGATGCAGGCGATCAGGATGTAGAAGAGGGCCATCTTCACCTCGTGGTAGCCGGAGACCCCGGACAGGTCGGCCTCGACGATCTTGGTCAAGGCAAGGAATCCGCAGAACAGGTTGCCGGCCGTGAAGAGGTTGGGCAGGAGGTAGATCTTGAGCCTCTGGGGCTCTTCGACGGAGGCGCCTGGGATGGGGCCGGGATCGCTCATGGTGGATTCATCCCTCCATCCGGGCCATCACGGTCTCGCCGCCGACGACCCGATCGCCCAGCGCCACGGTGACCCGCGAGGCCATGGGAAGATAGAGATCCACCCTGGATCCGAACTGGATCAGGCTCACCCGCTCGCCCTTGGCCACCGTGTCGCCCTCGCGGACCCACGGGATGATGCGGCGGGCGATGAGGCCCGTGATGAGCTTGATGGCCACCGGGCCGCAGTCGGGCTCGGTGGACCGGAAACCCACCACCACGTTCTCGTTCAGCGCGGCCGACTCGAGCTTCAGTGCGTTCAGGAACTGGCCCGGCGTGTGACGGACGAGCGTCACCGTTCCCGCGACGGGGGCCTGCTGGACATGGACGTTGAAGACCGAGAGGAAGATGGAAACCCGACGGCACCGCCCCCCCATCACCGTCGACTCCTCGACCTCGTCGATGACATCCACGGTGCCATGGGCCGGTGAGACGACGAGGCCAGAGCCGGGAGGCACCTGGGCGTCCGGATCGCGGAAGAAGTAGCCTGCGAACAGGAGGAATGCGACGCACAATCCCGCGAGGACCAGCAATCCGGGAGCCGGATTGCCGCGCTCAAGGATCCGGGTGCCCACGACCAGGATCAGACCGAGGGCTCCGGAGATCGCCAGGGCCTTCCACGTCATCCGTTGAAAGGCGGCCTGAGCCTTCCCTTTGTGTTTCACGGGCGACAGCGTAGAGGCGCCCCGAGGACGAGGGAAGCACCAGATGGAAGGCCGAAAGTCATGCACCACCCGTGCGCCCGTCACCGTGCCCGGAGCCTCAGCGCCCCGACCGGTCGGTCCCGAGGCGGCGGCACGCGGGAAGCGCGGGTTTCATGATGCTCGCCGAGGCCGCACCCTCTAGGCTGCCGACCACCGATGCCGAGACCGGAGATCCTGCCCACCCATACGCCCGCGCTCTTCCAGAGGGCGGTGATCCGTGCCGTGGAGGTGCTGCAGTCGGGCCGGACCGTGGCCCTGCCCAGCGAGACCGTGTACGGATTGGCCGCCAACGCGTTTTCTCCCGAGGCGGTCGAGGGGATCTACAGGGCCAAGGGCCGGCCCGCGAACAACCCCCTGATCGTGCACGTGGCCACCGCCACCATGGCCAGGGAATGCGCGTCGGCCTGGCCTCCGCTGGCGGAACGGCTCGCCGGCAGGTTCTGGCCGGGACCGCTGACCCTGGTGGTGCCCAGATCGTCGACCATCCCGGACCTCGTGTGCGCCCGCGGACCGACGGTCGGACTCCGTTGGCCTTCGCATCCGCTCTTCCAGGCGGTGATCCGTCAATGCGGCTTCCCTTTGGCCGCACCGAGCGCCAACCCCTCCGACCAACTCTCGCCGACCACCGCGGAACATGTGGTGGCGGGGCTCGGCGATCGGGTGCCGTTGGTCGTCGATGCCGGTCCCTGTGCGGTGGGCATCGAGAGCACGGTGGTCGATGTCACCGGTCCGAGGCCCCGCATCCTCAGGCCCGGAGTGATCTCCAGCGATCAGGTCGCCGAGGCGGCGGGAATCCCCTGCATCCCGGCGGGCGATCCCGGGGCCGGACCCCTGCGCAGCCCCGGGCAACTGCACCGGCACTATTCGCCAAGGGCCCGGCTGGTGGTCTGCTCGTGGCGCGACGATCGGGAGCTGTCGGCGCGGCTTGCCAGAGAGTCCGTGCCATCGGAACAGATCCATCTCCTGGCCCACTCCCGGATTCCCGACGAGACGGTGCCCGCGCAGGTCTCGTTCATCCCGGACGATCCCGAGGCGTTTGCCCGGGCCTTGTACGGTTACCTGCATCAGTGCGACGACCGCGGCGCGCGCCTGATCGTCGTGGAGAGCCCACCGCCCGGTGCCGCCTGGGATGGTGTCCGGGATCGCCTTCTCCGGGCGTCCGCGCCGTCGGATCCGCATCCATAGGTCCGGTCGCGTTTTCGGACGGCGTCGGGGTGATCGATCGTCGGCAGGGGCGGCGGGTCGTTCGGGATGCTGTCCGTGGGGAGTTCCGGACCATCGGGCCAAGCAAAGAGTCCAAATGCCCGGATCTTTCCACCGACCCAACCTCCCCCGGACCCCGGGCTCGCTCCGGCTTCCGATGATCCGAGCCTTCCCGCTGCCGCGATACGTTTGGGGGCTCGCACCCGTCGGGCCGCCGCTCGACCTCTCCGCCGGGACCGCTCCATGAAAAAAGCGCGTCCGGGGTCTCCCCTCGGACGCGCCTGTTGGTTTTCAGTGCCTCAGGCCATCGGCCCGGGCTGCTCGATCACGGACGGGACAGCTCCTTCAGCCGCCAGAACCGCACCGGCACGCTCTTGTCGATCTGCAGCGTCACAGGCACGGCCACGTCGACCCCCTGACCGGTCACCTTGATCGCCGTAGCGTTCCAGGTCCCCAGCGAGGTCCCGTTCTCCACCTGCACCACCACATCCTTCGGAGCGCTCACCTCCAGCGTGATCGCCGTAGCGCTGCTCGACTTGATCGCCAGCTTCGTCGCCTCGCCGATCACCAGCACCACCGTCGCCTGACCGGAGTCGGACGTGCCGTCGTTCACGCGGAACGTGAAGCTGTCGGTCCCGGTGGCACCCGCGTTCGGCACGTACACCAGGTTCGGTGCCGTCCCGCTCAGCGTGCCCTGCTTCGGCTGCGACACCACCGTGTAGGTCAGCGCGTCGCCGTCGCCGTCGTAGGCCTTCAGCGCCACCGGATTCTTGTTGCCGGCAACCGCCTTCACGGTCTGCGACTGCGCGATCGGCAGGTCGGTCACCGACGCCACCGTGATCGAGACCGTCACCGGGCTCGACTCCAGCACGCCGTCGCTCACCTTGTAGGTGAAGCTGTCCGTACCGTTGAAGTCGGGATTCGGCACGTACTCCACGCTGGCTCCATCGCCGCTCACCACACCGTTGGCAGGCTTGCGCACCACCGTGTAGGTCAGCGCGGCACCCTCGGCGTCGAAGCCCTGCAGGGTGATCATCGCCGTCGTGTCCTCGTCGGTCTTCACCGCCAAGGCTCCGGCCACAGGCGCGTCGTTCAACGAGGTCACCGTGATCGACACCGTCGCCAGCGACGAGTCCACCGTCCCGTCGTTCACCTTCACGGTGAAGCTGTCGGCACCGCTGAACTCCGAGTTCGGAGCGTACACAAGGTTCGCACCGGTGCCCGTCAGCTCGCCCTTCGTCGGACCGGCCACGACCGTGTAGGTCAGCGTGTCGCCGTCCGCATCGCTGCCAGCCAGCGTGATCGCCACCGGCGCGTCCTCGTCGGTCGTCACCGTCTGACCGGTGATCGTCGGAGCGTCGTTCACCGAGGCGACCACGATCGTCACCGTCGCGATGCCCGATTCCAGCGTGCCGTCGCTCACCTTGAAGGTGAAGTTGTCGGCGCCGTTGGCGTTGGCCGCGGGCGTGTAGGTCAGGTTCGGAGCCGTGCCGCTCAAGGTGCCCTTGGTCGGCGGCCGCACCACCGTGTAGGTCAGCGCGGAACCCTCGGCGTCAAACCCGGTCAGCGTGATCGCCTTGGCCGTGTCTTCCACGGCGGCAACCGCCTGCGACCCGGCCACCGGGGCGTCGTTCACACCGCTCACCGTGACCTTGAAGGTCTTGGCCGCGCTCGAGTCGACTCCACTGTTGGCGGTGCCGCCGTTGTCCTTGGCGATCACCGTCACCAGCGCCGATCCGGTCGCGTCGGACGCCGGCGTGAAGGTCAGCGTACCGTCGGTGCCGATCGAAGGACCTTCGGCGAAGAGGTTCGTGTTGTTGTTGCTCAGCACGAAGCTCACCACCTGCGCCGACTCGTTGGCAGGTCCGGCGGAGATCTCCGTCGCGAACCCGGCCACCGTCGTCGCCGTATCCTCCACCGCGTTCACGGTGTACTCCGTCACATAGCCGGTCGCCTGATACAGGGCTCCGTCGAGCACCGCGCCAATGGCGTTGCCGCCATCGGCCGAGATCGCCACCGATCCCCACACACGCGCCTCGTCCTTCGCGCTCCAGGTCGCCCCGGAGTCGTCGGAGTAGTACAGGCTGCCGCCCAGCACACCGGCCACCAGCAGCTTGCCGTCGGCCGACATCGCGATCGACGACCACGCACGGTCGCTCGCGCGCGCCGTCCACGTCGCACCGCCGTCAGCCGAGATGTGGATCTGACCGTTCACCTCCGTCGCCGCCAGCTTCGTGCCGTCCGCGCTCGAGGCGATGGACGTCCAGTACCGGTTCACGCTGCCGCGCGCCGTCCAGTTCGTTCCGCCATCGGTCGTCGTGTAGATCAGGCCGTTGTAGACCGCGGCCGCCAGCTTCGTGCCGTCGGCAGAGGAGGCCACCGCTTGCCAATCGCGCGCCGCTCCCACCGCCGACCACGTCGTGCCGGAGTTCGTCGACACATGCACCTTGGCACCGGAGGCCACGCCCACCAGCTTCACGCCGTCGGCCGAGGAGGCCACGGACATCCAGCTCAGCGCAGGGCTCGTCGTCGCGGCCCAGCTGCCACCGCTGTAGGTGTACAGCTGCGTCCCGCGCGCCACGAGCACCTCGGACCCGTCGTCCGAGACGGCCACCGCTTTGTAGTTGCCGCTTCCGGGGATGCCGGCCGCGTTCGTCAGCGTCGTGCCACCGTCGGTCGAGATCGACAGGTTCGAGGCCGAGGCCACCGCCACCACGCCGCCGTTGGTCGACATCGCGATGCCGTTCCAGCTCGCGTTGGCCGCACCCAATTTCGTCCACACCGCCTTGTCGCCACCGGGCTTCAGGGTCGTCGGGATCGTGAAGCTCGGCATGTCGTTCACGTTGGTGATGTCCAGCGTCACCGTCGCCACGCCGGAGTTGTCCATACCGTCGTTCACCTTGAAGGTGAAGGTGTCCTTGCCAGCCTGGTTCGCCGAGGGCGTGTAGGTCAGGTTCGGAGCCGCGCCGCCCAGCACGCCCTTCGTGGGCTGCGTCAACACCTGATAGGTGATCGGACGACCCTCGGGGCTGCTGCCGGTCAGCGTGACCGTCACCGCACCCGCATCTTCCACCGCGCCCACCACCGCGTTCGTCGCCACGGGGATGTCGTTCACGCCCGTGATGTTGATCGTCACGGTCGCAGCCGGGGAGTCGGCGGTGCCATCGTTCACCTTGAAGGTGAAGCTGTCGCTGCCGCTCACGTTGGCGGTCGGCGTGTAGGTCAGCGCCGGAGCCGTGCCGCTCAGGGCACCCTTCGTCGGCGGCGTCACCACCGTGTAGGTCAGGGTGTTGGCATCGGCATCGGTGCCGGCCAGCGTGATCGCCTTGGCCGTGTCCTCCAGGGTGGTCACCGTCTGCGCCGTGGCCACCGGCACGTCGTTCACGTTGGTCACCGTGATCGTCACCGCTGCCACCGGCGAGGTCTGGCCACCGGCCACCACCCGGAAGGTGAAGCCGTCAGCACCGCTGTAGTTCGCGTTCGGCGTGTAGGTCAGCGCAGGGGCGCTTCCGCCCAGCGTGCCCTTCGTCGGCTGCGTCACCACCAGGTAGCTCAACGCGTCGCCCTCGGGGTCGACACCGGCCACCGTGATCGCATTGTTCGTGGTGTCCTCCACCACGCCCACCGTCTGCGCCGTGGCGCTCGGACCGTCATCCACAGCGCTCACCACCACCGTGAAGCTGCCCACCGGGGCGGTATCCACACCGAAGTTGCCCAGGATGTTCGTCACGCCACCGTTGTCCTTGACGGACACCGTCAGCGTCGCGCTGCCGCTGGCGTTCGGCGCCGGCACGAAGCTCAGCGCTCCGTTGCCGTCCACCGACGGCGCCACGGCGAACAGGTTCGTGCCGCCCACGAAGGTCACTCCGCTGAGGGCGACCGAGTAGCTGATCGTCTGCGAGGACTCGTTGGACGGACCCGCCGACGCTTCGGTCGCAAAACCCGCCTGCGTGTACGTGCCGCTGTCCTCATCCACCGTGATCGTCAGCGCAATGTTGAAGTCGCCGCTCGTCCACAGCGCACCGCCGTCCACCGCGACCACCGCCTTCTTCAGGTCCAGCGATCCGGCCACCGAGCTCCAGCTCTGATTGCTGCCGGACAGCTCCTTCCAGCTCGTGCCGCCGTCCAGCGATCGGTACAGCTTGCCGCCCGTCACGCCGGCCAGCAACCGGCTGCCGTCCGCCGACATCGCCACCGATGACCAGTTCCGGCTCCCGGCGGTCGCATTGGCCGTCCAGGTCGCACCCCCGTCGGCCGACTGCCAGATCGATCCCTGCACCTCCGTCGCCACCAGCTTCAGGCCATCCGGGCTCGACGCCACGGAGTTCCACAGCCGCGGGCTCGCCACCGGCGACCAGGTCGCACCCTTGTCGACCGACGTGTAAAGCGACCCACCGTACACCGAGGCCACCATCCGGCCGCCATCGGCAGACATCGCGATCGAGGTCCACACCTGCGTCGTCGCACGCGCCGTCCAGTTGGTGCCGCCGTCCACGGACACGTACACCTGACCGCCGTTGACCACCGCAGCCATCACCGCTCCGTTGGTCGACATCGCCACCGAGCGCCACTGGCGGTCGCTGTCGCGGGCATCCCAGGTGGTTCCCGCGTTCGTCGAAACGTAGATCTTGCCGCGGAACACCGACGCCGCGATCACCTGACCATTGGTCGAGATCGCCACGCTGCTCCAGTTCCGCACGCTCTCACGCGCATTCCACGTCGATCCGGAATCGGTCGACACCTGGATCTGCCCGTTGTCCACCACCGCGGCCACCGTCGAGGCGTCGGCCGACGCCGCAACCGCCTTCAGGTTCAGCGGACCGGCCAACCGCTGCGTCAGCGAGTCGCCCACCGGCACCAGCGTCTGCGTCGGGATCTTCGCGCTCGGCGCGTCGTTCACCGCAACCACGCTCACCGTCACGACCGCCGCCTCAGAGGAGAGATCCCCGTCGGAACCGCTCACCGTGAAGGTCGCGTCGCCGTTCTCGTCGGCCGTGCGCGAGTAGGTCAGCTTGTTGATCTGGCCCTGGGGCACCACCAGCCCGGCAACGGCGTTCGTGCCGTCGTTCTTCAACGTGCCCGCCGTCGGCAGCGTCAGCACCTTGATGCTCGAGAAGGTGTTGAATCCGATCAGGTCGGGATCGGTGAACTTCGAGGAGAAATCGGCGCTGGCGAACGTCAGCGTCGCATCCTCGTTCACCTTGAGCGACACCGCACCGAGCGCGGGCGCGTCGTTCACGCCGCTCAGCACCACCGAAACCGTGGTCGGAGCCGACAGCGCGCTGCCGTCGAAGGCTCGCACCGTGAAGGTCTTCACTCCCGTCTCGTTGGACGCGGGCGTGTAGGTCAGGTTCCCCAGATCCGCCGCGGCGATCTGTTGGCCGGCCGTCACCGCAGTCCCGCCCAGCTTCAACGATCCGGTCGCCGGCAGCGTCGCCACCGTGAGGCTCGTGAACGGATTGTTCTCCACGTCGGAGTACGCCGAGGAGAACAGCGCCGTGCTGAACGACACCGTCGACTCCTCAAGACCCGCCACCGCCACCGCTCCCAGCGACGGGGCGTCGTTCACCGACACCACCGAGATGCTCACGGTCTCCACAGCCGAATCCACCGCGCCGTCGTTCACCTTGAAGGTGATCCGGTCGACTCCCGAGTAGTTGAGGGCCGGGGTGTAGACGCCACCGGCATACACACCGTTGGTCGGCGCCGCAACCACGGACACCGACAGGCTGTTGCCGTCCGCATCGGTCCCGCCCAGGACGATGTTGACCGCAGTGTCTTCCAGCGTGCTCACCGATTGCGCCACGGCGATCGGAGCGTCGTTCACCGGAGCCAGGGTCATGGTGACCACCGCACCGTTCGCTCCCTTCGGGGAGGACAAACCACCGTCGGAGACCGACACACGGAAGGTCACCGCGCCGCTCACATTCAAGGCCGGCTCATAGGTGAGGCCGGACAGACCCGCCACCGGGATGACCTGATCAACCGCGACCGGGGCTCCCGAGAGCTTGAGCACACCCGTGGCCGGCAGCGACTCGATGGTGTAGCTGACCGCCGGACGCACCGGGCTGTCGGGATGACCCTGATTGTAGCGGCTGGTGAAGTCGGCCGAAGTGAAGGTAACCGTGGTGTCTTCGGTTCCGCTGACGCCGACCGCACCCTGGGTCGGAGCATCGTTCACCGAGGTGACCACCACCTGGACCTCGTTGCGAGGCGTCGGCACGGAGGAATTGGCACCGCCGTTGGCCGTGCCACCGTCGTCGGTAACAGAGACCACCGTGATCTTGGCGCTGCCGTTCATGTTGGCAGCCGGGGTGAAGGTCAACCCACCGGTCGCGTTGATCGCCGGCTGCACCGAGAAGAGAGCGGTGTTGTCGGTGGTAACCACGAAGGAGAGCGTCTGGCTCGATTCGTCGGAAGGACCGGCGCTGAGCGTGGTGAAGAACGTCCCGTTGGTGTAGATGCCGCTGTCTTCGGCCACGGTGATCGTGGCCGGAGCATTGACGTCTTCGGAGGTGTAGACGAGGCCACCATCGGTGACCGCAGCGAGCCGGCCGCCATCGGCGGACGCGCTGACGGCGAACCAGAGACGGTCGCCGGCGTTGTCGCGGGCCGTCCAGGTCACACCGGAATCGCTGGAGGTGTAGAGCTTGCCACCGTAGGTGCTGGCGAAGAGCTCGGAGCCGTCAGCCGAGCTGGCGACCCCGGTCCAGAAGCGGGCACCGGAACCGGCCTGCGAAGTCCAGTTGGTACCACCATCAGTGGAGGTGTGGATGAAACCGTTCACCTCGGCGGCGACGAGTTTCAGGCCGTTGCTCGAGGAGGCCACGGCCGCCCAGAGCTTGCTGCCCGACGTGCGCTGCACCCAGTTGGTGCCGACATCGGTGGAGGTGAACAGACCACCGCCGTAGACCGCGGCGACCAGATTGCTGCCGCTGCCCGACGATGCCACCGCGTACCACGGACGGGCCTGGTCGCGGGCACCCCAGGTCGCGCCACCGTCGACCGAGGTGTAGAGCTTGCCGCTGTAATCGGCGGCGACGAGGTTCTGTCCGTCGGCTGAGGACGCCACCGACTTCCAGTTGCGCACCGCCTCGCGAGCGGTCCAGTTGGCCCCGGAATCGACCGAGGTGAAGATCTGACCCGCATCGACAACCGCGACCAACCGGGTGCCATCGGCCGAGGAGGCGATGGATTGCCAGTTGCGATCGGTCGCCACCGCAGACCACGTCGCACCGGCATCGGTGGAGGTGTAGATCTGCCCACCGTCGACGGCGGCCGCGAGCTTGGAGCCGTTGGCCGAGGCGGCGATGGCCTGCCAAGCGCGGGAACCGGAGGTGTTGCGCGCGGTCCAGTTGATTCCGGCCAGGGTGTCGATCACCGGGATGATCGCCACCGGCGCGTCATTCACCGCCGTGATGCTGATGCTGACGGTCGCCGGGGCGGACACGCCCGCGGTGTCGGTCGCGGTGAAGGTGAAGCTGTCGGTGCCGGTGGCGTTGGCGTTCGGCTTGTATGAAAGGTTCGGCGCCGTGCCGGTGAGAACGCCCTTCGTCGGCTGCGTGGCCACGCTGAAGGTCAAAGGAGCTGCGCCGGTGATCGTTCCCGTCAGGGTGATGGATACGGGAGCCGAGTCCTCCAGCAGCGACACCGACTGGGCAGTCGCGGTGGCCGCATTCAATCCGGGCAGATTGGCCAGAGCCATCAAGGCGGAGGCGGTCAGTGCCCATCGGTTTCGGGCCGTTGCAGCGGGGAGCAGGCGACTCCCGCGGCGGGGAGCGACATGCGGATTCAGTGGCGTCATACGATTTTCTTCGTGTGGTCTTTTCAAGCGGTAACCGGGTCGCTCAGCGTCCATGGACCCAGCGTTACCGGCTCTAGTTCGGGGGAATCTTTCGGCGATTTCGTTCCAACTGTAAAGCACTAATTTGCGGGGCGCTTCCAACGGGTAAATGGAAAGATCGGTTACGGAATGTGAATAAGCTGTGAGACGGGATGTTCGCGAGCGATCCGGGTCGGGTGGGTGCCAGAGAAGTTCGCTGCTTCCCTTGACTGCGCCATGCCCCGTACGTCTGCGGTTCGGCGCACCCGCGATCGGGCAACGGATCGGGACATGGGGCGGCCTTTGGATCGGGCCATCATTTGCAAGGGTTTTTGCCGGAAGATGACGAACAGGATTGGATCACCAAGTTCGATTGCTCTGGATGCGAAAGATTTTGCTACAGTAAAAATCAGGATCTTACTGACAAGCCACGAGATGGTATTAGCGAATATGGCGACGGCCGACGGTTCAAACGGTTGTGGGCGGATTCTAGGATTGGATTGATCGGGTTTGGTACTGTTTGGGAATGTCCTATTTCGAAACCGTGGCGATGTTGGAGGGGCGCGATGATGATTCGATTGTTAGTTGCGTAAATACTCTTCGCGCGCTTGAGGATGTATTTGTGCAGATTCGTTACCGTTAGCGGTCCTGCATCGGCAGAGGGACGGAACCGGTTCGGGGCGTCAAGACCTCCGAAAACCGACCCGGATCGCTTTTCTGCGGGCGGGTCGTCCGTAGCCTGACCGCATCCGTGGGTCGGGGATCAATCGGTGAACGATCCGAAACACTCTGGACCGACTGCTCGACACTTGGGACCGATCTCTGACAGCGAGCAAGTGATCGCCCGGCGCCAAGGCGGGCGGGCGGCCCGGATACCTTCCTGAGGAAGTCGTTGGCCATAGGGCCATGCCTTGGACCGAGCGGACCATCTCCAAGACGCGTCCAACAAACCGAAGCCGATCGGGGGACCTCAAGCTTGTTTTGGCCACGCGCCGAGCGGTGCGGTTGTACGCGAGCGGTCCTCCGATAATATCTACCGTGGAACCAGAGTTCAGGGTTCCGGGTTGGCATCTGCAGCCCAAGGGCCAACGCGTGCCCTCAACCCCATCGCTCACGGTTGCCCGAGGCTTGCAGTTCCAAGGTAGCGGCTCGGACCAGTTGGGTTGCGTGCATGGCGGGATCCGGTGCAGAGCGACGCTGAGCCATGCTGCCGAGTCGAGCCGATACCCACGGACGGTGATAAGGAAGCTGTAGATCACCGAGCCGCGCCAGTAGACGTTTGGGTGCCCCATGAAATGCCCGTTCTGCCGACGCTCCTCGGACGCATGGCGCTCTCCACCAGGCTTGTATCGAACTCGTGCCGGCCGTCTTTGAGATACCGTACCATCGCAGGCCACCGACCCCCGCAGGCCGGATGGCCCCGCTCGGCGGGCTTTTCGGCAATGCTGTCGAGCCCAATGAGGCACGGATTGCAGGGCCGTGGCCGCCACAGCACCCCGGTCGGCCAGCTTGGTGCGTAGGAAATCCACGCCAAGACGCGCAAGTTCTTGCCGCACCTGGCACTACGTATGGTGCTCGAGATCCTTCGCACGAACCACACGGGCCAGGAATCCCGGACTTCTGATTCCTTCGTCGATCACTTGCGGGGGAATCGGCACCTGCACCGGGCTCCAATGATTGCCGACGTGGCGGGAGCAGAATGGGCGCTCCGCCCGTTGGCGCCACGGTCGCTGCTCCGCCGAATGCCTCGCCGGGGTCTGACTGCTTTGGGACGACAGGTTCGCTTCCGGTTGCTCCCCACCTCGCCTCACAGCGACGCAGTCACCTTCAGCTACACGGTGCCATGCCTGCACCGGACTCGGTCCCACACCGGTTAGTCGATTCAGTTTCATGCTCGCACGTAGGGCGCTTTCTCCGAAAGCGCCTAGGCAGGCGCGGACGGCTCGGAGATCCGTCCCTGCCGGCAGCATCACCCTCGGATCAGGAGTTGGTTTCGATTCATAGGCTGCAGTCTTTTCAGGGATTCCGCCGGGCGGCCGCTCCCAACGACCGCGGTATGGAGACTGGCCAAGGGGTATGGAGGGGTTCAGTCTGGCGGTGAATGATCCCCCGTATTCTGTCGATGGCCGACTCTGGGCTTCATGCCATGGGGCTGTGGCTGGCTCGGATCCGCCTTGGGCTCGCGCTGGCGGCCGGCGTTGCGATCTCGGCTCACGCCGAGCCGATCACCTTGCACACCCGCTGGCGCACCGGATCCACGAACCTCACGGAGGCCACCCCTCACGACGGCACCGTGACCTGGGAGGCCTCGCGGACGGCGGTGGTGGTGTGCGACATGTGGGACCAGCACCACTGCCCGGATGCCACCGAGCGCGTGGGCGAGATGGCCCCGGCCATGAACGAGGTGCTGCTGGCCGCCCGGGCCAAGGGCATGCTCATCCTCCATTGCCCCAGCGACACGCTGAAGTTCTACCAGGATCACCCGGGCCGGAAGCTGGCGCAGGCCGCGCCCCCGGTGAAGACCGCGGTGGCGCTGCAGAACTGGTGTTCCCGGGTGGGCGATCGCGAGGCCCCGCTGCCCATCGACGACTCCGACGGCGGCTGCGACGGCTGCCCGGAATGCCCGGGCTACGGCGCCTGGACCCGTCAGCACCCGGCGCTGGAGATCCGTGAGGGCGACGCCATCACCGATTCGGCCGAGGCCCTCTACCTGATGCGGCAGCGCGGGATCACCAACGTCATCGTGATGGGGGTGCACATCAACATGTGCGTACTGGGCCGACCCTTCGCCATCCGCCAGATGGTCCAACAGGGTCAGAACGTGGTGCTCATGCGCGACATGACCGACTCGATGTACAACCACCGCAAGGCGCCCTACGTGTCGCACTTCCGCGGCACCGAACTGGTGGTGGAGCACATCGAACGCTTCTGGTGCCCCAGCATCACGCGCTCCGACTTCACCGGAAAGCCGGCCTTCCGCTTCGCCGGCGATGTCCGCAAGAAGATCGCACTGGTGATCGGAGAGAACGAATACCGGACCTGGGAAACGCTGCCCGCCTTCGCCCGCGAGCATCTGGCTTCGCGCGGCTACACGATCACCCCGGTGATGGCCTCGCCACGCGAGGGGGACCCGGAGTTCCAGAACATCGAGGCACTGCGTGACGCCGATCTGGTGGTGGTGAGCACCCGACGCCGGACGCCGCCCCAGCGCCTCATCGAACTGCTGAAGGCGCATGTAGCCGCGGGCAGGCCGGTCGTGGCCCTCCGCACGGCGAGCCACGGCTTCGATGCCAAACCGCAGCGCCCGGGCGACGCCGCCTGGCCGACCTTCGACACCGACGTGCTGGGCCTGAAGTATGGCGGGCACTACAACAACAAACCCCCGACAGGCCCGCGCTCGATCATCGAAGGCATCCCGGGCCAGGGTTCCCACCCGGTGATGACCGGAGTGGCCACCGCGCGGCAGATCACACCCTCCCATCTCTACAAGCAATCGCAGATGGCCGACACGGTGGTGCCGCTGATGCAGGGCCGGGTGGAAGGGCAGAACACGCTCGAACCGGTGGCCTGGGTGAACACCGCACAAGGCCGCCGTGTCTTTTCGACCTCGCTCGGTGGGCCGGAGGATTTCGAGACCGCCTCGTTCCGACGTCTGTTGCTCAACGGCATCCTCTGGTGCCTGCGCGATCCGTTGCCGCCGGCCGAGGCATCGATCGCGGGCAAGGCGATCGTGCCGGCCCCGGCCGAAGCCACGGCCGCACCGAAGAGTGAGGCCCCCGCCGCCCCCGCGGTCCAGACCCAAGGCGCGGCGACCACGCAGGCCGGACCCGCACCGATCCCCCCTCCGGATCTCCCGCAGGAAGCGCCCGCAGGCGCGCTCGGCCCCGAGGCCGCGATGGCGCGGTTCCACGTGGCCGACGACCTGGAATGGGAACAGTTGCTCGCCGAGCCGCGGATCACCCAACCGGTGTTCCTGAACTTCGACGAGCGCGGCCGGATGTGGGTGGTGGAGTACCGGCAATACCCCTCGCCCGCGGGCCTGACGCGCATCAGTCGCGACAGCGTGTGGCGCTCGGTGTACGACAAGGTGCCGCCGCCGCCGCCCCATCACTTTCCCGGTAAGGACCGCATCAGCATCCATGAAGACACCGATGGCGACGGCCGCCTCGACCGTCACTCGGTGTTCGTCGACGGGCTCAACATCGTGACCGCCGTCGAGCGGGGCCGCGGCGGGGTGTGGGTGCTGAATCCGCCCTACCTGCTCTTCTACCGCGATGCCAACGGCGACGATGTGCCTGACGGCGACCCGGAGGTGCGGCTCTCGGGCTTCGGGCTCGAGGATACCCACAGCGTGGCCAACTCGCTGCGCTGGGGCCCCGACGGATGGCTCTATGGAGCCCAGGGCAGCACGGTGACCGGGAATGTGTGGGTCCATGGGGCCGACGGGAAGCCCTTGAATGCCAAGGCCTTCTATTCGCAGGGCCAGAACCTCTGGCGCTACCATCCCGAACGCCGGACGTACGAGGTGTTCTCGGAAGGCGGCGGCAACGCCTTCGGTTGCGAGATCGACAGCCGCGGGCGGCTCTACTCGGGCCACAACGGCGGTGACACGCGCGGCTTCCACTACCAGCAGGGGGCCTATCTGCAGAAGGGCTTCGAGAAGCACGGGCCGCTGTCGAATCCCTACGCCTTCGGATACTTCCCGGCCATGGCCCACGACCGCATCCCGCGCTTCACGCACACCTTCGTGATCTACGACCACGGGGCGCTGCCCGACCGGTATGCCGGCCGACTCTTCGGCGTGGAGCCGCTGCAAGGGCGCATCGTGATGAGCGAGATCACGCCCGAGGGCTCGACCTTCCGCACCCATGACCTCGGGCATCCGGTCACCAGCGACGATCGGTGGTTCCGCCCGGTGGACATCAAGGTCGGGCCCGATGGAGCCCTGTACGTCTGCGATTGGTACGACCAGCAGGTGAACCACTTCCGCAACCACGAGGGGCGGATGGATGCGGAGAATGGGCGCGTCTATCGACTGAAGGCCAAGGGGGCGCGATCGGCGAAGATGCCCGACCTGGGCAAGGTCTCGTCGGCACAGTTGATCCGGGCCCTGGAAGCCACCAATCGCTGGACGCGGCAGACGGCGTTGCGGCTGCTGGCCGACCGGAAGGAGGTGTCGCTCGTCGCGCCGCTGACCGAGGCCCTGTTCCGGAGCCGCGGCCAGACCGCACTGGAGACGCTCTGGGCCCTGAACCTCGGCGGGGGCTGGACCGAGGCGTTGGCGCTGCGGGCCCTGACCCATCCGGAAGCCGCCGTGCGCGAGTGGACCGTGCGTCTGGCGGGAGACACCCGCTCCGTGTCCGCGCCCATGGCCCGGGCGTTGGTGGCGCTGGCCACCGGTGAACCCGACCTGGGCGTGCGCAACCAACTGGCCTGCACCGCCCGGCGACTGCCGCCCGGAGCCTGCCTCCCGCTCGTGGCTGCGTTGGCCGGGCGCGACGAGGATGACGCCGACCCTCGTCAACCGTTGCTGCTGTGGTGGGCCATCGAAGCGCAGGCCGAGAGCGATCCCGACGCGGTGCTTGGTCTGTGGAAGGATGGGGATTTCTGGCGACGGCCGCTGGTCGAGCACCACCTGATCGAACGCATGTCCCGGCGCTGGGCCCAGGCCGGAACCCAGACCGACCTGCTGCGCTGCGCCCGGTTGTTCGAACTCTCCCCCGGCACCGCCCACAGCCGACGGTTGGCAGCGGGCCTCGAACAAGCGGCCAAGGGCCGGGCGTTGTCGGGCTTGCCCGAGGCGCTGCGGCGCGCGATGGCGCGTCATGGCGTGGGTTCGGCGGGATTCGCGGTACGCCAGGGCGACCCGGCGGCCATCGCCGAGGCGCTCAGGACCGTGGCCGACGAGACGTCGACCCGCGCCGCACGGCTGGAGTATCTCGGAGTTCTGGCCGAGGTGCGGGTGCCCGGAGCGGTGCCGGCCTTGTCGAAGACCTGCCGTGGGATCGTGAAGGATGACGCACTGCGCCAAGCCACGCTCACCGCCCTGGCCGCCTACGACGACCCCAGGATCGCCGAGGTGGTCCTGAGCGTGTATCCCGGCCTGGGTCCGCTGTCGCTGCCCACGGCGCAGGCGCTCCTGGCCAGCCGGCCGGCGTGGGCGAAGGCCTACGTACAGGCCATCGCGCGCAAGCCGTCGGGTTGGGCCGCGCCGGCGATCCCACCCGGGAGCGTTCCGCCGAGCATCGTCCGTCGGATCAAGCAGCATCGCGACACCGACCTGCAGACCCTGGCCGAGTCGGTGTGGCCGCAGACGGGCAAGGCCACCAGCGCCGAGGTCGACGCTCAGATCCGTGAGCGGGCGGCGTGGGTCCGGGACGGCGTCGGCGATCCGTATGCCGGACGCACCCTCTTCCAGAACAGCTGCGGAGGCTGCCATCGGCTCTTCGCTCAGGGCGCCGAGGTGGGCCCCGACCTCACCGTACACGACCGCACCGACATCGAATCGCTGCTGCTGGCGATCCTGAACCCGAGCGCCGAGATCCGGGAGGGCTATGAGAACCACACCGTGGAGACCAAGGACGGCCGTTCGCTCTCCGGATTCATGGTCGAACAGAACCCGCAATCGATCGTGCTGCGCGGGCTCGACAATCAGAACGTGGTGCTGGCGCGCACCGAGATCGCCGAACTGAAGGCCGCCGGGCTGTCGCTCATGCCCGAGGGCCTGCTCGACGGCTGGAAACCCCAACAGGTCCGCGACCTCTTCGCCTATCTCCGCAGCACCCAGCCGCTGGTCGGCGAACCGCCAAAGTTACAGAAGCCCCAGCCCTGAACCTCACGCCCAACCGCGCCCTCAACCCCAGCCTCAACCCCAGCCTCACCCCCAGCCTCACCCCTACCTCACCCCAACCCCGAACCTCTGTGACCGCATGAACCTCCATCCGCCATCCCGACACACGACCCGCCTCGGCTTCACCCTGATCGAACTGCTGGTGGTGATCGCCATCATCGCGATCCTGGCCGGCATGCTCCTGCCCGCGCTGGCCAAGGCCAAGGCGAAGGCCAACGGCAGCTACTGCCTCAACAACCTGCGACAGATCGGGTTCGGCGTGGCGATGTATTCGGGAGACAATGCCGAGCGGTTCCCGCGGTCGAAGAACTGGGGCAAGGTCTGGGGCGATTCCTTCAAGATCGGCGACAAGTACCACTACGAACTGCTCGAGCCGTACGTGGGAAAGAACACCGGCACCAATCGTGCGGGAGCGGTGGTGACCGTGCAGAGCAGGAACACCCCGCCGCCGCCCGGCACCTATGCCTGCCCGGTGGGTCTGCGCGGCAAGGACCCCGCGCTCAGCGGCGACAACTACCGCAATTGGCTGCGCGACAACGACTGGATCACCTATCCTTGGAACCACATCTTCCTGAAGAAGGATCAGGGGACCTACGATGTGGACCGGCCCGTGAGCGGCCGCATGACCTCGGCGGTGGCCAACTCGTCGACGGCCGTGCTGCTGTGGGAGATGCCCTACTGGACGCCGGCGTTCGCGCCCCACAACGGCGCGATCCAACTGGTGTTCGCCGACTCGCACGCGGCCCCGGAAAAGCGCAACCCCAAGGAGCAGGACTGGTGGGCCTTCCACAGCCGGCGCGGCTGGGACGACAACGACCCGACCGGCATCGCGTTCAAGAACCAGTAAGCCCTGGGCCGGGTTGAAATGACCGTGACTGCGGTGGAAGGCCGCCGTCACGGAGGCCACGACCTCAGCGAGGCGGCGGACCGCCCGGGCCACCACGCCCGTTGGGAGGGCCGCCGGGACCGCCGGGGCCACCGAAGCCGGGGGGCGGCGGGAAGACCGCCGACAGCCCGTCCACGATCTGCTCCTCGTTGACCGAGCCCGCCTTGGCCTTGTCCCACTGGGACCACCACCGCTCGGCCATCGCGGTCCATTCGGCCGCGGTGATCCTGCCGTCCTTGTCGGCGTCGGCCGCCTCGGTCACGGGCTGGGCGATGAACATGCCCGGCCCAAAACCGCCCGGGCCGCCCGGGCCGCCGGGACCCCCGGGGCCGCGATTGGGCCCCCCGAATCGACCACCGGGACCGCCGGGGCCTCCAGGACCGCCGCCCCCGGGACGACCCGGGCCCCCGGGACCGCGCGGACCACCGAAGCCTCCCAACTCCATGCCCGGGGCGGTGCCCGCCAACTGGGCCGCCACCGACGCATGCCGCACGGTCACAAAGCCCTTGATGGGTTTGGGCGGATCGCCGAACGGGTTCATGCCCGGACCGCCTCGGCCGGGGCCGCCGGGACCGCCGGGACGTTCATTTCTGCCGGGGCCACCGCCGAAGGTGTTGCCGGCCACCGCCTTGCCGGCGACCACCTGATCGAAGCGCTCGAGCTTATCCGGAGATTCGTCGGCCACGCTCGAGCGCAGCAGGGTTCCAAGGTCGTCGACCTGCCGGGCCAGACGCTCGGGCTTGAAGATGCCGCCTTGGAACTCCTTCATCCGGGCCACATAGGCCTCCTTGAATGCCGGCACCGCGAAAACCCGCTCGAAGAACCGGTTCTGGCCTGACCACGGCTTCTGGATGCTGAGCTGCTCGCGCTGCTCCTGGCTGCCCTGCATGGGGAAGTTGCCGAAGGAGTGGTCGAGATCCCAGGGCACGAACTGGAACCGATCGGTCTTCGGATGCAGGTACATCACGTAGTTCTGACCGAGGGTGAGGATCGAATCGAGGGTGCTCAGCCACACCGTCACCGCCATGAACCGACCGAAGGCCTCGACATCGAGGAACTCCGGGGCCCGACGGGCGAACTCGGCATCGTCGGCCTTCGTGACCAGTCGGGCGAAGTCGATGACCCGTTGCTTCTGTTTTGCGGTCAGCTCGGTCTTGGCATCGTATATCTGCTGGTAGGCCTTCCAGTCATCGCCGAGATCCTGGAACAGCGTGGGCGTGACCGGCTTGAAGATGGCCCCCTTCTTCGTCCCGAACTGCGCCTCGGCCCAGCGGTTGTCGGGATTCTCGACGATGGAATACAGACCGAGGTAGCGGTTGGTGTGGACACCCGGCGCCGTGACCCGCACCCGGGCATAGGTGGTGCGCGGCGCCGGCACTCCGCCATCGCGATACAGCGCATAGGACAGGGGCTCGTTCATCCACGACGCGTCGGTGACGTTGTTGTGGAGGTTGATCTTGGCCACGCCGGCGAACTGCTGTTTGGAGACGAACTCGTTGAGATCGATCTTGAGGGACTTCTTGTCGCTCATGCGCGACCCCATGTACGTGCCGTTGCCCTTGTAGCGCACGGCGACATTGGTCAGGCGCTGGCCCCCGATCTCCAGATCGGCGTGGACGTATTCGAAGACGATGCCCGCCGCACCGCTCAGGCCGTTGCGCCCGCCTTCCTTCGCCAGGAGCATCGGCCCGAATCCGCCGCCCCCGGGGCGACCGCCGGGCCCGCCCGGGCCACCGGGACGCCCCGCCCCCCCGGGACCTCCGGGACCCCCGGCTTCCATCGACAGCGCCCGATTGAAACCCTCCCGCAGCGCATCGGTGTCGAGATGGCCTTTCTTGTCCTTGTCCCATTCCGTGGACCAGCGCCGGAATGCGCCCAGGAATTCATCGCGGGTCACTGCGGCATCCTGATTGGCATCGAGCGCCCGCATCCACACCGGCGCCATGAACCGATTGGGATTGAAGCCCCCGCGTCCTCCGAAAGGACCCTCACCGCCGCCCTTGGGCTCGAGGGCCTCCCACTGCCCGGCCGGAAACTGAAGCCGGACATCCCAGACCTTCTGCAGTGAGAACAGCTCCGCAGAAGCGCCGGGCGCTTCGGCCACCATCGGTAGGACCCCGGCCATCAGACCGGCGACAAGGGAAGGGACGCGACGATTCATGATCCGTTGGAAAGACCTCTCTGTGACATCCCGGTTACGGAATGCAAGCCACCCCGATCGCCACCGAGGCAGCACCGGACCGGTCCCGCAGAGCCCCCAATACCAGCGGAACCCATCCAATACCAGCGGAGCGGGATCGGTCCATAGCCCGCTCTGGAAGCGATCAACCATTTCCCCTCGCGCGCAGCGCGAAAGCCCTTTCTTCCCCGAGCTTCCCTGCGGGCCTAGGACCGATCCCGCGGAGCCCAGACCAGGATCCCGACCCGTCGATCCCATCTCACCCGGGAACGGGGCGCTATCGTATGTGGTGACCCCTTTTGTGTAAATAGTTGGGACTGACCCCTCGATCACCAATACCAGCGGAGCGGGATCGGTCCGTAGCCCGCTCTGGAAGCGATCAACAAATCCCCCCTCGCGCATCGCGCGAATACTCATCCTTCCCCGAGCTTCCCTGCGGGCCTAGGACCGGTCCCGCGGAGCCCTTGCCCTGCCAACCCGCCACGTCCCAAACTGCGCGATCACCACGATGACCCCGCGCCCGATCGTCTCCGTCCGCCGACACGCCTGCGCCCTGCTGGTAGGCCTCCTACTGGTCCCGCTGCGCGCCCTGCCCGACACGGCGGACCCCGGCGTGGCCACCGAGGCCCTCCATCAGGTGGCACGGCACTCCGGGGTGTTCGAGGCGCCCCCCGTCCTGATGCCTACCCGGAAACTCCCGGACGGACCGTTGCTGGGCAACGGCGACCTCGGGGTGGCCATCGGCGCCGTCACCGAGCGGCTGCGATACCATGGACTCGGAGAGGAGGGAGGCGCCCGGGTCACCACTCGCACCGCCACGCCCGGTCGAAGCCCGGAACGCCACCGCTTCTGGATCGCCAAGACCGATTTCTGGAAGACCAAGACCATCTACCCCAATGCCCATCCCTCTCCGATCGCCACCCTCGACCTGAACATCCCGGCCCTGTTCAACGGGACCTATCAGGCGGAACAACGCCTCGAAACCGCCGAGGTCCTGCACACCCTCCGCACCACCCAACGGGTCGAGGATCCTCCCCCGTTCACCCGGGCCGGAGCCACGCTGCGGATGCGCTCGTGGGTCGCAGCGACCGAGAACCTGCTGGTCATCGAGCTGTCGGTGGATGGACAACCCTCGGACACCAACCCGTTCGCTCCCACCGATCTCATCGGGATCGACGCCACCCTGGCGCCCATCACCGGCAATGAAGCCGAGACCGCCTCGGGCAACCTGCCGGACGGCTATTGGGCGGTCCGCCGCTTCACATCCAGCGAGCGCTCCATCGCCCTGGAACAGAAACCCCTGCGCAAGCCGAGCGAGGCGGCCGTCGCCCTGCGCCTGTTCCATCACCGGAAACCCGGACTCCCGTGGAGCCGGGGCGACGGCTGGTCGGCCGATCGGTTCGTGCTTTCACCGGCCCAACCCATCGTACTGGTCGCGGCCGTGGTCACCGACGAGGAGTCCGCGCATCCGCTGGAGGAGGCCAAAAAGCGGATCGCGGCTCTGGCACCGGAACGGCTCGAGAGCCTACGGAAGGCCCATCGCGAATGGTGGCGGGACTTCTGGTCACGGTCCTTCGTCGAAATCGGCGACCCCTTGCTCGAGAGATACTACTACGGCTCGCATTACCTGATGGCCTCCTGCAGCCGGAATCCGCGGTTCCCTCCGTCGCTCTTCGGCAACTGGACCACGGCCGACGGCCCGTCTTGGCAGGCCGACTACCATCTCAACTACAACCATCAAGCCCCGTGGTGGGGCGTCTTTTCGTCCAACCATCCCGAATTGGCCGAACCCTACGATGCACCCATCCTCGACTACCTGCCCACGGCCCGGACCAACGCCCAGGAACTGCTGAAGGTGCGTGGGGTCTACTACGATGTGGGCGTGGGTCCGCGAGGCTTGGAGACCTCCTTCATGCCCGACGGGCACGGGATTCCCGGCGAGGGTCGCCGGATGTTCCTCGGCCAGAAGAGCAATGCCGCCTTCGCCGCCGTGAACATGTTCCTGCGCTTCTACCACACCTACGATCGGGCCTATGCCGACCGCGTGTACCCCTTCCTCCGCGAGACGGCCACCTTCTGGGAGAACTACCTCTTCCTCGAGAAGGGTCGCTACGTGATCCGCAACGACGCCTCGGGCGAGGTCGGCGACGGCGGCAGCGACCGCAACAACAGCCTGTCCCTCGGACTCGTGCGGATGCTCTTCCAAGGGATGCTCGACGTCAGCACGGAGCTGGGCGTCGATGCCGACCGTCATGCCCGATGGCGGGACATCCTGAACCGCCTGAGCGACTTCCCGACCGTGGAGGTGGATGGCGTGCGGCGCATCCGCGGAGCCGACGCCGGACCCGCCGCGAACCGGATCGGCCCCTCCCGCAACAACACGCGCCTCGAATGGATGGGCATGGTCTGGCCCACTGGAGTCCTGGGCCTGGGCTCCGATCCCGCGATGCTGCGGATGCTGCAGGACGACGCCCGCGGCTGGGCCGAGAGCGAGTGGATCGGGCATTTCAACGGCTTCAGCATCACCTTCCCCGGGGCCGCCCGCGTGGGACATGACCCCTCCGACCTGCTGCTCAAGCTGCGTCGCCAACTCACGGAGTTCGGGCTCCCGAACCTGATGGTCTTCGGAGGCGGAGGAGGGATCGAGAACTGCTCGGGCGTACCGGCGACGATCAACGAGATGCTGCTGCAATCCCACGACGGAGTGTTGCGGTTGTTCCCGGTCTGGCCCCGGGACCGGAATGCCCGCTTCGGAAACCTTCGCGCCCGCGGAGCCTTCCTGGTGAGCGCGGAGTGGCGTGAGGGCCGGTCCCATGCGGTCAGGATCCGCAGTGAACGGGGCCGCGAGTGTGTGGTCCAGAATCCCTGGCCCGGTCGAGGCTGGGCTGTCCTTCGGGAGGGACAGGCCCCGCAACCCCTCGCCACCGACCGTGCTCACCTCGCGACCCGACCCGGCGAGGTCCTGGAACTGAAGCCCCTCGAGCCCTGATATCATGGACCGGGATCCACCCGGCCGATCTTCTCCGCAGAACCGCTGGATCCCGCGGAGCCC
>JBEGWF010000146.1:0-78119 GCA_041177965.1 Verrucomicrobiota bacterium | reverse complement strand
GCAAGATCGTCTGGACCAGCGACCATCCGCTGGCGGCCGGGGTGCACCATTTCCAGATCCTGACCACCAACGGTCGCCAGGAACCCGGTGTGCCGATGAAGTGATCGGCCGGTCAGCGGCCCGCCGTCTGGCGGGCAGGGGTCAGGGGCACCGGATGGAAGATCGCCAGCAGGCCTCCCGAGGCGGGATCGAAGACCCGGACGATGCCCTCGAAACCGGCGCTGTAGAGCCGCCGTCCGTCCGGTGAGAATCGCAGGGCGAACACCGGGCCTGCATGGCCTTTCAGGGTGAGTTTTCGCTTGCCCGTGCCGGTCTCGTACACGCGCACCTCGTCGCCGGTGCCACCGGCCGCGAGCAGCGTTCCGTCCGGGCTGAAGGCGACCGCGTGCACGGGACCGGGCTGGCGCTCGAATTCGCGGACCAGGTTCACGTCGTTGTTGCCCGCGGTGCGGTCCTGATTCTCCTTGGCCCTGTAGAGTCGGAGGCCGCCCTCGGCGCCCCCATAGGCCGCCCAGTCCTCCCGCGGATGGCGTGCCATGCAGTCGATGGGCTCGAGGAGCTTGTTGATGTCGTCGATGAACTGGCCGTTGGTCGCGTCGATCAACTTGATGGCGCGATCCCGGCTGGCGCTCAGGAAACGGGATCCGTCGGCCAGCCAAGCGGTACGGAAGACCCAGTCGCCATGGTTGTCGAACTTCACCAGTTCCTTGCCGTCGGAGACCCGCGTCACCCTCACGCTCTTGTCGGCGCCGCCCGTTGCGACCCGGGTGCCGTCGGGCGACCAGGAGATGCCGAACAGGGAGTCGGTGGTCAGTCGGAATCCCTGCGTCTGGCGACCCTCGGCGACGTTCCAGACCTGGATCTCCCCGAACCGTGCGGGAGCCCCGCCGCTCACGGCGAGGGATCCGCCGTCGGGTGAGAAGGCGACCGATTCGATCCGCGGGGATTCACCGACCAGACGCCCGGCAAGGGACAGGCCGGCCGTGTCGATCAGCAGCACCTCATGGTAGCCGGCCACCGCCAGACGGTTGCCGTCGGGTGATACGTCGAGGGCGCTGATGACCGGAGGAAGGGCATAGGTCGGAGGTTCCTTGAGCCGGGTCGAATAGGCGTCGGCCGGGGTGTCGTCCTTGGCCCCTTCCTGGATCCATCGCCCGATCAGGGCCACCTCCTGCGGGGAAAGGGCGTCCCCCTCCTTGGGCATGTCGGGCTCCTTGCCCGAGATCGAGGCGATGATCAACGATCTGGCCGGATCGCCCGCCACGAAGTTGGGGCCCTCCTTGCCCGGCTTCATCAGACCGGCGAAGGTGGAGGTGTCGACCTCGCCCTTGAGCTTGTTGGGGTTGTGGCATCCGTTGCAGGAGCGCTTGAAGATCGGGGTCACGTCGCGCCACCACGACACGGGCTTCTCGGCGGCGGTGAGCGACGCGGGGACGAGCAGAACGGACCCGAGGGCGCCGGTCAGCAGGAGGACGCCGAGGACGGTGCGGCCGGGACGGATCGGGGACGACAGGGTCATGGCTTGGTCTTCTGGGTCGCGGTTTTCGTTTCTTTGGTTCCTGCCGGTTCGCCGGCCTTCGCGGCGGTTTTCGTCGCCGGTGCCGGGGCGGATCCGGTCTTGGGCGCCTCGGGCTCGGGCGCGGTGAGCGTCAGGTGGATGGGTTGGGTCTTCTGGCGCCACACGCGATCCTGATGGGTGGCGCTGGCCACGACCCGGAACTGGTGTTCCTTGCCGGTCTGCGCCTTTGACGAGACCTTGAGCTGGATGGTGGCCTCGGTCTTGTTGGTCCGGATGCTCGATACCTGGGCGTCTACCCCCGGAGGCAGGTCTTCTAGGCGCAGGTCGATCTCGCCGCCGACGCCCCGGCGATCCACCTTGACCACGAATTGGGTCTGGTTGGCCTCGGACGAGGTGCCCTCGGGCAGCGCCACCGCCGACAGTCGCACCGGATCGGTGCGGAAGAAGGGGGAACCCGGGAGCATGGCGGTCAGGAACATGGGGATGGGTTGGACGGTCAACGGGACCGCGGCCGGGGCGTGGGTGACGGGGCTCCGCCCCTGGGTCGTGCCCTCGGCGCGGATCATCACCGGTCGGATGCCGGTCTCCGCATTCTGGGCCACCGTCAAGGCGAGCCGCCCCCGGGTCTGACCCGCCGGGATCGTCACGGCCGGTATGGACACGCCGGGAAGATCCTCGGCGGCGATGCGGACCTCGCCATCGAACCCGTCGCGGCGTTGGACGCGGACCTCGAGCGTCGCCGACCCGTTCTGCTCGGCCAGCAGGCTGGCGGGCGCGACGCTCAGGTCGAAGGGCACCCCGGGCAGGACGGTCAGGAAGGCCGTCTCGGAGAAGGCCACCGGATGGGTCATCGACCTACCCTGATGGTCTCCGAACGCCTTGGCCTTCAGCGGGACGTATCCGACCGCGGCATCGGCATTCGCCGAGACGACCCACCAACCGGCCGAAACCCCCGGACCCAGCACCAGCGGTGCGGCCCATACGCCGGAGGGCAGGCCGTCCGGCTCGATGCGGATCATGCCGTCGAACCCGTTGCGACGATCGACCTCGCAACGGATGGCCACCGACCCGCCGCGCCCGACCCGGAACCGACCACCGGCGACCCGCACCCCGAAGTCCGGGATGAGGTCCACCGGTTGCAGGCTCATCCGGTAGCCGAACCGATTCCCGCCCCTCCGGGTGAGATCCCGCAGGCTCAAGCGGTATTCCTGGTCCTTCTTCGCGTCGAATTCGATGCGGGCGTCGGGGCCGGAGGCGTCATCGTTGCGCTGCAGGATGGTGCCGTTGGTGTCCGACAGGGTCAGGAGGGCGTCGAGGCGCGACCCGAAGGCCCTGGCCCGGACCTCGACGACCCACCGCTGGTCGGACGGAGCCTTGAAACGGAAGACGTCCACGTCCTTCTCGGCGCCGATGCGTCCCTGGACCACGCGGGGAGGCGTGAGGGACTGCGCCTGTTCGGGCGTGTCGTTGGGTTCGGTGTCGGTGGTCTCCTCGAGGTCGCCGACCTCGAAGGCCACGGGATTCGATTGCCCCATCGGGGTGCGGGCGCGCACGTCCTGCCGCCCCAAAGGAGCGTCCGGAGCGATCCGGAGGGGCATCGTCTCGACGCCGCCGAGGTTCCTGCCGACCCACTTGACCTCGACCGACGCCCCCCTGCGCCCGCCGAAGGGAAAGATCGATTCGAGGTGGGGCAGAGGGCCGGCCACGAGGCGGTAGCGGTAGTCGGAGCCGCCCTGGTAGCGCAGGTCGTGGATCTCGAGCACCATTTCGCCGTCGGCGGCGGGCGTGTGCTCGATGAACGGGTCCAACCCGTGGACGTCCTCGCTGCGCGCCAGTTCGCGTCCTCCGGCCTCGCGGAGGATCAGGTCGGCGTCGAGCGGCGAGCCGTTCCGATTGGCCTGCAGGTCGAAGATGAGCGTCTGGCCCGCGACCGCCTTGAACCGGAGGAAATCGGACTCGGTGTTCGTGCTGATCACGCCCGAGATGGCTGCCGGCAGGACGATCCGGGCGGCGGTGGCGGACGCGGAGTTGGTCCGCGGATCCGGCAGTTCGGGCAGGTCGCTGACCTGAAGGGTGAGGGGATTGGAGACCCCGTGCGGTCCGGCCACCCGGAGTTCGCGAGGGCCCAACGCGGCGTCGGCCGTCGACGACCACCGAATGGTGAGGGCCGTGGGTGAGTTGCCCGCGCCGCTGGTGATCCCGCCGCCCGCCCCCTCGAGGGCGATGACCGAGGTCTGCGGTGCCACGGTGGAGGCGGCGATCCCCGCGCCGGTGACCAGCACGGCCGAGATGCCTTCGAGGGCATCGCCCTTCAGCGTGACCTCCTGGGTGGTTCCGCGTTGGAACCAGGTGGCCGTGGCGGAATCCAGCCGCGGGGCCGATTGTGCCAGGGCCTCGGGCAGGGAGATCCAAAGGGCCGAGAAGGCCGACAGGGCGAGCAGGATCGCGTTGACTCTCATGGGGAAGCGATGAGGGGTCCGATCGTCGGGGAGTCCCGGGAAGGGCGCACCGGGTGTCCGGATGGATCCCGGCTCAGCCGAAAAGTCCGGTGACGGGTTCGGCCTGCACCAGTTCCCGGGGCTGGTTCAGGTGGTTCATCACGATGGTGTGCGGGTCGATGCCCAGCGCGTGATACACGGTGGCGACGATCTGGGTCGGATGCACCGGGGTCTCGATCGGCGAGGACCCGGTGGCGTCGGACTTGCCATACAGGGCCCCGCGACGGATGCCGGCGCCCGCGATGAGGGCCGTGTAGCAATAGGGCCAGTGGTCGCGGCCGTCGGGCGAGTTGGTGTTGCCGCTGGTGCTGACTCCCAGGCGCGGGCTGCGGCCGAATTCGCCCAGGGCCACCACCAGGGTCTCCTTGAGCAGGCCCCGTTCGTCGAGGTCCTCCAGCAGCGCGCTGAGTCCGGAATCGAGCTTCGGGCAGTGGAGGTTGCGCAACGGGCCGAAGTTGGCGGCATGGGTGTCCCAGGCGTCGACCGTCGGATCGCCGTTGGCCACGGCCGGCCAGTTCATCTGGACGAAGCGCGTGCCCGACTCCAACAGACGCCGGGCCAGGAGCAGTCCCTGACCGAAGGTGTGGCGTCCGTACTTGTCGCGGAGGGAGTCCTTCTCCTTGGAAAGGTCGAAGGCGTCGCGGGCTCGGCCGCTGCTCACGAGGTCGAAGGCCTTCTGGTAGTAGCGGTCGAGGGCGTACTTCTCGACGGCCTTCTCCATCTCGGGCATGGCGTCGTTCACGGCCTTGAGCAGCGTGGACCGTCGGTCGAGGCGCTCCTTGGTGACCTCCTTCCGCAGCGTGAGGTCGTCCAGATTGATGCCCTTGGCGGGGTCCTGGTAGAAGTAGTAGGGGTCGTAGGCCGCGCCGAGGAATCCGGCCGTGCCGCCCTTGCCGATGACGTTCGACTCCTGCAGCGGCCGGGGCAGCATCACGAAGGGCAGCATCGGGATGTCGAGGGGCTTGAGCCTCGAGATCTGGGCACCCATGTGCGGGAAATCGTTGGGGGCGGGGGGCTCGAGCTGGCCGGAGGGCGACACGCGGTCGGGCGTGTAGCCGGTCATGATCTGGTAGATCGCCGCCGTGTGGTTGAAGAGGCCCGCCGGCGTGTAGCTCATGGAGCGGATGAGCGTGGCCCGGTCGATCTGCTGGGCCAGCTTGGGCATGACCTCGCTGAGCTGGATGCCGGGCACCTTGGTGCGGATCGGCTTGAAGTCGCCGCGGACATTCGAGGGCGCGTCGGGCTTCGGGTCCCAGATGTCGATGTGGCTGGGGCCTCCCTGCAGATAGATCATCAGGACCTGCTTGGCCGAGCCCCAGCCGTTCTTGGGCTGGCCGGGAGCCGGTCCCGCCGTCTTCGGTTGCTCCGCCTGGAGCCGCAGGATGTCGGCCAGGCTCAGACCGAGCAGGCCGGCGCCGCCGAGGCGCATGAATTCGCGTCGATTGAAGCCGTCGCAGGTGGCGCCGGAGAGACCAGGGATGGAGATCATGGGCCTTGGGTGGGGGTTGCGGACTCGGGCAAGGGGGCGGTCAGCGGTTGAAGAGGAAGGCGGGGCTGTTGATCAGGGCCCAGGCGAGATCCTGGGCGCCCTCGAGGCGCTGGGAACCCTGTCCCAACTGGATGGACGACAACTCCTTGGCGGTCGGCATGCGGCCGAGGCAGCCCAGGTAGATCTCCTCGATCACCTTGCGATCGTCGGGATGCTCCGCCACCAGGCGGGCGAAACGGTTGTCGGCCCGGTTCACGCACTCGCCGAGGGTCTTGCCGTTGATGAGGTTGAGGGCGTGGGACAGCGTGACGTTGCTGGAGCGCTCGCATTCGCAGGCGCTCTGGCGCTTGGGTCGCCCGAAGAGGCTGAGGAAATCGTTGCCCGGCACCAGTCCGTCGGGCAACTGCGCGGCACGCATGCCCTCGGGCAGGTTGGAGAACTGCAGCGGCTTTCCGGTGGCCACGGCGATGGAATCGAGCATCTGCTCGGCGCTGAGGCGTCGGGGCAGGGCGTGCGAGAAGTTCACCAGGTCGTCCTCGTTCCAGCGGTTGGGCACGATGCTCGCCTGGTAGGTCCGCGACGTGACCATGTGGCGGATGAGCTTCCGGACGTCGTGACCATCGGCCACGAAGCGTGCCGTGAGGGCCTCGAGCAGCGCCGGGTTGCAGGGCGGGTTGCCCGCCCGGATGTCGTCCACCGGATCGATGATCCCGCGACCGAAGAAGTAGCTCCAGAAGCGGTTGACGGTGGACTTGGCGAAATACGGGTTGTCCTTCGACGTCAACCACGTGGCGAAGGCCTCGCGGCGGTCCTCGCCCGGGGCGATCGCCCGACTCTGGCCGTAGGGCACCTTCGGCGCCACCACCGCGTCGTTCTTGGGATGCTTGACCTCGCCACCCTGGTCGTTGGGGTAGACGATCTCCTCGGAGACCTGCTCGTGCGCATAGGTCTCGCCGGAGCGGATGAGGTGGTCGCGGCCCAAGGTGCCGGGCTTGAAGGCCACCTGGGCGAAGAACGCGCCGAATTCGTAGTACTGGTTCTGGGTCCAGCGCTCGAAGGGGTGGTCGTGGCACTTGTTGCAGTTGAAGCGGACCCCCAGGAAGGTCTGGGAGATGTCCTCGGTCATCTTGCCCGAGTCGCGCAGGGCGCGGAGGTAGTTGCCGGCCGGGTTCTCGAAGGTGCTGCCCTTGGCCAGCAGGAGGTCGCCGGTGAACTGGTCGAAGGGCCGGTTCGCGGCGAACTGGTCTCGGATCCAGTTGCGGAACACCCAGACCCCCTTCTTGCCGAGGATCTCGGAATTGCACTGGAGAAGGTCGGCGAACTTGTTGGCCCAGAACTCCGAATAGGCGGGCGAGCCGATCAGGGAATCGACCAGCGCCTCGCGCTTGCTGCGCGATTCGGTCGCGTCGGCCAGGAAGGCGCGCACCGCTTCGGCCGTCGGGGGTTGGCCGGTGATGTCGAGGGACGCCCTGCGGATGAACTCGGCGTCGGTGCAGAGATCGCTCGGGTTGATCTTCAGGCTCTCGAGCTTCGCGTTCACCGCCTTGTCGATGAAGTTGTATTCGGGCATCGCGGCGAAGCGGAACCCGGTGCGGTCGCCCATGACCGTCACTTCGCGCGCATCGTACAAGCCCTCGTAGCGCACCAGCACCGCCATCTCGCCCCGGCGCAGCGGGATCACGGTGTTGCCCTGAACGAGGGCGACCTCCTCGTTGTTGCTGCTCAGGACGGCCTCGCGGGTGACGTCGCGGGTGGCGCCATCGGGGTAGGTGGCGATCACCAGCAGTTGCTGTCGGCGGCCGGGCAGGTCGAGCTTCACCCGCGCGGGCAGGACCTCGATCCGGGTCGGCCGGTTCGGAGCGACCTCCTGGAACCGGGCACCCTCGGCGATCCATTGTCGGAGGGTCTGGTGGTAGCGCGATCCGGGCACGATGGCCTGCCGCCCCTCGTGGGGGATGTCGCCCAGGGGCTTCTGGAGCATCAGGGAGTCGTCGACGTGCACCCGGTTGAACCGCCGGCCGCTCAGGTCGTTGACCAGGGCCTGATAGTCATAATCGGGGTCGTAGCCGCGGAGGGCGAGCTTGAAGCCGTTCTTGCCCTTGGCCGAACCGTGGCAGGGGCCCGAATTGCATCCGGCCCGGCTCAGGATCGGTTCGATGTCCCGCACGAAGCCGACCTCGGGGGTGGCCGTGCCGCGGACCTCGACCTCCAACCGGGCGCTCTTGCCGGCCGCGGTGACGCTGACGGAAGCCTTGCCCTCCTTGCGGCCGACGAGGTGGCCCTCGGAATCGAGGATGACCGCTGCCGAATCGGGTTTCAGCACGGCCGTTGCCGCCAGGTCGATCCAGGAACCGTCCGCGGTCTCGCCCAGCACCAGCACCTTCCGGGAATCCCGACCGTCGAGCAGGGTCAGCCGCGGGGGTTCGAGACGCAGCGATCGGATGGCCGGCACGGGCGGTGCCGCGGGGATCGGCTTGTCGGAGCCGCGCTCGGCCGCGGTCAGGGCGGGGCGGTTCAGGGAGGCGCCCAGACACAGGGCGGCCATCCAGAGTGGCAGGGGCGAGCGCATAGGCCGTCAGGGAATCCTGCCCGACACTAGACGGACGACCTCGGCCGATACAAGAGGTGTTCCGGTGCCTGCGGGGTTTTTGAGAGGATCGGGTCACCGCGGCTCCGCCCGGGGGTCTCCCATGGCCCAGAAATCCTTGGAGACAACCGCAATCCGGTTGATGTAGCCTTTTGCGGTCCAAGTCAGAACGTCCTTTCCGTCGTCTCCATTACCGATGAAGAGCAACTCCGTCTCCAAGCGCTCCGGCATCCTCGCCGGCGGCAACTGGATCATCGATCGGGTCAAGATGGTCGATGCCTACCCCGGTCTCGAGCAACTGGCCAACATCAAGAGCCAACATCAGGGCACCGGAGGCTCTCCCTACAACGTCCTGCTCGACCTCGCCAAGCTCGGGGTGGAGTTCCCGTTGATGGGTGCCGGATTGGTGGGCAAGGACGCGCTGGGGGCGGCGATCCTCGAGGATTGCGGCAAGCACAAGATCGATACCCGCCACCTGAAGGCGACCGCCGAGGTCGACACCAGCTACACCGACGTCTTCACCGTCCAGTCCAACGGCAAGCGAACGTTCTTCCACTACCGCGGGGCCAACGCGCTGTGGGACGGCAAGGACCTCGATTTCTCGAAGATCAAGGCCCGCATCTTCCATCTCGGCTACCTCCTGCTGCTCGACAAGCTCGATGTCGTCTCCAAGGACGGCACCACGGCCGCTGCGAAATTGCTCGCGGCAGCCCAGGCGGCGGGTCTCAAGACCAGCATCGACGTGGTGAGCGAGGCCAGCGACCGGTTCAAGACCGTGGTCACGCCCGCGCTGAAGCACTGCGATTACGCCATCATCAACGAATACGAGGCGGGCATGGTCACCGGGTTCCGGATCCGCAAGGAGGGGGTGCTCGACACCGTCTCGTTGCGCCATGCCGCCGGGGCGATCCTGCAGTTCGGAGTCCGTGAACTGGTGGTCATCCATTTCCCGGAGGGCTGTTTCGCGCGCACCCGCGACGGGAAGGACCACTGGCAACCGTCGCTCAAGGTGCCGGCCAAGGCCATCGCGGGCTCGGCCGGGGCCGGCGACGCCTTCTGCTCCGGTGTGCTCCTCGGACTTCACGAGGGCTGGGATCTCCAGAAGGCGTTGCTCACGGGCGTGTGTGCTGCGGCCGCGTCGCTCTCCGACCCCACCTGCACCGGGGGCATGAAGCCGCTGGCCCAGGTCGAGGCCCTGAAGAAGAAGTACGGGGTCCGGCCTCCTCTCGAACCGGGCGAGGACTGAGCGTTCAAGGTCTCCTGCAGGTCTTCCGAAGGCCTCATGAAGGCCTCCCCTGGGCAAGTCATGGCCCTCCCAGGCATCGCACCGATCAATGACCCCGGTTCAAAGCTCGGGTCGGTTGCATTCCCGACCTGCCTGGATCACGGATTGATCAACGATTGATCACGGCAACTCCTCGATGCTGATGTCCTTGAACTGCACCCGGGTCTTGCCGGCGCCGTGGATCTGGACGGCCAACTTGCCGTTGGACACGATCTTGGGGTCCTTCTCGGTGTAGTCCACGGTCTGGATGTCGTTGATCTTCAGGGTCACCCGGTTTCCGTCGGCCCGGATCTCGTAATGGTTCCACTGACCGGGCTTGACGGCCTTCTTGACGACCTCCGGATCCGGCTTCGCCAAGATGGTGTTGCGCCGCGACTCGTCATAAAGAGCGCCATACCAGCCCTCTCCGATGTCGGCCTGGTACCCGACCATCTCGTGATGGTTCGGCACCCGTTCGCTGCGGATCTGGACCCCGGAGTTCACGAATCCCTCGGTGCCTTCGATCTTGAACCGGAGTCGCAGGATGAAGTTGGTGTAGCCGCGCGTGGTGGCGAGGAATTCGTTGCGGGGGAAATTCAGGTCCAGCCGCCCGGCCGTGATGGCCCCATCCTCGACCGACCAAACCTTCGGATCGCCCTCCCAGCCCCGGAGGGTCCTGCCGTCGAAGAGGGATTTGGCCTCGCCAGCCCACATCGGGAGGCAGACGAGGGAAAGGGCGAGGAGGCGCGGATCAAGGGGGTTCATGCGGCGAGTGTGCGACCGCCGTTGCGACCTCGTCGATCGATTTCAGCGCATGCGAGGCGGCCGACGTCGCGGATCCTGCCGGCATTCCATGGGATCGGGGTTGTCGATCCCGTCTGAAGGTCCCGACCGCTTCGGGACCGCAGACCCGGTCCGTCAGTCCTGACCGTCGGGAGCGCTCAACCGCGTGCGGAGCGCCTCCACCACCTCGGAGGGGACGAACGGCGAAACGTCGCCCCGCAGGCGGGCGACCTCCTTCACCAGGCGGGAACTGAGGAAGGAGTAGGAGTCCTTCGGCATCAGGAAGACGGTCTCCACGTTCTCGTTGAGCTTGCGGTTCATCAGGGCAAGCTGGAATTCGAACTCGAAGTCGCTGACCGCACGCAGACCCCGGACCACGGCGCAGGCCCCGTGATGGATCACGTAGTCGACCAGGAGCCCTTCGAACGTCTCCACCGACACGTTGCCCAGGTTCGACACGGCGGACAGCGCCAGGCGCTTCCGCTCCTCCAGACTGAAGAGGGGCCGTTTTCCCTCGTTGCGTGCCACCGCGAGGATCACCCGGTCGAACATCTTGGCGGCCCGCTGGACCACGTCGAGGTGGCCGTTGGTGATCGGGTCGAAGCTTCCCGGGTAGACGACGGTGCGCATGGGGCGAGGGTAGGGATTCCCGTTGAAATGGGAAGATGCCCTCGTCGGGGACCGTCCATGTCCGAGATTCCGTCCCGGCCGGACTCCGTGAGGATCGGTTCACCGCGGTCTCCCGTTGGCATCCCGCGCGTCTTGGGTTGAATCCCGATCGATTTTCGGAGTCGATCACGGGGTTGGCCGCCCTGCCCACAACCCCGATGCTGGTCCTTTTGGCGCTGGTCGCGTCGAGTTTCTTCTTCGCCCTCGCCGAGTCGGCCCTCTTTTCCCTGGGCACCTGGCGCGCGCGCCGGTTGGTCGAGTCGGGACGTCGGGGCAGTGAACGGGTCGGACTTCTTCTGGCGCAGCCATCCGATGTCCTCGCGGCGATCGCGCTGGGCAACACGTTGTCCAACGCCCTGCTGGTGGCCCTCATCGTGGCCGGCGGCCTCGCCTTGGATCACGGGATTCCCGGGGTCGGTTGGGCGGCGTTCGGCCTCCTGCTCCTGCTCCTGACCTGCGAGGTGACCCCGAAGGCGCTGGGGGTGCGGAGTCCCGAGACGTGGGCCCTCCGGGTGGCCGAACCCCTCTGGCTGTTCGTCAGCCTGACCCGTCCGGTGCGGAAGGTCGCGCAGGCCTGCGTGGACGGCATCGTCGAGCGGTTGGTCCCGAGGTCCGCCAAGGCCCAGTCCGGGGTCTCGGACGACGAATACGCCGACCTGATCGAACTCGCCCATCAGCAGGGCACCCTCGGTGCCGGCGAGAAGGAGATCCTGCTGCAGGTGCTCTCGCTCGACCAGCGCACGGCCGGGGATGTCATGCAACCCCGGGCCCGGATGGTCCTCCTTCCGGACGACCTCCCCATGGACCAGATGGTGGCCCAGGCCCGCAAGTCCGGTCACCATTGGATCCCCCTCTACGACGAGTCGCCCGACAACGTGGTCGGAGTGCTGAACACCCGGACCCTCCTCCTCGACGAGGATACCGACCTGTTCATGGCGATGGAGTTCCCGTCCTTCGTGCCGGAGAGCATGAACCTCCTCGGACTCTTCGAGTCGATGCAGCGGCAACGCCGGGGCGTGGCCATCGTGCTGGACGAGTACGGCGGGACGGCCGGCCTGCTGACCCTGCAGGACATCCTGGTCTCGGTGGTGGGCCCCATCCGCAGGGAAGGGGAGGCCCAGGGATTCGTCTTCGAGCGGTTGGCCCCGGGGCGCTGGAGGACCAACGGAGCCATGCGCCTCGACGATTTTCGACGCGAACATCCGGCGCTGAATCCTCCCGACGGCGTCGAGACCCTCGCCGGGCTCGTCCTGTGGTTGGCCGATGTCGTCCCGGGGGTGGGCGAGGTCTTCCGGCACCAGGGCCTGCGGATCACGGTGCTGCAGGCCGACGAGCGGCGGATCCGTGAACTGCTCGTGGAAACGGAGGGGGCGTCATGAATCCGTCGCTGGTGCATGGATTGACCGTGGCCGGTTGGTTGCTGGTGTCCTTCTTCCTGTCCGGGATGGAGGCGGGGGTCTTCGCGCTGAGCCGCCTCCGGGTGAGGCAGCGGGCCCGTGCGGGGAGCGGCAACGCCCGGCGACTGCTGGCCTACATGGACCGGCCCGAGGATTTCCTGTGGACCATCCTGGTCGGCAACACGGTCGCCAACTTCGCGGCGGTGGCGCTGATCCTCCAGGATCTGCAGCACTGGTCGCGGGATCGCCCCTGGACCCTCTGGCCGATGCTGCTGGTGACGGGGTTGGCCATCTACCTCGCCTGCGAATTGCTGCCCAAGCGCCTGTTCCAGCGGATGCCGAACCGGCTCTGCCTCTGGCTGCTGCCGGTGTACGCGGCCATCCATCGGATGCTCTCGCCCGCGGTGTTCCTGGTCGGACGCTTCGCCCAGGCGCTGCTCTGGGTGACGGGCGACCGGGCCCTGAGCGGACGACTCTTCGCCAACCGCGACGAGTTGAAGGCGCTGATCCAATCGAGCACCGGCGGGCTGTCCAAGACCGAGCGCTCGCTGATCTATCGGATCATCGACGCCCAGAACCTGACCCTGTCCCGCGTCGCCAAGCCGCTCGATGCGGCGCAGACGATCCACGCCTCGGCCACCCTTCCGGAGATCCGCGAGTCGTGCCGGAGGGGCGGGCACACCCGGATGCCGGTGTGGAGCGGGAGCGGCCCGAACCGCCGGATCGAGGGCATCGTCAGCCTGAAGGATGTGCTGTATTCCGAGCCCGACGAACGTCGCAAGACGGCCGGGGAATGGTTGCGACCCGCCTTGTTCCTCGACGACTCGCTCCGAATCGAGGAGGCGCTCCGGGCCTTCCAGAAGTCTGGCGAGCATCTGGCTATCGTCCGGGCTCCCGACGGGCGCGAGGCCGGCATCGTGACGCTCTCCGACGTGCTCGGCGCCCTGTTCCTGGAGGTGGCGCCATGAGCACGTCCCCGCCGATCCTCGAGGTGGCCGCCAAGCTGTCGTTGGCCCTGGCGCTGGTGGCGTTCAACGGGTTCTTCGTCGCGGCGGAGTTCGCCCTGGTGAAGATCCGCGACACCCAGTTGGAGGGCCTGGTTCAGCGGCGCCACCGGAGGGCCGGAATGGCCCGTCACATCCTCTCCCACCTCGACGGATACCTGAGCGCCTGCCAGTTGGGCATCACCCTGGCGAGCCTGGCGCTCGGTTGGGTCGCCGAGCCCGTGTTCGCCACGCTGCTCGAGCCGGTCTTCGGATGGTTGAGCATCGAGTCGGAAAAGGTCCGACACCTGCTGTCGGCCTCCGTGGGCATCATGGTGGTCACGTTCTTCCACGTGGTGGTGGGCGAACAGGCGCCGAAGTTCATCGCCATCAAGCGCCCCCTTCCGTCGTCGCTCTGGGTGGCCTATCCGCTGCACTGGTTCTATCTGGTGACCTATCCGCTGATCTGGGTCCTCAACTGGACCTCGCTGTGGGTGCTCAGGCAGTTGGGCATCGAGGCCTCCGGCCATGGCGAGGTGCATTCCGAGGAGGAGTTGAGGTTGATGCTGGGTTCCACGTTGGCCGCAGGGGGCAGTTCGGTGCTGGCGCGCGAGATCGTCCAGAACTCTCTGGACCTGGGCCGGCGTCGGGTCCGCGAGGTCATGCGTCCCCGTCGGGAGATCGTGGCGCTCGATCTGGGACGCCCCATCGGTGAATGCATGCGCCTGGCCGACGAGACCAGGTACTCGCGGTTTCCGTTGAGCGACGGGGGTGATCTCGACCGGTTGGTCGGCGTGGTGCACGTGAAGGACATCTATCTGAGGCGCGGGGCCGCCGGGACGGCGGGCGACCTGCGCAATGTCGCAAAGCCGGTGATCTACGTCCCGGAGACGGCCCGCCTCGACCGGTTGCTCCAGCTCTTCCTCGACCGGAGGCTGCATCTTGCCGTCGTCGTCGACGAGTACGGCAGCACCACGGGCATGGTGACCCTCGAGAACGTCCTCGAGGAGTTGGTCGGACAGATCCAGGACGAGTTCGATCAGGAGAAGCCGCGCATCGAGCCGGTCGGCGACGATCAGTGGCGGCTCGACGGCGCGCTGCCGCTCTTCGAGCTGTCGGAACTGGTGCGCGAGCCGGTGGAGGCCTCCGGCGCGCACACGGTCGGGGGATGGATGACCGAGCGTCTGGGCGGCTTCGCCAAGGTGGGAGATTCCGTGCCGCTCACGGGCCATCGGCTGACGGTGTGCGAGGTCGACGGACTTCGCGTCTCGAGGGTGCTCATCGCCCGCACCCGGTCTCCGGAACCGGAGGCGGGATCGAGACCCCGGGTTCACTGAACAGCCACCCGGACCCGGCGCCAGGAGACCCACGAGGCGGATGCGCCGAACAGGACCAGGGCGATCGCGCACCCGGCCCCGGCCCGGTGCCCGTTCCGGAACAGAAGCCATGCCTGGCCGCAGCCCAGCACCAGCCAGAGCAGGGCCGGACGCGGGTTGGGCGTGTCCGGGACCGGTTTCTTGACGAGCAACCAGACGCTGGCCGCGAGGACGCCGAAGGCCAGGCCCGCCGCCTGGAGCAGAAGTCCCCCGGGGCCCGTGGACCCTCCCCATGCGATCCGCGTCAGGCCCACCGAAAGGCCGGATACGAGGACCGTGCCGGCCAGAACGCCGAGACCATAACCGGGTCGACCCCGCCAAGGACCGAGCACGAGTCGGACGAGTCCCCGGCTGGCGAGCACATGGCTGAAGCCGCTCAGAAGCTGGACGCCCGGCGGCGGCCTCCAATCCGCGCCCTGGACCACGGACTCCAGCCATCCCGCCAGCGAGATCAGACCCGCTGCGGCCACGGTGTTCTGGGTGGGCAGCCACCGGTGGGTCTCGAGGGCGACGGCCACGGTGAACCCGGTCAGCATCCAGTTGCCGGCCATCAGCGTTGACGGCGTGTCGTTCGGGATCCGTGAGGCCACGAATCCGGCCGCGAGGATCCAACCCACGGCCCGCCCCGCCCAGCGGACGGCGGGGGGGATCGGTTTCAGGGGGGCACCGGGCGGACGCATCGGACGGACGGATTGAACACCCGATCTGGGGATCTGGCCATCGGAAGCCCGCGGTCGACGGTCGGGCCGTCCGTCGAACCCGACATCGGTCTCCTTGTTCGACCGATCCGGGACCGGTAGGGTGGTGGCCGTGACGCGCATTATCATCAACGGTTCGAAGGGTCGGATGGGGCAGGCGCTGCTGTCGTGCGCCAAGGATCATCCCGGGTTGCAGGTCGTGGCCGGTCTCGACGTCGGGGACGATCTGGACTCGGTCCTCCCCGGGGCCGATGCGGTCATCGACTTCACCCACCACGATGCCACCGCCGGTGTCGCGGCGCTGTGTGCGGCCCAGCGCAAGGCGTTGGTCATCGGCACCACCGGCCACAGCGAGGCCGAGAAGGGGTCCATCCGCGCGGCGGCCGCGAAGATCCCGATGGTGTGGGCATCGAATTATTCCACCGGGGTCAACACCCTCTTCTGGCTGACCCGCAAGGCCGCCGAGATCCTCGGCCCCTCCTTCGACCTGGAGGTCATCGAGACCCACCACCGGCTAAAGAAGGACGCACCGAGCGGCACGGCGACGACCCTCCTCGAGATCCTGGGAGACGTGCGGAAGGTCCAGCTCGAGGAGGCGCTCCGGCACGGCCGCCATGGGATCGTAGGGGCGCGGACCCCTTCGGAGATCGGCATCCATGCGGTGCGGGGTGGCGATGTCGTGGGCGACCACACCGTGCTGTTCGCGGCCGTGGGCGAGCGGGTGGAACTGACCCACAAGGCCAGCAGCCGGGACACCTTCGCCCAGGGCGCGCTCCGGGCCTCGGCATGGGTGGTCGGAAAGACACCGGGCATCTACAGCATGCAGGACGTGCTGGGCCTGCATTGATCCCTTCCTTCGGCGGTCGTGACCGGACTGAACCCATGGCACAGGAATCCGTCCAGGTGGTGGTGGCCTTCGGGTCCAATCTCGGAGATTCGGCGTCCCTGATCGGTGGGGCCATGGACCGGATCGAGGAGCGCTCGGGCCGGCCGCTGCGGCGATCCTCGCTGTGGACCAGCACCCCCGTGGACTGCCCGCCGGATGCGCCGGTGTTCATCAACGCGGTGGCGATCCTGGAGCCCTTGCCCGGTGAGACCCCGGAGTCCCTGCTGGATTTCATGCAGGAACTGGAGGTCGCGGCCGGGCGGCGGCCGAAGGTGGTGCACAACGAATCGCGCCCGCTCGACCTCGACCTCATCGCCTGGTGCGGACAGACGCGGTCCATGCCGCGGTTGGTCCTTCCACACCCTAGGGCACGAGAGCGCCGGTTCGTGCTGCAGCCGCTGGCCGAACTGGAGTCCGGGTTCCGATTCGACGGGGACGGCGAGCCGATCTCCTCGTTGCTGGAGAACCTTCCACCGGACGATCGGCTGCGGGTGGTCGCCCCGGCCCCGGCCCGTTCCGGAGACCGATCCGCAGCCCGGGATTGACGGGCGGGCGCGCCCGGGGAATCTGGAGCGCGTGAGACACGCCCCGATTCCTTCTGCCCTATTCGCTCAGAACCGCAGGAGGCTCTGCAGCCTGCTGCCGCGCGGTTCCATGGCCATCCTCAACGCCAACGACGTCCTTCCCACCAATGCCGACGGGACCCTGAGGATGGTGCCGAACACCGACCTGTTCTACCTCAGCGGCGTCGAGCAGGAGGAGAGCCTGCTGGTGCTCTTCCCGGACGCCGAGGACGAGCGCATGCGGGAGATGCTCTTCCTCCGCGAGACCAGCGAACTCATCGCCATCTGGGAGGGTCACAAGCTGTCCCGGCAGCAGGCCACCGAGGTCTCGGGCATCCGTAACGTCCACTGGAACTCGGAGTTCCCGCGCATCCTCCACCGGCTCATGTGCGAGGCGCAGTCGGTGTGGCTCAACGCCAACGAGCACCGCCGGGCCGTCGTGGAGGTCGAGTCGCGCGACGCCCGATTCATCCGGGACCTCCGCGCCCGCTACCCGCTGCACGAGTTCCGTCGCCTCGCGCCGCTCATGCACACCCTGCGGGTCGTGAAGGATCCGCTCGAGGTCGACCTGATCCGTCATGCCTGCTCCATCACCAGGAAGGGTTTCGAGCGCGTCTGCCGCTTCGTCGAGCCCGGGGTCCACGAGCACGAGGTGGAGGCCGAGTTCGCCCACGAGTTCATCCGCAACCGCGCCCAGTTCGCCTACAACCCGATCATCGGGGCGGGACGCAACTCCTGCGTGCTGCACTACCTCGACAACGACCAGGTCTGCCGGGCCGGCGACGTGCTGCTGCTCGACGTTGCCGCCTCCTACGCCAACTACAACTCGGACCTGACCCGGACGATCCCGATCAGCGGCCGCTTCACCAAGCGGCAGAGGCAGGTCTACGACGCCGTGCTCCGGGTGTTGCGGGCGTCGACCGCCGGCCTCACCCCGGGCAAGATCTGGAGCCAATGGCAGGCCGAGGCCGAGGATCTGGTCGCGCGCGAGTGCGTCGACCTGGGTCTGCTGAAGGCCAAGGATCTGAAGGCCAAGGTCTCCGATCCCTCCAAGAAGCCCGTCAAGAAATGGTTCATGCACGGGAACGGTCACCCGATCGGGTTGGACGTCCACGACCTCGGCCACATGAACCGCCCGTTCGCCGCGGGTTGGGTGATGACGGTGGAACCGGCGATCTACATCCCGGAGGAGGATCTGGCGGTCCGCCTCGAGAACGACGTCCTGATCACCGACCAGGGACCGGTGGATCTGATGGCCGACATCCCCATCGAGGCCGGAGAGATCGAGGCGCTGATGCGATGAGGATCGGCCCGCGGGTCACAGGGACCGCCGGGCCAGGAGTTCGGGCACGAGCGAGTCGAGTTCCGAGGTGGCCGCACGGAGCAGTTCATCGACGCTGTCCCAGCGGTCCGACGCGGCCTCGGCCTCGAGACGTCCGGCGGCGGCGCCCAGTCGGCGGGCTCCAAGATTGTTCGCGCTGCCCTTGAGGGTGTGTGCCGCCGCCCTCAGGGAGGGTGCGTCGCGTCGGTGAGCGGCATCGCGGGCGTCCTGCAGGCGCGAGGGCGTGTCCCGCAGGAACAGGTCGACGATCTCGGCCACCGGGTCCGGCTCCCCGTCGAAACGCAGGTTCCGCAACGAATCGAGCAACGACGGGTCGAGCACGGGCGCATCGTGGGCTCCCGTCGACGAGGGATCCGTATCCGGCCTTCCCGCGGAGGGGTGGGTGGTCGCCGGGGCGAGGGTTCCGAGCG
Organism: Verrucomicrobiota bacterium; assembly: GCA_041177965.1. GTDB lineage: Bacteria > Verrucomicrobiota > Verrucomicrobiia > Limisphaerales > UBA9464 > SXXZ01. The sequence goes on along the minus strand of JBEGWF010000146.1, from coordinate 59,655 downwards.
CGCGATTCAGCACGATCGGCAACTGGTCGAGATCGAGGGGTTTGGTCAGGAACTCGTCCATGCCCGCCGCGAGGCACTTCTCGCGGTCGCCGGCCATGGCATTGGCCGTCAGGGCGATCAGGAAGGCCGGGGGACGGGGGCCGAATCCGCGGTCGGCCTCGAGGCGTCGGATCTCGCGGGCGGTCTCGTAGCCGTCGAGCTCGGGCATCTGGCAGTCGAGGAAGACCGCGTCGAAGGGTTCCCGACGCAGCGCCAGCAGCGTCTCCCTTCCGTTCGATGCCACGGCGACGCTGTGGCCCAGACGCCGGAGCTGCGTGACCGCCAGCTTCTGGTTCACGAGGTTGTCCTCGGCCAGCAGCAGGCGCATCGGACGCCCGTTCGGTCCGCTGGCGACGGAGGTGGGTCCGGCCGGACCGGGTCCGCCGAGGAGGCTCTCGCCCGCGGCCAGGGCCCGGAGCGCCTCGCGAAGGCGCGATTGCTTGAACGGCTTGATGAGATGACCGGCGATGCCCACCGTCCGCAGCAGGTTGGGGTCTGGTCGTTGGGAGAGCGCGGCCACCAGGACGAGGCGCACGGAGGCGATCGCGGCGATGCAGTGGATCTCGTGGGCCACGGTCAGTCCGTCCATGTCGGGCAACTGCAGCGCGATGAAGGCGGCATCGAAGGGACGACCGGCCTCGGCAGCTCCGCGGAGGATCTCGAGGGCGGCGGCCGCCGTGGGCACCGTGGCGACGTCGGCCCCGCATCGGGTCATCTCGTGCACGAAGGCTTCGCAGGTGGCCGTGTGGGAGTCGGCGATGAGCAGTCGAAGGGGGACAGGAACGGGAGCCGGAGGGCAGGGGGCCGCCACCCCGAGCACCGCGGTCATGGTGAATGTGGAACCCATGCCCGGATCGCTGGCGACCTCGATGTCGCCCCCCATCCTGCGGGCCAGTTCCCGTGAGATCGAGAGTCCGAGGCCCGTGCCCCCGAAACGACGGGTGGTCGAGCCGTCGGCCTGGGTGAATTCCTGGAAGATCCGCCCGAGGGCCTCCGGTTCGATGCCGATGCCGGTGTCGCGGACCCGGCATGCGATGCGGCACTGGTCCCCGTGCGTTTCCAGGACGTCGATGGCGACGGTGACCTCGCCCTCCTGGGTGAACTTGATCGCGTTGCCGAGCAGGTTGGTCAGCACCTGCCGGATGCGTCCGGGATCGCCCCGCAGCAGGGCGGGAAGCGCGTGGTCGATCCGGATGACCACCTCGACCCCCTTGGCCTGCGCGATCTCGGCCAGCAGTTCCACCGTCTCCTCGACGAGCGGGCGGAGGTCGAACTCGATGTTCTCGAAGGCCAGCTTCCCGCTTTCGATCTTCGAGAAGTCGAGGATGTCGTTGAGCACCTTCAGCAGATTCTGAGCGCTGTGCAGCACCGTGCCCGCGTACTCGCGCTGTTCGCCGGTCAGAGGGGTGTCGAGCAGCAGGCGGGCGAAGCCGATGATGCCGTTCATCGGCGTGCGGATCTCGTGCGAGGTGTTCGCCAGGAACTGCGACTTGGCCCGGGCCGACTCCAGGGCCACATCGCGGGCGGCGGCGAGGGCGGCGTTGGCCTCGTTGAGGTGCTCCTCGGCCTGCTTGCGGGCCGTGATGTCCTCGACCGTGCCCTCGTAGTACAGGAGCCTGCCGGTGACGGCATCCCTCACGGCACGGGCGTTCTCGCTGATCCAGATCTTCTTCCCGTCCTTGCGGTAGACCTCGCTGTCGAAGTGGTCGATCTTGTCGTTGCGCACCAGGAGTTCCTCGAACCGGTCGCGCTGCTTCGGGTCGACGTAGAGCTGGTGCTCGATGTCGGTGCGGCTGGCCAGCAGTTCCTCGACCGTGTCGAAGCCGTACATCTTGGCCAGGGCCAGGTTGGCGCTGAGGTATTGGCCGTCCGGCGTCGTCTGGAAGATGCCGTCGACGGCGTTCTGGACCAGTCCGCGGTAGTTGGCCTCGGTGCGCTCGAGCTGCTCGCGCGCCGACTGGAGCTCGGTGATGTCCCGCGAGATGCCGAAGGTTCCCACGATCTGGCCGTCGGGCGAGCGCAACGGCATCTTGCTGGTCAGGACCCACCGGACCCTTCCCCCCGGTGGGTTCTCCCGCTCGAGCCGCCCCAGGATGGCCTGCCCGGTCCGCAGGATCTCCACCTCGTCGGCACGGGCCGCGTCGGCGTACTGCCGGTCGAAGAAATCATGGTCGGTCTTCCCGATCAGGTCCGTCGGGTCGGCCAGGCCCACGCGTTCCGCCAGCGCCCGGCTCGCCCGGGTGATCCGCGATGCGGAATCCTTGAAGTAGATCGCGTCGGGGGCGTGCTCGAGCAGGGCGTGGAGGAGATCCCGTTCCTGGGCCAACTGCTCCTCGGCCCTCTTCTCCTGGGTGACCTCCCAGAAGCTCCCCTGGATGCCCACGGGCTGTCCGCCGGCGTCGAGCAGCAGGGTCTTGATCACGTGGAACCAGTGGCGCTGGCCGTCCGGTGTCACATTGACCTCGGTCTTCTCGATGGTCTGGCCGGATCCGATCACCCTCCGGTCGTCCTCGACGTAGCGTCGGGCGAGATCCTCCGGAAACAGGTCGAAATCGGTGACCCCGATCAACTGGTCGCGGCTGCGCTGGAGAGTCCTGCAGAAGGCTCCGTTGACGAAGGTGAAGCGCCCGTTGAGGTCCTTGCGGAAGATGTTCTGCGGCAGCGATTCCACCAGCGCCTGGAAGTAGGCCTCGTTGTCTCGCAGCCGGCTCTCGGTCTGCCGGTGCTGCTCCGTGGTGGCGGCCAGATGGTGGGTCTGCCTCCGCAGTTCGAGTTGCACCACCAGTTGGCGTGCCACCGTCTGCAGTCCGGCGCGTTGGCCGGCGTTGAGCCGCCTCGGGGTGCGGTCGAGGACCGCGATCAATCCGGCGGGGTGGACCGATGGGAGCCGTGCGGGAAGGCAGGAGAGCCAGCGCCACCCCTCCGGCAGCCTCGCTTGGCCGTCGCGGAGCTCGACCCAGTCCTGGATGGTCGGAGCCAGACCGGAGACGATCGGCAGGACCGCCGACAGGATCTCCGGGGAGCATCCGGACTGGCCGGCGGGGACCCATCCGGAGGGTTCCTCGACGAGGACGACCGCCGCCGGGGCGAAGCTCACCTGCGCGGCCAGGTTCGCCAGCTCGTCCAGCGTGCCACCGGTGCGGAGGGCGGCGTTGATCATGCCCGCAGGCTACACCCCGGAGGACCGGATGGACACTCGGAAACCCGGGTCCCATCCCCCGACGGCAAGGTCCGGAACGGGTAGGTCGATCCTCCGGGCTTCGGGCGTCGCTGCGGGCGCATCGGTCCGGGCAAGACCTCCCGATCCATGAACCCCTCCGATCAATAGGGCAGGGGGAACCGGGCGGTGAGGGCCTTGACGCGATCGCGGACCTTCTGGGCGGTGGCCGGGTTGGCGATGTCGAGCAGCACCTCGCTGATCATGTCGGCGATGGCCAGCATCTCGGGCTCGCGCATGCCGCGGGTGGTGACCGCCGGGGTGCCCAGGCGGACGCCGCTACCCTCGAAGGGCGAACGGGTCTCGAAGGGGATGGTGTTCTTGTTGGTGGTGATCCCGGCCACGTCGAGGGCCAGTTGGCATTGCTTGCCCGTCATGCCGCGCGCCCCGACATCGACCAGCATCAGGTGGTTCTCGGTGCCGCCGCTGACGATCCGGAAGCCGTTGCGCTTCATGCCCTCGCACAGGGCTGCCGCGTTGCGGACGATCTGCTGCTGGTAGGCCTGGAACCCGGGCTGCAGGGCCTCGTGGAAGCACACGGCCTTGGCCGCGATGACATGCATCAGGGGGCCGCCCTGGATGCCCGGGAACACCTGGGAATCGATGGCCTTGGCGTACTGGGCTTTGCAGAGGATCAGACCGCCCCGGGGACCCCGGAGGGTCTTGTGGGTGGTGGTGGTGACGAAGTCGGCATGGGGCACCGGGCTCGGGTGGACCCCGGCGGCCACGAGGCCGGCGATGTGGGCGATGTCGGCCAGGAGCATGGCCCCCACCTCGCGGGCGATCTCGCCCATGCGCTGGAAGTCGATCCGGCGGGAGTAGGCGGAGGCGCCGACCGTGATCATCCGGGGCCGGTGCTCCCGGGCCATGCTGGCGAGCTGGTCGTAGTCGATGAGCTCGCTGTCGCGCCGGACCCCGTAGTGGACGATCTCGAAGAATTTGCCGGAGAAGTTGGCCTTGTTGCCGTGGGTCAGGTGTCCGCCGTGGCTCAGGTCCATGGTCAGCAGCTTGTCGCCGGGCTTCAGCATGCTGAAGTAGACGGCCATGTTGGCGCCGGAACCGCTGTGGGGTTGGACGTTGGCGTGCTCCGCGCCGAAGAGGCGTTTCGCGCGGTCGATGGCCAGCAGTTCGGCCTCGTCGACGTGCTCACAGCCCCCGTACCAGCGTTTGCCGGGGTATCCCTCGGCGTACTTGTTGGTGAGCACGCTGCCCTGGGTCTGCATGACGGCCGGGCTGGTGAAGTTCTCGCTGGCGATGAGCTCGATGTTCTCGAGCTGACGGGAACGTTCGTGGCGGATGATTTCGGCGATCTGGGGATCGACGGATTCGAGGGATGTGGACATGTCGGGTTCGATCTTGTTCACGCGGCGCTCGTGGCGGCCGCCTTCAAAGGGGGTGCGGAGGAAGGCCTCGACGATGGCGACGGCCAGTTCTGCCGAGACGTGGCGCGCCCCGAGGCACAGCACGTTGGCGTCGTTGTGCTGGCGGGCGAGCACGGCGCCCTCGACGGTGTGCACCAGCGCCGCGCGGACGCCGGGCATCTTGTTGGCGGCGATGCTGACACCCACCCCGGTCGAGCACACGAGGATGCCCAGGTCGGCCTCGCCGGCGGCCACCCTGCGGGCGACGGCCCGGGCGTGGTCGGGATAGTCGACCGAATCGGTGCCGTGGGTGCCCTCGTCGTGGACCTGGATCCCCAGCTCGGCGAGGGCCGGCACGAGGGCGTTCTTGAGGGCGAAGCCCGCATGGTCGGATCCGACGGCGACGGTGACGCCCGCCCGCGCGGAGGTGCCCTCGCGGAGGAACCGGACGGCGGCGTCGACCGCCTTGCGGATCTGGTCGCGGCACTCCATGTAGCCTTCCAGCGGCCCGCCGATGGGATCGTGGATGTCGAGGTCGATGTCGGCGACGTCCTCCTCGAACTCGCGGAGCACGAACAGCTTCTCGGCCGCCTCGGGATACAGACCGGCGATGCCCTCCACGTGGCCCCGGGTGAGGCCGAAGATGTAGTCGGCCTCTTCGATCATCCGGCCGGTCAGCATCTGGGCCCGGTGTTGGGAGATGTCGAGCCCCAGTGGACGCAGGGCGCTGACCGAGTGGGCGCTCACCGGTTGTCCGTTCAGCGCCCCGATGCCCGCCGAAACCACCCGCCACTCCTTCGAGTCACCCAGGGCCCGCCTCGCCAGGGCGGCGGCCATGGGGCTTCGGCAGGTGTTGCCGGTGCAGACGAACAACAGGGTCTTCATTCGCGGAAACGATCAGAACAGGAGGTTGGCGGTTCACGGAGTCCGGTCAACGCTGATGTCGGCGTCGGGAACATCCCGAGCCGTGGAGTGGCCGGAGCGGGGCGGCGTGCTTGGACCTCAGTGCTGGCTCCACCCCCAGCGCCGGCTCAGGGGCCAGAAGACCCAGCCCGATTTCCCTACGATGCGTTCCTGCGGGAAGTCGGGCACCGGCCACATGCGGGAGTCGGAGCTGTTCATGGTGTTGTCGCCGAGGCAGAAGACGTGACCGGGACGGACGGTGAATCCGGTCTTGGAATCCGGGAAATTCGGGGTGCTCCGGAGCCGCTCCGACTCGAGTTGCTGAAGATTGCCGTCGAGTCGGCCGCCACCCCGGGCCTCGGAGTCGCCGTTTCCGGTGAACCGGCGCCAGACCCGGGCCTTCTCCTGGGCGAACTCCTCGAGCTGCCGCGCGGAGGAGGGGCTCTTCTCCCTCATCAGCGCGTATTCCGCCTCATGGGTGGAGAACCAGCGACCCTCGACGAAGCCAAGTCCGTTGACGTGGCCGGAGTAGACGCTGGAGGCGGGATGGCCCGCCGGGTCGAACCCGTAGACCTTCTCGAATCCCGGGGTGGTGGCATCGAGCCGTTTTCCATCCACGACCACGTGGCGGTCGTCGCCGATCCGGATCGTCTCGGCACCGAGGCCCACCAATCGTTTGATGTAGTGGGTGTTGTGCGTCATGCCGGGGTGCTGCATCGACTTGAACACCACCGTGTCGCCACGGCGAGGCGTGCGGAAATTGTAGGTGATGCGGTCCACCATGAGGCGATCGCCGGACTTCACCCGGCAGCGGATGATCGGCTCGCCCTTCTTGAACGATCGCTGCGGATAGACGCTGTAGTCGTTGACTAGGCCCATGTGCCGCAGGAAGGAACCCGTGTCCTCGCTCATCGAGGTGGCCACCGTGTAGGTGACCGGCCCGACCTCGACGTCGAAATTCTTGCGGAGGGCCCCGAGGAGGCCGCCCGAAGCCGAGGAGGGACCGACTCCCTGGAGTTCACCGTCCTGCTGCGCGATCACTTCGTGGTAGTGGTACCCGAACAGCGCCCACTCCACCGCCTGCACGGCCGGGTTCGGGATCGGACGGTCCTGGTAGCGGAGGTCCTCGCAGGTGATGCCGTTGAAGGTCGGCTGGGCCGATCCGGTGGGGATGGCCATCGGCTGGAAGAAGAACTGCCGGAAGGCGAAGAGCACGATGCCCATGGTCAGGAGTCCCTCGACATTCTCCCGCATCGAGGCGTGCGGATAGGCCATGAGCGAGGTCTGGGCCACGCTCTCCAGCCGGGCCATCGCGGCCGCGATCTCCTCTCGGGTGCCCGATCTCCGTGTGGATGCGAGATGCGCGATGGCCTCCTCCAACTCGGCGATCCGCTCGGGCTTCAGCAGGTCGCGTTGATGGTCGAGGATCTTCTGGGCCTGCTCCAGGAGGTGACCCGCCTCCCGGTAGATCCTCCAGAATGCGTAGCGGAAAGGTGACATGCGGCCCGGCGAAGATCCGGGAATTCGGTGCGGGGATCTAGGGAAAACCCGCGGGCGTCCCGGTCGCACAGTTTGCTTCCTAGCCGACGGGGAATCCGACAGGGTGGGGTGCGTGAAGCTTCTGTTTCTGGGGGACATCGTGGGGGAGCCGGGCCGACGCGCGGTCCGGTTGCTGCTGGAAGACCTCGTCCAACGGGAGGGGATCGATTTCGTGGTCGCCAACGGCGAGAACAGCGCCGGCGGCAACGGGATCACCGCGGGGATCGCCGGTGAGCTGTTCAGTTACGGGGTGGACGTGATCACCACCGGTGACCATGTCTGGGACCAGAAGGAGACGGCGTCGTTCCTGACCACCGAATCACGGGTCCTCCGCCCGGCGAACTATCCGCCGGGCGTTCCCGGCAGCGGTTCGATCGTCTGGAACAAGCCGGGCCTGCCCCCGGTGGCGGTGCTGAACCTCCAGGCGCGCACCTTCATGCCCCCACTGGAGAATCCGTTCCTGCTGGCCCAGTCGGAGGTGGCCCGCCTGAGGACCGCCACGCGGATGATCCTGGTCGACTTCCATGGCGAGGCGACCTCCGAGAAGATCGCCCTCGGTCGGATGCTCGACGGGTCGGTGTCGGCGGTGATCGGAACCCACACCCATGTTCAGACGGCGGATGAACAGGTCCTACCCCGGGGCACGGCGTACCTCACCGACGCCGGGTTCACCGGTCCGCACGATTCCGTCCTGGGTCGGACCGTGGAACCGGTGCTGCGGCGTTTCCTGACGGGGTTGCCCCAGCGCTTCGAGGTGGCGCAGGACCGGATCCTCCTCCAAGGCGCATTGATCGACATCGATCCGGCCTCCGGTCAGGCCCGCTCCATCACCCGGGTGTCGGAGGCCTTGGACTGATCCGGGAGGCGGCCCCAACCGGGCCCCAAGATCCCCGAAATCGAATCCCGAGCCCGCCATGCCCCGAGTCTCCAAGAGTCAGTGGAACTTCGCCGGCGATCTCTTCCAGGAGTCCGGCAAGGCTGCGGCTCCGACATCGAACCCGCCACCGACCAAAGCCTCCGCTCCGGCCGGGCCCGAATCGGTCTCCGAGCTCACCCAGCGGATCAAGCGGCAACTCGAGGGATCCTTCACCGACCGGCGCGTGGCCGGCGAGGTCTCGAACCTCCGCATCCAGGGGTCGGGTCACGCCTACTTCGTGCTGAAGGACGCCGGGGCCCAGTTGAGCTGCGTGCTCTTCCGCGGACAGGGTGGCCCGGGCAGGGCCGGGTTGCAGGACGGTGCCCAGGTCATCCTGGGGGGCGACATCACGGTGTACGAGCCGCGGGGCAACTACCAGCTGCGGGTCACCACCGTGGAGGTCCAGGGCGTGGGCGCGCTGCAGGCGGCCTTCGAGCGCCTCAAGGCCAAGCTGGCTGCGGAGGGGCTCTTCGATCCGGCACGCAAGCGACCCTTGCCGCGTTTCCCCGCCCGGATCGGTGTGGTCACCTCGCCGACGGGCGCGGCCATCCAGGACGTGTTCCATGTCCTCTCGAGGCGTTTCCGTCCCGAGATCATCCTCGACCCGGTACGGGTCCAGGGCGCGGGAGCGGCGCAGGAGATCGCGGCGGCGATCGGCAGGTTGAACCGTTTCTCATCGCCGGACCGCCCTCTCGACGTCCTGCTGATCACCCGGGGCGGGGGATCGCTCGAGGACCTCTGGTGCTTCAACGAGGAGGTGGTGGCGCGTGCGATCGCGGCGTCGGCCATTCCCGTGGTGTCGGCGGTCGGGCACGAGATCGATTTCACGATCTCCGACTTCGTCGCCGACCTCCGGGCCGCGACCCCGAGCGCCGCGGCGGAGATCCTCACCCAGGACTGGGTCGACACCCGGGAGTTCGTCGAATCGTGCCGGGACCGGTTGGCGATGCTCGCACGGCGTCGACTGGAACGATCCCGTCAGCAGTCGAACGCCTCGGTCCGGCGCTGGGAACGGCAGCACCCGAGGCGGCGCCTGGAGGCGCGCTCCCAGCGGTTGGACGATGCGACCGAAGCCCTCGGCCGGGCATTCCAGCGCTCGGTCCGGGCGATGGCCCGCGTCCTGGAGTCGAGGCGACGACGACTGCTGGACCGCCGACCCCAGGCCCGGGTGAAGGCGGCCCGGCAGACCCTGGAACGATTCCGTGAGGCCCTGGCCACGATGCCGGCCCGGTTGCTCGAGCGTCGCCGCCGGGCGTTGGATTCGTGGTCCGGTCGATTGCGACTCCTCTCACCCCAGAACGTCCTCGACCGGGGTTATTCCCTGACCCTCGACGCGGATACGGGGGCGGTGATCCGGCACGCTGCGGACCTCTCCGCGGGCGCGCGACTTCGGACCCGGTTGCAATCCGGCGAGGTCTCCAGCGTGGTGACCCGTATCGCCCCGGCGATGGGTCGTTCCCCGGAGGAGCGCCCGCCCACCGCATCTCCTCCTTGAACCCCGGGGCCGCTTGCGATTCCATATCGGTCGCAACAGTCCATCCATTCCCGTGAAATCCCCGACCCCATCGATCCTCGCAGTCGCCGCCGTCGTCTCCCTCCTCGCGGCCGGTTGCGCCTCCACCTCGTCGTCGTCCAAGCCCTCCCTCTCCATCGAGCAGATCATGGAGGACGGGTTCAAGGGCAAGGAATCGCTGAGCGCCCGCATCGCGAAGGGGCAGGGCAACGAGGCCGACTTCAAGAAGATGGCCTTCCTCACCAAGGAACTGGCCATGAACAAGCCGTCGAAGGGCGACCTCGGCAGTTGGACCGAGAAGACGAAGGCCCTGCAGGCCGCCGCCGAATCGCTGGCCGCCGGCAAGCCCGGTGCCCTCGACGGCTTCAAGACGGCCGTCAACTGCAAGGCCTGCCACTCGGTCCACAAACCCGACTGAGCTCCGGTGCGGGAATCGTGGGACGGGCTCGGGCTTCTTCCCGCCCCTTCCGATCCCCCCGGGGTATCCGCCCGTTGTCTGTGAAAGGCCGCCTCTTGGGCGGCCTTTTTCATGGGCGTTGCCGACGACGCGTCCTGCGGGGACGTTGAAGGGTTCGAGGGGCCGATGGTGCCGATGGCCACGGAGGGGTCACCGCTTGTGGATCACGAAGGCCTCGGGATCGAACTCCGCGATGCCGGCCGGTCCGATCAGCTCGGCATGCAGGACGACCTCCCTCGGGGAGTCGCCGCCACCTTCCGGCCCCCCACCGGGTCTGCGGCGACCGCCCCAGGACTGCAGTGAGATCTCGCGGCTGAGGGCAGTCCATTCACGGGTGCCCGTGACCCTCTGGATCGTCGCCTGTCCCTCCTCGATACGCTGCCCCCTGCGCCCCGCCTCCACGCCAAGGCTGGCACCCGGACCCGAGACCGAGCGGGTGCGCACCCGCGCCTCGAATCGATACAGACCCGGCGGGAGCAGCAGGCGTTTCTGCAGCGAGGTGCGATTCTCGCCGGGGGTGGCCGTCAGCCGGAGCACGCGGGCGTCATCGTCGGCCGTCACCGGCGAGGTCGACTGAGGATCCGCCTTGCCCGGTGCCATCGTCTGCCATCCGGTGAGTCGCATGCGCCCGTCGTTGTCGAATTGGGCCGCTTGGGGCGGTTGGTAGGGCTGCCCGGCGAAGGCGGCCATCCGCTGCCGGGTCCGGCGCAGCGTCTCGTCCGCGGCCCGCTGCACGGAGTCGAACTCCGACGCCCGCCCTTCCTGTTCGAGCCTCTCCCGGAGGCGTGCCTGCGCCTGGGTGAACACCCCGTCCACGAATCCCGGCTGGAACACGGTGTTGGTCAGGTCGCGCATGCGGTGGCTCAACCGGTCGGCCATCGTGGGGAGGGTGAAGAGTCGCCGCCCCAGCAGACTGGTCAGGGGAGGCGTGAAAGAGCCCCGAGGGTTCCGCCACAACTGGTCCATGCCGTGCGGCATCAGCACCAGTCGGTCGGAATCCGGGGCGTGGTAGACCCGGTAATTGTTGCGATTGCGCAGGTAGCCGTCCCAGTCGTCGAGCAGGATCTGCAGCGCGGCGAGCGTGGTGATGCGGTCGAGATCGAGCCGACGCCCGACCTGCTCGAGGCGCTGCGCGGGGTCCTCCACCCGCAGGGCCTGCCTCAAGGCCACGAGATCGGCCCAGTCGGCGATGCCCTCCCCGGAATCGCGCTCCAGGTCGGTGTCGAGGTCCTTGAGGAACCCGGGGTCGTAGAAATTGCCCTTGGAGGAGCCGAAGTGCTGCTTGAGGAAGGGCTTGTCCCAGCCTCCCTTGAGAACGTAGATGCCGAGATACCGGCCATTGAGCGAGACCAGCGCCCGGGTCGCCCTGGGGGTGGGAACGCCGGACCGGAGGAACATCTCCGATGCCAGAACCTCGTCCATCCTCGCGGCATCCTGCACCGAGTTGTTGAGGTGCAGCTTGCGGTGCCCCTGGCAGGTCTGGCCGTCCTGGAACTTGCCGAAATTGAGGGTCAGCGCCGGCAGGTCGTCCACGGGCCGGAAACTGCCGGCCGCCCCCTTGAGGTGCACGGCGACGTTGGTCCAGACCTGCCCACCCGCCCGCACCGTCGCCAAGGCGTCTTCATCCTGTTCCCGGTTCCAGGGCCCGCCGGATTTCCGGAGCTTCTCGAGTCCGGTGCGCCGTACCTGCACATCCCAGTGCAGCACCGGACCGTCGAAGAGCGGTTCACGGACGATCCCGCCCCCGGTCGGGTCGGGTTGGCCCCGGAGATCGGGGATGCCCGTCAATGCCGCAAGCAAGAGCCCTAGGAGCAGGGCGGGGATCCCGCTCCCGGCCTGGCCGGTTCGCGCCCGGGCGATCGGTTGGCTGGATGATCTCGGCATCGGGAGGGATGAAAAAGCCCCGCCGTACGGGCGGGGCTCGGTCTCAGACGAGGGCCTCTTCGCCCTCCAGGAATCCGTTGAGCTGCCGGAGACGGGTCGGATGACGCATCTTGCGCAGCGCCTTGGCCTCGATCTGACGGATGCGCTCCCGGGTCACCTTGAACTGCTTGCCGACCTCTTCCAGCGTGCGGCTGTAGCCGTCGAGGAGCCCGAAACGGAGCTCGAGGACCTTGCGCTCACGCTCGGTCAACGAGTCGAGCACGTCGGCCAGCTTCGACTTGAGCAGGCTGTAGCTGGTCATGTCGGAGGGGTTCTCCGCGGCCTTGTCCTCGATGAAATCGCCGAAATTGGTGTCGTCGGAGTCGCCCACCGGGCTCTGCAGCGAGATCGGTTGCTGGGCCATCTTGAGGACGGCCCGGACGCGCTCGACCGGCATCTGCATCTCGTCGGCGATCTCTTCGGGTGTCGGTTCGCGGCCGAAGTCCTGGATCAGCTGCTTCTGCACGCGCATCAGCTTGTTGATCGTCTCGATCATGTGCACCGGGATGCGGATGGTGCGGGCCTGATCGGCGATGGACCGGGTGATGGCCTGGCGGATCCACCAGGTCGCGTAGGTGGAGAACTTGTAGCCCCGGCGGTACTCGAACTTCTCGACCGCCTTCATGAGGCCCATGTTGCCCTCCTGGATCAGGTCGAGGAACGAAAGGCCGCGGTTGGTGTACTTCTTGGCGATGGAGATCACCAGACGGAGGTTGGCCTCGACCATCTCCGTCTTGGCCTGCAGCGCCTTCCGCTCGAAGTGCTTCAACTGGCTGAAGGCGGTGGTGTACTCGTCGAGCGACATGCGCACGAACTCCTCGAGCGCTTTGATCTTCCGCTCCTCGGCGTGGATGATCGCCTGGGCCTGCGCCGAACGCTTCTGGGAGTCGAGTTCCTTGATGGAACGGACGGAGGTCTGGAACTTCTCGTGGATGTTCTCGGCCACGAGGGACATCTCCTCGATGACCTTCTGCTTGTAGTAGAACTTCGGGAACGATTTCTGGAGCTTGTCGTCGAGCTTCTTGAACTCGGCGAGGATCTTCTCGCGTTTGCCCTTGGATTCCTGCTCCTGCAGTTCCCGCCAGAACTCGTCGACCTGCTGGTCGATGGTGCGCACGTCCTTGGTGAGCTTGCGGAGCGTCTTGAGGTGCTCCTCGCGGACCTCGATCTTCTTGTCGACGATGACGCGGTCGAAGCGCTCCTTGGGGGGCTCCGAGGTCAGTTTCTCGGCCAGCGCGATGTGCTCTTTTCCGGAGAATCCGAACGAATAGATGATGCGCTTGACCTCGTTCTCGTTCTCCTCGATGCGCTTGGAGATCTCGACCTCCTGCTCGCGGGTCAGCAGCGGGACCTGACCCATCTGCTTGAGGTACATGCGGACGGGGTCGTCGAGGATGTCGAGGCGGGATTTGTCCTCCTCCTCCTCCTGCTCGGCGGCCTTCGGGCGGTCGACCTCGGCCTGGTCGACGATCTCGATCTCGAGATTGCGGAGCTTGATGTAGATCTCGTCCATCTCCTCGGGGGACATGGGCGTGTCGGCGAGGACGTCCCCGATGTCGCTGTGGGTCAGGTAGCCCTGCTCCTGGGATTGCCGGACCAGTTCCTTGATCTTCTCGGTGATGTCGACGCCGGAGGCGTTCTTGATGGTCCCGATGTTCGCGGACGGCCCCTCGTTGTCACCCGCGGCCAGTTGTGCCAACTGGCTGGCGGTCGGTCCGATGGGCATCTGGGGCTCCTTGGGAACCACGATCTCCGCATCGCCATCACGGTCGGCCGCCGCCCCCTTGGCCCGGCGTTCGACCTTGCCGGCCTTCCCGGCCTTGGTCGCGATCGGAGCCGGGGTGCCCGAGGATCCCTTGACCGCCTTGGCCCCCTTGATCGCCCGGGTCGCGGGGACCGAGGCGGATGACGCCGGAGCTCCCGACGACTTCTGGGGCTTGGTCGCCTTCGGCGGTGGGTCGTTCTTCGTGGCTCTCGCCGGGCGTTGTGGCGCCGATCCGTTGGCCGCCGTCGGGCGGGGTGGGGACTTGGGTGAACGGTTGGCGGCGGAAGAAGCCGGGCGCGCCGGAGTGGAACCCTTCGACGAAACCTTGGCCTTGGCCTTGATTGCGGGACGCTCCGGCTTGGCGGTCGCCGGCACGGATTTCTTGGAAGGGGCCTTGGCTGCGGGCTTCTTCTCTTTCGTCTTGGACATAGTAGCGGGGCCACGCGATGCGCGAGGCCGATCAAGCGGTTCAAGATGGGGAGGGGTGTCCCTCAAGTCAAGCGACGGGTCACAACCAGAGCGCCACCAATCGAAGGTCGGCCGGCACGGTGACCTTCGGGTTCGGATCGGGGCATTCCACCAGTTCGACCGGTGCGCCGACCCATCCGCAGGCGGCGGTGTCGTCGGTGACCACCACGCCCTGTTTGCGCGCCTCGGCCAGGGCACCGAGGATGACCGGGAGGCGGAAACATTGGGGGGTCTGGACGGTCCACAGGCGGGCCCGGTCGAGGTGCCGGGCGACCCGGTTGGCACCGTCGGACTCCTTGATCGTGTCGACCGCCCGCTGGGAGGCCACCGCGGCACCCGAGGCCCTAGCGGCCTGCAGGCAACGCGTGATGGTCTCGGCCGAGGTGCAGGGACGCGCTCCGTCCTGGATGGCCACGAGTTCCGTGCCCGGTGGCACGGCGGAAAGTCCGTTCCAAACCGAATCCTGACGCTCCGATCCTCCCGGGACCAGGCTGTGGGGCTTGCGGATCCCCAGCTGGCGGGCCATCTGCTCGAATTCGGGTTCGAGCCCGGGCCGGATCACCAGACAGACATGGTCGACCAGCGGATGGGCGTCGAAACGTCGCCAGGTGTGGGCCACCACCGGAAGCCCGGCCACCTCGAGGAACAGCTTGTCGATTCCGGGACCCATCCTGGTCCCGCGACCGGCGGCCACGATGACGGCGGTGTTCATCGGAAGGTGCCGGGATCGGTCGCGGGAGGGGTGATCCGCGATCGCCCGGGGGTCACTTCTTGTCGGCCTTCTTCTCCTCGGGCTTCTTGGCGTCCTTGGAATCGGCCTTGCCGCTGTCGGGCGGTGCGGTCGCCGCGAGGGTCCGGGCCACCGTGTCGCTCAGGTCGTTCTCGCCACCGGTGAGGGTGGTGAAGATCACCATGGGGGTGCCGTTGGCCGACAGGGCCGAGACGTCGAGCACGGTGGAATACCCGCCCGCCTTGGCCTTCTCCTCGAGGACCCCGCGGACGTCCCGGAGGATGGACTCGCGGACGCGGCCACGCTGCTCCATCAGCGTCCGCTGGCTGGTGCCCTGGAACTGCTTGATGTTGTTCTCCATCTCCAGGATGTCCTTGCGCTTCTTGTCGAGGTCCTTGCGGCGCTTGTCGGACTCCTCCTTGGAGAGGGCCGGGTCATTGGCCGCCTCGATCTGCTTCCCGAATTCCTCGTTGGCCTTCTTGTAGTCGTCGTACATCGACTGGCCCATCTTCTCGAATTCGGCGAGGCGATCCTTGATCTGCTGGTCGGCCTGCTTGGTCCGCCAGAAATCGTCGAACACCTTGGTCAGGTTGATCACCCCGACCTTGCCCTGGGCGAGCGCGGAAGAGCAGGGCAGGAGGGCGGCGAGGACGGCCGTGATGACGAGTGCTTTTCGATTCATGAGTACGAGTATAGACCCAACGGGGGCAACCTTTCAAAAGTCCCGGGTCCAGCCAACGCCAAACTGGAACCGGCCGCCGCTTCCGGTGTCGGGGCCGCGGGTGATGGGCACGCCGTAGTCGAGGCGCAGGGGACCGATCGGGAGGTTGAGGCGGATGCCCACGCCCCAGTTGTCGTTGTAGAGGCCGGTGTCCCCTCGGACGAGGGGATTGCCGATGGCGTCGGTCGCGGCGGTCTCCGGGGCGAAGCTGTAGGCACCGGGGTAGACCATGCCGATGTCGTAGAACATGGCGAAGCGGAGCCTCTCGATGATCGGGATGCTGTATTCGGTGGAACTGAACCAGTACGTGCTGCCGCCGAGGGGTTCACCCGAATAGAACTCGCGGGGTCCCACGGCACGGAACCGGTAGCCTCGCAGGTTGTAGAGGCCGCCGAGGAACCATCGGTCGAACAGGGGCACCCGGGTCGAATCGCCGTAATGATCCACCACGCCGATGCGGCCGGTGAACTCGACGATGTGCCCCTCGAAGATGTCCCGGGCGACGCCGGCGTCGTCGAGCAAACGTTCGGGGCTCCAGTATTGGGCGATGCGGGCCTCGATCTTGTAGAAGTCGCTGTCCCCGCCGAAGGGGCCGCCGACCAGTTCGCCCAGCACCTCGGCGCGGTGGCCGCGCGAGGGCATCTGGAAATTGTTCCGGGTGTCGTGGGCCAGCGACGTCCCGAAACGGGACACCAGGCGGCTGCCCTCCTCGGCGAGGATGGCGCTCCCGAAGCGCTGCTGCTGGAGGCGGTAGCTGTCGGAGAAACGGATCTGGATGTTCTCCAGGGTGTAGCTGACGTTGCCGATGAGGTTGCGCGGCAGCTGCCGGGTCAGGCCGATGCGGGAACCCGTCTGTCGCTGGTTGTAGTTGTCCGACAGGAAGTTCAGGTCGCGGTGGTACACGTCGACGCTGAGCGAGAGCCGCTTTCCGAGGAACCAGGGCTCGACGAACGTCGCGACGTAGTCCTGACGGCGGGAGCCCATCTGGGCGCGCAGACGGGCCTTCTGGCCCGCCCCGGTGAAGTAGGGCGGGTTCATCAGGTCGAAGTTGCCCTGGCTGACCTCGACGAACCCGATGACCGAGTCCACGGAGCTGAACCCCGCGCCGAGCGCGACGTTGCCCGTGTTCTTCTCCTCTACGGAGATGACGAGGTTCTTGCGGTTGGGCACGTCCGTCGGTTCGGGTCGCGTCTCGACCTTGTCGAAAAATTGCATCTGCTCGAGACGGCTCTTGGAGACCTTGGCGCGGACCATGTCGAAGGTCTCGCCCGGGGTGATGGCCAGCTCGCGGCGGATGACCTTGTCCTTGGTCTTGGCGTTGCCCTGGATCTCGATCTTCTCGACGTAGAACTTGTCGCCCTCCTGGATGCTGTACTTCAGGTCGAGCGTCCCCTTCTCGACGTTGGCGATCTGCTCGGCCCGGGCCCGGGACTCGATGTAGCCCCTCGCCCCGTAGAAGTTCTCGATGGCCTCGGTGTCCTTGAAGAGGCGCTTCGGCGAGAAGATCTCGCCCTCCTTGAGCTGGAGTCCACGCTTGGTCTTCTCGCCGTCCTTGGAGGTCAGGTTCTGGACGATCTGCTGCTGGCTGAACAGTTCGTTGCCCTCGAAGGTGACGGCGCCCACCTTGTACTGCGGACCCTCGGTGACCGGCAGGTGCAGGATCAGGTTGTTGGTCTTGGGGTACTCGAAGCGCGGCTCCTTGAGCTCCATGTCGATGAAGCCCTTGTCGGCGTAGAACTCGCGCAGCTTGTCCTTGTCCTCCTCGAAGACGTCGTCCTTGAAGCGGCCCGAACCGGTGATCCAGGAGAACATCCACCAGCGACGGGTCTTGATGACCTTGCGGAGCTTCCGCTGCTTGAAGGACGGGGCGTCCTCGAAGACCACGTCCTTGATCTTCACCTTCGGGGCCTCCTGGACCTCGAAGGTGACGATGCCCCGACCGAGCGACTCGGTGATGCTGGGCTTGTAGTCGACCGTGGTCCGCTGGAGACCCGCCTTCTGGTACATCTTCAGGATGGCCTGCGCATCGTTGAAGAGCTTGCGCTCATCCATTGGCTCGCCGCTCTTCGAGGTGAGCTTCTTGCGGAGCTTCGACGCCGAGTACTTCTTGTTGCCGGTGAAGCGGATCTCGGTGATCAGCGGCCGCCCCTGGACCACGTAGGTCAGGGTGTATTCCTTCGGGACGCGGGTGCCGTTGGGTGCGAGCTCTGTCGCGGTGATGTCCTCGGTGACCCGGATGTTGAAGAAGTAGGAGGTGCCGTAGAGGTTCTTGATGTCGTCGTCGACGGCGAACCGGCTGTAGGCCTCGCCCTCCTTGACCCGGATGTTGGCGCGGATCAGCTCCTCGCTCACCGCGGCCGGACCGACGTGCTTGATGACGATCTTCCGGACGACGGGAGCGTCCTCGGCGGCCGCCAGTTGGAGGCAGGCGACGAGGACGGCGCAAAGCCGCAGGGTGCGGAACTTGGGGTTTTTCATCAGCGGTCAGTCTTCGGCGTCGATCTTCGCCGCACTCTCGAACCGTGTGAAGCTCTTAAAAAACGTCAACCGGACGTCGCCGGTGGGGCCGTTGCGCTGCTTGGCGATCAGGAGGTTGACCGGGTGGGATTCCACGGGTTGCCGGGTCTCGGAGACCTCCTCCTCCTCCTCGGCCGGCTTGTAGAGCAGGCCCACCAAGTCCGCGTCCTGCTCGATGGCCCCGGATTCGCGGAGGTCGGACAGCCGCGGCTTGCGGTTCTTGTCCTTCTCCAGTTCGCGGTTCAGCTGCGACAGGACGATGACGGGCACGTTGAGCTCCTTGGCCAGTGCCTTCACGCCGTTGGAGATGTCGGAGATCTCCTGCTGGCGGTTGTCCTGGGCCTTGCGCGAGTCGGAGTGCATCAACTGGAGGTAGTCGATGATGAACAGCTTGATCCCGTGCTGCTGCCACATCCGGCGGGCCCGGGCCCGGAGCTGGAGGATCGACAGGCCCGGGGTGTCGTCGATGTGCAGGGGGCTCTTGGCCATCTTGGCGGCCGCGCCGGTCAGTTTCTTGAAGTCCTGCTCGGCCATGAAGCCCTCGCGGATGGACCGGGCGTTGACCCGGGCCAGCGAGCACAACATACGCATGACGAGCGATTCGGAGGTCATTTCCAGGCTGAACACGCCGACCGGCTGACGCTCGTTGATCACCACGTGCTCGGCGATGTTCATGACCAGCGAGGTCTTGCCCATCGACGGGCGGGCCGCGATGACGATCATCTCGCCGCCGTTCATGCCGCTGGTCATCTTGTCGTAGTCGGAGAATCCGGTGGGCAGCCCGGTGAGTCCGCCGGCCCGCTGGTGGAACTCCTGGATCATGTCGATGGCCCCACGCACGAGGTCCTTCATCGGCTTGATGGTGGTGGTCTCGCGGTCCTCGCTGATGCGGAGGATGTCGCGCTCGACCTCGTCGAGCAGCGCGTCCACCTCGCCCTGGTGCTCGTACACCCTCGAGACGACCGAGGTGCACGCCGTGAGCATCCGCCGCAGCACGAGCTTCTCGCGGACGATCTGCAGGTAGTACGGGAGGTTGGCCGCGCTGGGCACGGCGTCCTGGAGACTGCTCAGGTAGGCCAGCCCTCCCACGCCCTCGAGCTGCTGGTTGTCCTTGAGCTTCTGCTGGACCGTGATCAGGTCGATGGGCTCCTTCCGATCGTACATCTCGGCCAGCGTCCGGTAGATCAGCTGGTGCCTCTGGTCGTAGAAGGTCTCCTCGCCGGCCTTGAGGGTCTCGATGCAGGCGCCCATCGCCTCGTTGGGGGACAGGAGCGTGCACCCGAGCACGCCCTGCTCGGCCTCGATGGAGTGCGGGGGAAGCCGATCCAGCGAGGAGAGGTCCAGTTTCGGTCGGACGCGACGCGATCGCTTGAAATCCGGCCGGGAATCCTCCGTCGCGGCTCCGCCGCGCTCGTCGGGAAGGTCTTGCATGGGGAGATTGAGGATCCGCCCGGGGTCGGGCGGAAGGAAAGGTTGTACCCAACCGCCGGGGAATAACTGATGCCGGTCGGTGCTTGATTCCTCGCAGGTCGTCGATCCGGCACGGCGGGCCGGGCTCAGGGACCGCCGGATGCCGTGGTCCCGGGGACGGCATCGGAGTGGTCGCACCCCGGACGTCGGATCCAGAGCAGGGTCAACCCGAGGGCGTGGATCCCGACATTCGCCGGGTCGCCCACCGCGGCGCACACCGCCAGATCGGCCCCGAGCAGGGCCGTGGCGACCCAACGCATCGCCCTGGGCCAGCGGTCCAGGCCCAGGCCCAGCAGCAGCGAGGCCAACCATGCTCCACCGAACGCGCCCCATCGGACCGCGGGCGTCTCTCCGAGCAGGAAGCCCAGGGCCTCCGCCGACTTCCACCCCCAGGTGCCGCCCAGCGACATGGGACCGTCGAGGGTCCATCCCCGCGCGGCACTGCCCCATCCGAGCACGTGGAGCCCCAGCGCCGGGCCGAGGATCCGGGACACCGCACCACCGACGAAGCGACGCACGCCGCTCACAATCCCTGGAGGATGCGACGGATCCTCTGCCAACCGGCCTCGCGGGCCTTCTTGTTCTCCGCGTTCCCGGCGGGATCCTCGCCCGCCCGCATGAAGCCGTGGCCGGCCCCGTCGTAGACCACCGGTTCGTACTTCTTCCCGAGCTTCTTCATCAGGGCCTCCGATTTGGGGATGGTGGCGTTGACCCGCGCATCGTTGCCGCCGTAGAAGCCGTAGACCGGGGCCTGGATCCGACCGAGGTCCCGCTCGTCCTCGCCGCCGGAGCCGTAGAACACCAGGCCCGCCTTCACCCCGGGGTGCTGGGTCACGAATCGGAAGGTCTGGCTGCCGCCCCAGCAGAAGCCCGCCACCGCCACCTTGCCGTTGCATGCGGGCAGCTTCTGGACGAAGTCGGAGGCGGCCTTGAGGTCCGCGGTCACCTGATCCGGTGGCAGCGAGCCGATCTTGGCCCGGGCGCCATCGGGTCCGCCGAGCGATTCGGTGCCTCCGCCATCGGGGCCCGTTCCCGAAAGCAGGTCCGGTGCGATGGCGATGTAGCCCGCCTCGGCCAGT
Organism: Verrucomicrobiota bacterium; assembly: GCA_041177965.1. GTDB lineage: Bacteria > Verrucomicrobiota > Verrucomicrobiia > Limisphaerales > UBA9464 > SXXZ01. Next base: position 39,037 of record JBEGWF010000146.1, on the reverse strand, counting down.
TGGTCGGCCACCCCACGGACCCAGTCGGTCAGGCCGAAGATCTCATGGATGACCACCACCGCGGTGGCCTTGTCCTTCACCTCGGGATAGGCCACCCAGCAACGGACCTCCCGGTTGCCGTGCTTCACGGTCACCCATTCGAGGTGACGGGGGGATTTCTCGAGGCGGGGCTTGGCCCAATCCTGGGCGAGGGCGCTGCTGCAGAGGCCCAGGAGCAGGGCGAGGGAGGCGAGGCATCGTCGGGAGGGAATCATGGGCAGAACGGGATGGAGGGCGACGGGATCGGGGGTTGGGTCGGAGGAGGTCATCGGGTCGTGGGCCGCAGATGCCGGTCGGCGAACTGTAGATAGAATTCCCAATCGGCCGCCGTCATCGCATGGGCACCCGGCCGGATGTGATAGCCCACCGCATCGCCCACCGAAACGTTCAGAGCGGGCATCTCGGGGCCCGGGAGACCATCCTTGCCGAGCAGACGGTAGACCTCGCTGGCATGCCATCCGCCCAGGTATTCGCCCCTCGGATCGGCCCAGCGATCCTGTTCGGCGCTGGCGATGTACACCGGCCGTGGGGCGACCAACGCCACCAGTTCATGCTGATCGACCGGGAGATCGGCGATGCGATGATTGTAATCCTTGAAGCGGCCATTGAACCAGTGGGGGAAACTGGTGTTGATGCGCAGGGTGGTCTCCCCGAAGAACCGTCGGGCCAGGGCCGCGCCGCCTTCACCCGATTCGTTGGCGATCACCAGGGCGAAGCGCGGATCCCGGGCGCCGGCCCAGAGGGCCGTCTTGCCCAGGCGGGAATGCCCCAGCACGGCCACCCGCCGACCGTCGATCGCGGGATCGAGGGCCAGTTGATCGAGGGCCCGCGACAGCGCCCAAGACCATGCCGCGATGGCCCCCCATTCACCGGGCGCGAAACGGTGGTCCGGCTTCGAACCGGCCTCGGCACCACGCAAGCCCTGTCTCCATCCGCCGTCGAAATCGGCCTCGGCGTCGCCGTAATAGGCCGTCGCCAGGCCGTAGCCGCGCTCCAGGATCCGGGCGATCGGCCAGGCCGCCGCATCGGAGCCCCGACTCGATTCCGAGGCCACGTGGTTCGTGACACCGCTGCGGGGGCGGTTCGCCACCCAGCCCCGGGCCAACGGCACATCGGGCTCCGGCGTGACCGTGTGGTTGCCGTCGAAATTCAGGCCCAGGAACATCGGGACCGGTCGCGTGGCCTGCGCCGGCCGGTACACCAGCAGGTCGAGGAGGACGGGGCGGGGACCCCGGGTGAGGGGTACCTGGATGCGCTGCCGGATCGCTTTCCCGTCCAAGGCATCCCGACGCGTTTCAATCACCCAACCCGACGATCGAGGCAACCCATCGGGGATTCGCCCATACACATGGTCTTCGAAAAGCCGGAGCAGTTCGGCGCGGCGCTGGGGCCATTGTTGGGCCGACCGGACCCGTTGACCCTTCTGCAAGGTGAGCGCCTCGGGCAGGGTGTATGGAGGCACGGCATCCTCCACCTCGTTGATCGGGATCGAGACCGCGGCCCGGGCGGCCCAGGCTCCGAGGCAACACCAGGCCATGCACTTGGACCAGAACCGCGGGGGAATCATCCCGGCCAGCCTCCTCGGATGAGGCAGCGGCCGCAAGGCCGGAGCGTCGCCCGGGATTCCGGGACGTCGGCCGTTTCAGGGGCCACCCACGATGGCGATGTCGATCGGTCCATTCCGATTCGGTTGATCGATGACCAGCACTCCGGAATCCGAAGCCTCTCCGGAACCGCCGGGCTTCTTGGCGACGCCATCGATGCGGACCCGGGCGGAGGGAGGGGTGTCCCAGACGACCAACCGCCACACGCGGACGCGGCTCTTGAACTCGCCCTCGGCCGGCCCGAAGCGCAACCGGGTGGTTCGGCCCCGACGGTGGAGGGTGATCGTTCTCCGGTGGAACTCGCCCGATTCATGGGCCCGGCTCTGCCCGTCATCCTCGTACCAGTGGAGCATCCCTTCCGGTCCCGGCCAGAGATGCAGTTGCAGGATCCCGTCCAGGGGTTCACGGGTCGAGTTGCGGGCCTCGGCCAAGGGCAGGATGCCGCCCGCGCGGACATAGACCGGAATCCGGTCGATCGGGGTTTCCGCGAGGATCGAACGCCCGCCCACCAGACGCTCGCCGGTCCAGAAGTCGTACCAGACGTCGTTCGGCAGATGGACCGCCCGGGCCGGACATCCCGGTTCGACGACCGGGGCCACGAGCAGATCGCGTCCGAGGAGGAATTGGGAATTGCAGGCCACGGCGACCGGATCGTTCGTGTAATGGTAGAGCAGGGGGCGGATCAACGGTTCCCCCTCGCTGGCCGCGCGTTCGCAAAGGCTGTAGAGGAGCGGAAGGAGGCGGTAGCGGAGGCGCAGGGTCTCCCGGGCGATGGTCTCGATCTCCGGTCCGAAGGCCCAGGGTTCCTGGTCCCGGGTTCCCAGATTGCTGTGGTTGCGGAAGAACGGGGTGAACGCCGCGAATTGCAGCCACCGGACGAACAACTCCGGAGAGGCGTTGCCGAGGAATCCCCCGACATCCCCGCCGCAGAACGGCACCCCGCTCAGCGAGAGATTGAGCAGCATGGGCACCGCATCGCGTAGATGGTCCCAGTGCGAGGAGGTGTCTCCGGTCCAGACGATGGCCTGACGCTGGATGCCCGCATAACCCGCCCGGGTCACCACGAACGGGCGCTCGGAGGTACGGTGCCGCAACAGGCCCTCGCGCGAGGCCTGGGCCATGGCCTGTCCGTAGAGGTTGTGCACGGTCGCGTGGGTTCGGAGGCCGGAATCGGTCCGGTGCAGCGCGTCCGGAGGCAGCGTCTTGTCGGGCCTCGCGAAGTTGGCGGGCTCGTTCATGTCGTTCCAGACCCCGGCGATGCCCTGTTCGAGCAGCACGGATTGCTCGTCACCCCACCAGGCGCGGACCTCCGCGTTGAGGAAATCCGGGAAGCGCGCCTTGCCGGGCCAGACCTCGCCGAGGCAATCCGAGTTCCCGTCCGCATTCCGAACGAAGGCCTGCTTCCGCATCCCCCGGCGAAGCACGGGAAAACGGGGGTCGTCCTTCACGGCGGGATCGACGATGGCCACGGTCCGGATTCCCTGGCGCAACAGCTTCCGGGTCATCGCCGTCAGGTCGGGGAAGCCCTTGCCCACCGTGAACACGCGGTACCCGTGCATGTGGTGGATGTCGAGGTGGATGGCGTCGCAGGGCAGGTCCCGCTTCCGGAATTCGCGGGCCACCGCCTCCACCCGCTCCTGGGTCTCGTAGCTGTAGCGGGATTGGTGGTAGCCCAGGGCCCACTCCGGGGGCAGGGGCATGGTGCCGGTCAACTGCGAGTAGCGGCCCACCACCGACGCCACGGTGGGACCGAGGAACAGGTACAGGTCGATGCTCCCCGAGTCGGCCTTCAGCTGCCATCGGTCCGGATCCGCGGACCCCAGATCCCACCGCTGGCGGCCGGGATTGTCCCAGAAGATCCCGGCGGCGCGCCCATGACGCAGCGAGAGCGCGAACGGGATGGAGACGTACAGCGAGGGCAGGGCCGGATGGATCGCCGGCGCGTGGCCCAGAACGTCGATGTTCCAGAACTCGCGCACCGTGCCGCGGCGATCGAGGGTTCCCGTGACCTCGCCCAATCCGAAGATCGCCTCGTGCTCGATGAGATCCAGGGTCAGGCACGGACTTCCGTCACGCGAGAATCCCGTCGCTGCGGCGGCCGCCGAGAACACCACGAAACCCCGCGGGTCGCACAGCTGCCAGGCGCCGTGGCGATCCCATGAGAACACCCCGCATTCCGTGGCCAGGCATTCGCGGGCACCGATGCGCTGGGATGCCGTCTCGGGCAATTCCCAGGCCTTGCCGGCCAGGGCCATCGACCCGATCGGATCCGGGGCGTCCTCGCGTTCGATCCGTAGCCGGAACAGATCGGGAGCCAACGCCTCGATCCGTGCGGCGACACCCGCGGGAGCGGGCAGCGGCAGCGGCATCATGCCTCAGCCCTTGTCCGAGGCGTTGGCCGGGGTCTTGACCTCGATCACGTCGTGAGGAGAGGCCTCCTTCTGCCCGGCGGGGCTGACCCGGATGTACCGCGCGCGCTGCCTGAGGCTGGCGAGGTTGGCCGCACCCAGGTAACCCATGCCCGACTGGATGCCACCGATGAGTTGGCCGACCACCGAGTCGATCGACGCAGCGACCTCCTTGAGGGCCTCGATCCCCTCGGCGGCGGCCTTGCGCGTGTTGTCGCTGGTGTGGCCATAGCGGGCCGCGGAACCGGCCTTCATGGCGGCATGGCTGCCCATCCCGCGGTACTGCTTGTAGAGCTTGCCGTTGATCTCGACGATCTGACCGGGGGCCTCGGGGCATCCGGCGAAGAGACCGCCGCAGATGACGCCCTGGGCGAGCGTCAGGGCCTTGACGATGTCCCCGGACTTGGTGATCCCGCCGTCGGCCAGCAGCGTGACCCCGCAGGCGGCGGCCGCCTTGGAGGTGACGTAGAGGGCGGTGAGCTGCGGGATGCCCACCCCGGCGACGACACGGGTGGTGCATATGGATCCCGGACCCTGGCCCACCTTGACCACGTTGGCCCCGCTGGCGGCCAGGAACTCGACCCCCGCCGCGCTGGTGACGTTGCCCGCGATGATCGGCAACGCCGGGAAGCCGTCGCGCACCAGTCGCACGACCTCGCCGACCCCCTTGCTGTGGCCGTGGGCCGTCGACACGGCGACGCAATCGACCCCGCGCTCGATCAGCGCCCCGACATGCCCCAGCACCCGGTCGCGGTCGATGCTGCCGTCCTTGCGCCGCACCGTGGAGATGGCCGCGCCGCAGAGCAGCCGGAACTGGGAGTCCCGGGCCGGTTTGAGGGCCGCACCGGTCTCCTGGGTGATCCGCTCGATGTCGCTGAGGGTGAACAGACCCTTGAGCCGGTCCAGGTCGTCGACGACGAGGAGCTTGTGGATCCCGAGGTTCTCGGTGAAGAAGCGGTCTGCCCGGGCGATGGGGTCCGCCCCGAGTTCCCTCTCGGAGATGGTCCGAACGTGCGCGCGGGGAGTGAGCGCCTCAGACACCTTTCGGTGGGCATAGCGGGGTTTGACGACATGCCCGGGCAGGAGTCCGAGCAGGGTGCCGGCCGCATCGACGACGGGGAAGGTGCTGAAGCTGAAGCGCTTCTTCTCGATCAACTCCAGGACGTCGCCGATGTGCTGTTCGGGGTGCACGCGGATCGGGTCCTGGATCAGTCCGTGGACATGGTTCTTGACCCTCGACACCTCCGAGAGCTGCTCCTTCTCGGGCATGTTGTAGTGGATGAGCCCGAGCCCGCCATTGAGCGCCATCGCGATGGCCATCCGAGCCTCGGTCACGGTGTCCATGTCGGCCGACACCAGAGGGATGTTCAGGTGAAGCCCGTCGGCCAGGCGGGTGTCGATCTGGCTGTCCTTGGGCAGGATCTCGGTGTGCAGGGTCGCCAGCGTGACGTCGTCGTAGGTGAGGGCCGTCCGGCGGTTCTCGGGGAAGAATCTGGAGGCCGGTAGGTAGAAATCGGAATCGATCTCTTGGGCGGGGATCGCATCTGCCATGAGCGACGATGGAAGGCCGCTGCCCCGGAGGCAAGGAAACTGCGCGCACCGGTGCGGTGCATGGACGATCACCCGGGGGTCACCGCGTGTTCCGGCGCGCAGCACCGGCCATGCGTCGGGCGCCGGCAGGGTCGCGCATCCCGGATTCGGGGTCGCACCGGAGGTCGCGTAAGGGAGGGCCTGCGGCAACCGAAGCGGATCACTCCACGACCTTGGGCACCACGAACAGGCCGCCGGCCTTGGCGGGGGCGTTCCGGAGGGCCTCGTCGTGCGGGAGCGAACCCGTCACGACGTCGGGTCGCATGACGTTGACCAACGGAAACGCGTGGGCCGTCGGCTCCACCCCGGACACATCCACCTCGTTGAGCTTCTCGATGTAGCCCAGGATGTTCTGCAATTGGCCGCCCAGGCGTTGTTCCTCTTCGGGGGTCAGGGCCACCCTGGCGAGATTGGCGACGTATTGGATGTTGAAGTCTGACATGGTCGGGTCGGTTGGGGGGCGTGGGGCGGGAGGAACCGGAGGGTCGATCCCGGGGTCAGTCCTCGCCGAATTTCGCGTCCACCAGCGCGCACAATTCCTGGAGCGCCGTGTGGCAGTCGGCACCGGTGCAGATGATGCGAAGCTTGCTGCCAGGCCCTGCGGCCAGCATCAGCAGACCCATGATGCTCTTGCCGTTGATGGTCTCGCCGTCCTTCTCGATGAAGACATCGCAGGAGAACTGGCTGGCCAGCTTGACGAAGGAGGCCGACGGGCGTGCGTGGATGCCCTGACGATTCTGGACCGTGACATCGCGGTAGCGCGTGGTGGATTCGCCAGTGCTGGCGGCCGAACTCATGTGCGGAGACTGTTTTGTCGGCGGGATTCTGCCAATCCGGAAATCCGCCGGAAATCCGCTGCTCCGGGTCGGTCAGGGACGGGTCGATCGGAGCCGTTCGGCGTAGGATCGCGCCTCCCAATTGTCCCACGGATTGATCGCCAGGGACCGCTCCACCAGCGCCCGGGCCCGGTCGGATTCACCCCGCACGATCAGGTTCCAGGCCAGCGCGTTGAGAACGGCCACATCGTTCGGGCCGAGCTCGAGTGCGGCCTCGAATCTCGCGGAGGCCGCGGGGAGATCCCCGAGCCACTGATGGCACAAACCCATCGAGACCACGGTCCGCGCGTTGAAGGGATCCAGCTTGGCGGAGTTCTCGAGCCAACGAAGGGCCTCCTGCGCCTGCTTTTCCCATCCCGGCAGGCCCTGCCAGCTCTGACGGCGCTTCTCCTCCCCGTACCAGTACGGGGTCATGGGATTCCCCGGGGCCAGCGACGCCGCCCTGGCCAGTTCCTCGAAGAACTGTTCGTCGACGGCCGGACGGAGTTCGGCCCGCTTCAGATGGAGATCCTCGCGCGCCGCGACCGCCCCCAACGGGATCATCCAGTAGAGCATCCCTCCCATTGCGCCGGTGGCCGCCAAGCGCAGGGGGATGTGGGACTTGATCCAGAAACGCTCCGTGGCGAACCGCGTGTTCGACACGAGGATGCCCAGCAGGACCGAGGCGGTGACCGCGATGGCCGGGATGTGCAGGTTGAAATCGAAGAAGCAATGCACCCCGAGTCCGGCAAGGCCGGCGACGCTCCCGGCGAAGAACGCGGTGCGGTTGCTCTGCTTGACCCCGAGGTCCGAGGATCCCCGCTCGACATGCTTGGATGTCCGGTACAGGCCGTATCCGAAGGCCACCAAACCGAATCCGACGATGCCGGCGCCCGCCACACCGTACTCGACCAGGAGTTCGAGGTACTCATTGTGGACATGCTGGGGACTCAACGGCGTGGTGGGGGTACGATACGCGGGGAATCGCGAGTCGAATTGGCCGGGACCGACGCCGGCCCACCGATGGTCGGACCACATCCGCAGGGCCGGTTTCCAGATCCAGGCCCGGAACAACCCGCTGTCCTTCTTGCCGGACACGGTCAATGCGTCGATCCGGGCCCGGGCCTTCTCGGACTTGGACAGGAACGTGACCGCACCCAGGCAGAGCAGCGCCACCAGCACCGCCATCGGGATGCGATACTGGGGGCGTCGCAGCAACCAGAGCGAGAAGGTCGCGACGGCGACGGCGGCCCCGAGCCAACCGCCGCGCGACATGGTCACGGCGATGCCCCCCATCATCATCAGTGCGGCGTAACCGGCGACGATCCGCTGGACCGCGTTCCCGCGACCCAGGAAGGCGTTGGCCAGCGCCAGAGGCATGAGCATCAGGAGGAAGGCCGCCAGATGGTTCGGGTTCACGAAGGTGGCCCCATAGCGCTTGTAATAGACCAGCGGCTGGGTCTCCCAAAGGATGCGCTGCGAATTCTGGGTGAACTGGACGATCGCATAGGCCGATGCGAGGAGGCCCACGGCAAGGAGTCCGCCCACCACCCACCCGGAGGTCTCCTGCCGATGGAGGTTGTGCAGGCTGATGAAGAAGGCCATGGCACAGATCCCGATGAGGAAGACCTCCTGCAGCGCCCAGTAGGGGACCCGGGCATCGTGGCATCGCCAGGCGGCATACCCGAAGAACGCCGCGATCGCCCAGGTGACCGGCGGCAGGAGGAAGCGGTGCGACGATTCCACCCAGGTCCGGAGCATCCAGAGCGCACCGGCCGCCCCGATGGCGGCGAAGGCGGGCCAGGCCTGTCGGGCGTTGACGCCTGCGAACCAGAACGTCAGCCACGCCACCGAGAAGAGCAGAAGGCCTCCCACCAGTCGTTCCAGGAGTTTGTCGAATGCCGAACCGGATCGCATGTGCGGGGCGGATGCTAGGAGACGCCGAAGGGCTTCGGGAAGGATTTAGGCCGGTTATTTCGACCGGCTTCCCGGGATCACTCCGAGGCGGGGACCGGAAGCCGCCGGAGCCAGCGCCAGACCCGGAGCACCTCGGTCACGCTCCAGGCCTGGGCGTCACAACCCCGGTGGTGATGGGGAGCGTCCCCGTCGAGGATCTCCGGCAGGTGGCCGATGCAGCCGCGCAGCAGGTGTTCATCCACGCCGGTCAGGTGGGCCCGGGCAGCTCCGATGGCCGCGGGGTCCAGGTCGTAGGCCTTCACCAGCGCCTCGCAGAAGGTGGGGAAGGTCCAGACCCACGCCGTGCCATTGTGGTAGGCCGGTTTGCGGCGGGTGTCCTCGTCGCCCTCGTAGGTCGGCCAGTAGGGATGGTCCGGATGGTTGAGGAGCCGTCCGTGGTGCCAGACCGGAAGGGGCGGTTGGACCGCCAGCGGCGCGAGGGAGCGCAGCGCCCCGGGGATGATCAGGTGCCGCTGGGCCGCATCCACCGTGCGCCGGGCCTTCTCGCCCGTCACCAGGTCGAGCGCGATCGCCAGCAGGGCGTTGCTCCGCAGCGCGTTGTCACGGACCGCGTGGGCCGCGGGATGATCGTGATGGGCATGCAGGCAGTCGGCGAACCAGCCCTCCTGCTCGAGCCAGAAGAGGCGATGGAAGGAGGTCTCCGCCCGTGTCGCCAGGGAGCCCCAGGCCTCGCCCGTGGGAGACGGTTCGCAACCGATGTGGTCGAGGCACCGGAGCAGTCGTATCCAAAGGGCCTGGATCTCGACGGGATACCCCTGCCGCGGGGTCCCGGCCGGGTGGTTGGTGTCCATCCAGGTGAAGTGGCTCGGGCTCCAGACCAGGGCGCTGTCCGGATCGACCCGGATGCCCTGCGGGGTGCCCGCCAGATAGCCGGAGGCGATGGAGCGGAGGACGTCGCGGACGGTCCGGCCCAGCCGGTCCCCGGTGGGCAATCCGAACACGGACTCCGGCCCGAGGGGGTCGGCCGCGGCCAATTCCTCGACCACGATCCCGTACCACAGCGACGCATCGCTGGTCTCCCGGTTGGAAGCGTTCTCGCCGTGGATCGAATTGGGCAGGGTGCCCGCCTCCTCGAATCGGCCGAAGGTGATCAGCAGTTGTCGCACCTCCGCGAAGCGCCCGGCCGCGATGAGACCCCGTGCGGCGATGAGGGAATCGCGTCCCCAGTCGAGGAACCAAGGATACCCCGCGATCACCGTGACCGAATCGCCCCGTCGGACGACGAAGCTGTCGATGGCGCGTCTCAGCAGCGTCTCCAGGGGGCAGGCGGCACCGCAGGCGAGCGCGTCCTGCCGCCGTTGGATGAAACCCGTGAGGGCTTCCTCGGGGATCTCGTCGGCCTCCGCCGAGACGGTGAGGGTGGACGAATCCCCCGGTGCGAGCGGGATCTCGAACCAGCCCGGGCTGTATGCGTCGCCCGAGCCGTTCATGCCCCGGCTGCTCTCCACGGGATGCGGGATGTCGCGACACCACTCGACCGCCGGATGGAACCGTCCCAGGGTTGCCTGGACCCTCACTCCCCGCGAGGCGTCGGGTTCGAAGGCGAAACCATGGACCTCGCCGGCCGGGCTACCGCCTCCGATGCCCCGCTGGAGACTCCGTGTGGCCCGGATGAACCGCCCCTCGGTCTCCGGGTCGAGACGGGTCTCCCAGTGGAAATTCCGGTCCTCCAGATCCAATCGGACGATCAGACGGACATCGCAGGACGGGGGCAGGGGTTTTCCGAACCGCGAATCGCGGCTCGCCTGGGCCGGACGGTTGAACTGGAAGACCGTCGTGTTCCGGCCATCGAGCAGGTCGGCCACGACCCGGATCTCGACGCTGCGACCATCGCCGGCGTTGGCGATGAAGCGCCAATGCGTGGGGGCGGTGGTCTCGACGTTGACGAGGTTCGAGGCGTCGAGCGGCGAGATGAATCCGTCGGCGTTGATCCAGACGCGGATCCGCTTGGCCAGGACATGACGATCGACCGGGACCTCGGGATGGAGGTTCGCACCCAGGACGCAATCGTACTTGGAGTGGATGCGGCCGAGGTCGAGGCACATCCGCGCCATGCCGCCCCGGCCGTTGGTCAGCAGCACCGTGGTGTTGCCCGGATCGGGAGGCACCGAAGGCAGATCCTGTGGCACCGGGGCGAGGTACCTCAGGGTGGCGGTGACCCCGGGTTCGGTGGGCTCGTATCGTTCCAGTTCGAGCAGCACTTCCCCGAGATGTCCAGCGGGCGGCAGGGCCGCGATGTGGTCGACGCCGGTGGGGATCGATTCGGCATGATGCTCGAGTCCGCCCCGGGCGGGTCGTGCGGTCCACCGGAATGGATGGGTGTCCCGGAGGAGGACCCAGTGGCCCGGGGGTACCGGCGTGACCCGGGTGCGATCCCGGAGCCGCCAGACCACGACCGGACGATAGTACCCGGGAGACTGATCCTCGGGGTCGACGCCCCGGATCAGGGCGGCCAGGAAGCGCTCCGGGTCGCGGGCCACCGCCTCGGCCCGGGCTTTCCAGTCGATGGCGATCCGGGGAAGCCCCCCGGTGATCCGCCCTTCGCAGGCCGCCGCCCAGTCGGCCCTCCGTCGCGCGTCGCGGTAGGCGTCCCCGGAAAGCCCCACCGGGGTGACGGCGCATGAGAGACAGTGGGTGGCCCCGGGTCCGACGCGGATCCGGATCATCGCTCCCATTCCGCCCGCCGATGCTGGAATCGATGCGAATCGGGGAGCCTCGGCATGTCCGATGAGATCGAGGGTCGGGCGTCCAAGCTCGTCCCAGGCGCTCGTCGGCAGGTCGATCGTGCGCTCCTCCTCGAATTCGGTGTTGGCCACGACCAACACGGTGTCGGCTCCGTCATGGGATCGCCGAACCAGCGCGTAGACGGGCGAGTGGGGTTCGCTCAGTCGGTGCAGGGTCGCGCCGTCGAAGAAGCAGGGATGATTGCTGATCAGGCGGTTCAGCGCCGACAGTTCCGGGACCAGCGGATCCCGGGAACCCCATGCCAGGCCCCGGCTGCTGTGGACGTTGATCTGCTCGGTGGCGCACCACTCTACCCCGGCCGTGAACCCGTACCCCCCCTGGATGGAGGTCAGGGCCGCCAGTCGGTTGCGGAAGAGCGACCACCGCCGCCCCTCGGGGGTGGCGGCTTGACCGGGCACGCCACCATTGGCGGCGAGGCGAGAATTGTCGTGGGTCTCGCTGTAATGGATGAGGACACCGGATTGCGCACTGGCCTTCAGGTGGTGATCGAGATACCCGCTGATGCCTAGCGCTCCGTGGTTCTGGAAGAGCTCGCTGTACGCCCATTGCATGCCGCCCTCCGCGAGGCAGGCCTCGGTCGCGTCCCAAGGGCCCCCGAGGCCCTCGAGAAGGAAGACCGTGTCCGGGAATTCCCGCCTCACCTTGGCCGTGATGAACTGCCAGACGTGGGGCGGGATCTTGTAGCCGGCGTCGCACCTGAAGCCGTCGACCCCGCGGCGGCACCACACCAGGAATGCGTCGGCCAGGTAGTCCCAGAGGGCGACGTGGCGCTGATCCATCTCGACCAGGTCTTCCCAGACCACGTTCCAGGCGCCCGGGCTCTCGAACTCACCATCGGGCTTCCGGACGAACCATTCCGGGTGTTGCTCCCATTCGGCGCTTCCCCAACCGGTGTGGTTGATCACGAGGTCGAGCATGAGACGCGCTCCGCGGGCGTGGACCTCGCGGGCCAATTCCTGGAACTGATCCACGCCCGTCGTCCGTCGATCGAACTCGACGAGGGCCGGGTCGATCTGGGTCAGGTGCTGCAGCGCGTAGGGGGAGCCGTAGCGTCCGAAACGCGCGAAAGTGGTCGGGGTGGGGCTGACCGGCAGCAGATGCAGGATGCGGCAGCCGAGCCGGTCGATGATGTGGGGCAGTTCGGTGATGAGCGACCGCAGGGTTCCGCTCGGTGGGATGACGGTGAATCCCTCCTGGTCGAGCGCCTTGAGGATCGGGGTGTGGTGATCCTCCGCGGTCGAGAGGCGATGCTTCGACCACGGGCCGAACATGCGTGGGAACGCGCAGTACACGGTGTTGGCCGTCCGCGTCCACGAGGGTTGGATGCTGATGCCGACATCCGGTCCGTCGGGCCAGTGCTGGAATCCACGGGGATCGATCGCGTAGGCCTTGGCCTTGAAGTAGCCCACCTCGGTGAGCGGGACGGTGATCGCCCAGTTCCCGTCCGCGGTCGGTCGCAGGGGCAGGTCTCGCCAGGCGGCACCGGCCAAGGGCAGCTTTCCGAAGTGGGACTGCAGGATCTCCTCCCGCACCCGGTCCGCCCGGCCCAGGTTGGTCCGCAGGCGTGCCTGCCAGCCGTCGGGTGCACCGCCGTCCGGCGCCGTCAGGATGAAGGTCATCGTATCACCGGCGTGTCGAACGACACGGGTGCCCGGTACGGGCGACATGGAGAGTCCGGCCATGGGTTTGGGTTCCCGTGCGCCGGTCGGCCCGACGCTCCGGGCGACGGGATAATGGAGCCCGTTCCGGGGGCGGGCAATGCCTGATCCTTCCCCGGTCACGCCCGGGGGCACGGGGCACCACCAACCGGGGGTGGGATCAGTCCCGGATCCGCAGGCGTCGGATGAAGCCGGGCAGCAGCGCTCCGCAGACCAAGGTCACCGTCAGGGCGATCCCCGCATGGGTCCACCGCCCATAGATGGACCAACCTCCGGCGAAGATCAGCGCCCAGATGCCGATCGAGGCCAGGATGGAGCAGACGATGCCGGCGCCAAGGTCGGAACCGGTGCCCAAACGGGTGTCCTGGATCTGCACACGCTCATGACCGGCCCGGTCGAGGATGGGCTTCCATCCCGCGCCACCGGGCTGCACGCGGGAGTAGAACTCCCGCAATTTCTCGGTCTCGGTGGGCCCCGTCAGCAGGGCCACCAGCAGGGAGCCCGCCGTCGTGACGGCCACGCCGAGGACCATCTGCTTCCATTCCGGGAGGTCCTTGCCCACGCTGGAGTAGTGCCAGAAGAGGGCCATGCCGAACGAAAGGGTCATGGCGGCGATCTCGGCCGCCGCATTGATCCGCCACCAGAACCAACGCAGGATCAGCACCAGACCGGTGCCGGCGCCCACCTGCATCATCAGGTTGAAGTTGGACAGGGCGTCCTTCATCCGGAGCGCCAGCCAGCACGAGGCGAACATCAGGACCACGGTCACCACCCTGCCCAGCCAGACCTGCTGCGAGTCGCTGGCCTTGGGATTGACGAACCTCAGGTAGAGGTCGCTGACCACGATGGACGACCCGTAGTTCACCTGCGTGGACATGGTGCTCATGTAGGCGGCCGCCAGCGAGGCCACCATGATCCCCATCAGGCCCTGGGGCAGGAAGGTGAGCATGGCCGGGTACGCCAGATCGTCCTGGACGATCTTCGGATCCAGGTGGGGGAAGCGGGCCTGCAACGACGCCACATCCGGGAAGACCACCAGCGAGGCCAGCGCGACCAGGATCCACGGCCAGGGCCGCAGGGCGTAGTGCATCACGTTGAAGAACAGGCAGGCCCCCAGCGCGTGTTTCTCGTTCTTGGCGGCCAACAGGCGTTGGGCCACATAGCCACCGCCGCCCGGTTCGGCACCCGGATAGTAGATGCTCCACCAGGTGACCAGGAGGGGGACCAGGAACACCGCCATGACCAGGTCATGGGGGGTCGCGGCGAAATCGGGCACGACATCCATCTTGGCCTGCACCCGCGGGTCGGCCAGGAGCTTGCCCAGTCCGCCCACCTGCGGCAGTCCCACCACGTGCACGGCCGCCCAGATCGCGCCGACCATGGCGATGATGAACTGGACGAGGTCGGTGAGGAGCACCCCGGTCAGGCCGCCGACCATGCTGTAGGCCACCGTGACCACCGAAGCCACCACGATGGTGTTCATCGGATCCAGTCCGAACATCACCCCGCCGATCTTGATGGCCGCCAGCGAGACGTTCGCCATCACCAGGATGTTGAAGAAGATCCCCAGGTAAACGGCCCGGAACCCGCGCAGGAAGGCGGCGGGCTTCCCGGAATAGCGGAGTTCGTAGAACTCGATGTCCGTCATCATCCCGCTGCGACGCCAGAGCTTGGCGAAGAGGAACACCGTGGTGGTGCCGGTCAGCAACAGGGCCCACCACACCCAATTCCCGAACACCCCGTTCCGCCGCACGATGCCCGCCACCAGGTTGGGGGTGTCGGTGGCGAAGGTCGTGGCCACCATGGAGGTGCCCAGCAGCCACCAGGGCATGGTCCGGCCGCTCAGGAAGTAGCTTTCGTAATCCTTGCCGGCGGATTTGCCGACGAAGAGCCCGATGGCCAGGTACAGGACGAACGTGGCGGCGATGATGATCCAGTCGAGCGTCGCGAGGTGCATGGCGGATTGGTGATGTCGAGGGGGACGTTCGGCGCGGAGTCTTGGGCGAACCGGGCGAATGGCAAGCCCCGTCGCGGCCGTGCTCCCGGGACCCGCTCGCACGGCCGCGGGGCGGGGTGGCGTTCGGGGCGTGGCCGTGGCCGGGGACGCCCCCGCTCAGAAGTGCGACTCCTTGTCCTTGAAGAGCAGGTTGAAGGTGGTCATCGACCCGTAGCAGCGGGTGATGTACTGCTGCCAGTCGAACTTCTCGGCCGACGACAGGGTCTCGCTGGCGTTGATCTTCTGCTCCAGGACCCGCAGTTGGTTGCGCATGAGGACGAGCTTGTGGAAGAAGTTCTCGAGATCGACCTCCTTGACCTGGAGCGACGGATCGGACGGTTGCAGGACGAGCCTGCCGGATTTCCATCGGGTGGCCAATTCGTGGACCGCAGCGTCCGGTCGTTCCAAGCCCAGACGATCGACCATGGCATCCACCACGCGCGAGATCATGGCCTCCAAGGGCATCGCCAGACCGGTGAGGGTGGCCTGGGATTCGGCGGGCGACAGTCCGCTGGATTCGGGTTCGACCGGCTTGCGGCCCTCCAGGAAGAGGACCTCGGCGGCGTATTCATTGATGGCCTTGACCACGCCCTCGCCCAGTTGGGGGTGGATGACCCGTTGACCCACATGCAGTTCCGACAGTTTCACGGGCCGAGTTCAGCATTTTTTTCAGGGTATGCCGAGTGCGGGATCGGAGAAAAACTGCGGGCATCGTCCCACCGCACATCCCGGTGCCCGAAAAATCCCTAGTCCGAGGGTCCGAACGGGCGCTTGCCAAGTTCCGGGGCCTCCGTAGTCTCCGCGCTTCACTTTGCAACACATGTTGTATCAATCGTACGCCGCTATGCTGGCCCTGGGCGGTCCGTCCCAGGGGGGCACCAAGGAAGAGCAGAACAAAGCAGCATTCATGCAGATGGGCATGATGGTGTTCTTCGGCATCATCTTCTACGTCATGCTCATCCGCCCGCAGCAGAAGCGCGCAAAGGAGCAGGCCAAGATGATCGCCGAGCTCAAGGCCGGCGACAAGGTGACCACCACCTCCGGCATCGTCGGCGTGGTCGTGGGCATCAAGGACAACTCCGTCTCCATCCGCTCGGGCGAGTCGAAGCTCGAGATCACCAAGGCCGCCATCGGTGAGGTCGTGGCCGGCACCCCGGCCTCCTGAATCCATCCCTTTCCCAATGAACCGTAGTCACCTCTGGAAGCTCGTCCTGATCCTGCTCGTCGTAGCGTGGTCGGCCAGCGAGATCTACCCGCCGACCTCGAAGAACCTGATCGAGGCGTTCGAGCAGCAGTCCTCGACTCCCAACAAGACCTTCGACGAGATCGTCAAGAAGGCCCAGCAGTTGGACGCATCGAACACCGACAAGGCGCCGGGGATCACCTACTCCAACCTGTTGGTGGCCGTCGGTACCAACGATCTCCGTCCGTTCTTCCCGAGCAACTACGTGAACGCGGCGGTGGAGCGCGACCTCACCCGCGGCATCCTGAATCGGGTGCAACGGTCGGCCGCCGGCCAGTTCCGACTCGGCCTCGACCTGCAGGGCGGCACCCAGTTCCTCCTGGAGATGGACATGAGCCGCGCCCAGACCAATGCCGGCGCCATGATGAACGCCGACTTCATCGCCGAGCAGGCGGTGGAGGTGTTGCGGCGCCGCGTGGATCGTTTCGGCGTGGCCGAACCGGTCATCGCCCCGGCGGGCGGCGGGCGCATCCTGGTGCAGTTGCCGGGCCTGAGCGAGGCCGACAAGCAGCAGGCCAAGGCCCAGATCCAGAAGGCCGCCTTCCTGGAGTTCCGCATGGTGCATCCGGAGAGCGATGCCCAGCTCAGCCGCGGGGTGGTTCCTCCCGGTTATGTGCGCATGTTCGAGATGGTGCCCACCGGCACCCCGGGCCAGCGCATGCCGTCGCCGATACTGGTCAAGCGCACCTCGGAGCGCGGTCTGTCCGGCAAGCACGTCGAGGGTGCCGGCGTGGGTCACGATCCGGCCACCGGTTCGCCCTATGTCAGCTTCAGTCTCAACCCCGACGGGGCCCAGCTCTTCGGTGAGATCACCCAGGCCGCCGTCGGCGAGCGTCTGGCGATCATCCTCGATGGCGAGGTGATCTCCGCCCCTCGCATCAACGGGCCCATCCTCGGTGGCAACGGCCAGATCACCGGATCGTTCACCGACAAGGAGGCCTTCGAGCTGGCCACGTCGCTGGAGAACCCCCTGGCCGCGCCGCTGGAAGTCAAGGAGGAGCGCGGCGTCGATCCGTCGCTCGGGGCCGATGCCATCGCGTCCGGCAAGACCGCCACGCTGCTCGGCGTCGGAGGGGTCGCCGTGTTCATGATCGTCTACTACCTGACCGCCGGTCTGGTCGCCAACGTGGCCCTCGTGCTGAACGTGCTGATCATGCTCGGGGTCATGTGCTCCCTCGACGTCACCTTCACCCTCCCGGGCATCGCCGGCATCGTGCTGACCATCGGCATGGCGGTCGACGCCAACGTGCTCATCTACGAGCGCATGCGCGAGGAACTGGCCGCCGGCAAATCGGTCCGCGGGGCCGTGGCCTCGGGTTACGACAAGGCCTTCGGCACGATCTTCGACTCCAACCTCACCACCCTGATCTCCTCGGTGCTGCTGATCATCATGGGTACCGGCCCCATCAAGGGCTTCGGCGTGGCGCTGACCGTCGGTCTGTGCGTCTCGATGTTCACGGCGCTGGTGGTCACCCGCCTGATCTTCGACTTCCTCCTCGCGAAGAACATCCTCAAGTCGCTGCCCATGCTCCACATCATCAAGGGCACCGACATCCGCTTCCTCAGCTTCGCCAAGCCGGCCTTCATCGCCTCGTGGTTGCTGATCGTCGTGGGCATCGGCTATGGCATCTTCGTCCGCGGCCACAACATGCTGGGCATCGAATTCGCCGGCGGCGACGAGTTGCAGTTGCGTTTCGTGCAGCGCGTCGACACCGAGAAGGTGCGCGAAACCCTCACCAAGGGCGGCATCGGCGAGACGCGGATCCAGTACCAGACCGAGGGGGCGGGAGCCACCCGTCGCGAGTACCTTTCGATCACCTCTTCGAAGGACACCGGACTCAAGGCCGAGGAGGTGCTGAAGAAGACCTACCCCGAATCCAAGTTCGAGCGGGTCCGCTTGGATTCCGTGGGTGCGACCATCGGCAAGGAGATCCAGAAGTCGGGCGTCATCGCCTCGGTGCTCTCGCTCTTCGGCATCCTCGTCTACGTGGCGTTCCGCTACGAATTCAGCTTCGCCGTGGCGGCCGTCGTGGCCGTCGCCCACGACGTGCTCATGACCATCGGTTGGTACTGCCTGACCGGCACGGTGGGCGAGGGACGCCAGTTCAACGCGACCTTCGTGGCCGCGCTGCTGACCATCATCGGCTTCTCGATCAACGACACGATCGTCATCTTCGACCGCATCCGCGAAGACCTGAAGATGGGGGTTCCGGGATCGTTCACCGCCCTCATCGACCGTGCGTTGAACCAGACCCTGAGCCGCACGATCATCACCTCCGGTACCGTGTTCCTGGCGACGATCTCCCTCTACGTCTTCGGCGGCGGAGCGATCAACGACTTCGCCTTCACCTTCCTGGTCGGCATCATCACCGGCACCTATTCGTCCATCTACATCGCCAGCGCGCTGGTGGTGTGGTGGCACAAGGGCAAGCGTCCGGCGATGGGCGCGGCGACTCCGGTCGTAGGCGGGACCCCGGCGAGCGCCGAGGCCGCCTGACTCCAGATCCACCCGGATTCGTGCGGGCGGGGTGCCTTCGGGTGCCCCGCCCGTCGTGTTTTCCGGGGATGTTCGGGGTGCAACGTGGGGCGTTTGTTCAGGCGGGAAGACCGGCTCGCAAGTCCCTGCGGAGGGTCTGCAAGCCGTGGGATGCAGGGGCCCCGTCGAAGGTCAGACGTCCGTCGAGGTTGCGCACGCCGTCGAACGGGTCGTTGGTGATCAGGACGTTGCCGTCGAGATCGAGCCAATCGGCAAGGGCGGCCAGGTGGGCCGCGGCGCTGATGAGCACCGACGACTCGATCATGCAACCCAGCATCGTCCTGAGGCCGAGGCGCCGGGCGGCCTCGAGGGCCTCCTTCGCCGCGGTCACGCCGCCGGTCTTCACCAGTTTGACGTTCACCCCGTGGAAGCAACGGGAGCAGCGCTCGGCATCCGGGGCGCCCTGATACGATTCGTCGCCCACCAGGGGCAGCGGCGAGCGTTCCTTCAGCCAGATCGCGTCGGACTCGGGCGCATCGGGCGGCATGGGTTGCTCCACGAATTCGATGTCGCCGTCGTCGGCGAGGGCGAGGATCCGATCGAGGGCCTCCTCGCGCGTCTTCCAGGCCGCGTTGGCGTCGACCCGGATGGTCTTGGTCGGCGCCGCGCGGCGCAGGGCGGCCAGGTTGGCGGCATCGGTGGGGGCGCCCAGCTTCATCTTCAGGATCGGATACCGGGCCGCCTCGCGGACCTTGGCTTCGATCCGCTCCGGGGTGTCGAGGCCGATGGTGAAGGACGAAAGGGCCCCGGATGCCGGGAATGCCAGGCCGAGGAATCGGTGCAGCGGTTGGCCTGCAGCCCGGGCCGCGCCATCCAGCAGGGCGAGGTCGATCGCGCATCGGGCCGGCATGCTGGGGCAGGGCAGCGACTCCAGATAGGCCCGGGACGCCTGCAGGTCGTCGAACGACAGACGGCCGGGATCGATGCGCTTCAGGAACGCCTCCACTGTCGTCCAATTCTCCGCGTACTGGCTCGAGGGTGAGGCTTCGCCGATGCCCGAGCGCCCCCGATCATCGGTCAATGCGACGAAGACCACCGGGTACTCCGACTTGCCGCGCACCCGGCCCGAAGCGACGTCGGTGGCGATGGCCCAGGAATGGGCGAGCGCCAGGTCGAACCGGGCATGGGTCAGGGATCGGATGGGGATCATGGTCGCGGCGGGAAGGGTTCGGGGCGGGGCGGGGCGTGGATTCACGACCGCCTTCCGGACGGGCGATCCAGCAGTTCGCGGGCATGGCTCAGGGCAGCGGGCCCGCCCCCGAGCATCCGACCGAGCTCGGCGACGCGTTCCCGGGGATCGAGCGCCCGGATGCGCGACTCGGTCCGCCCGTCGCGCACCTCCTTCATCACCTGGTAATGCGTGGCGGCCGCTGCGGCCACCGGGGCCAGGTGGGTGATGCAGAGCACCTGATGCCCGGTGGCGATGGTCGCCATTTTCTGGCCCACCGCATGGGCGGTCTCGCCACCGACGTTGGCATCCACCTCGTCGAAGACCAGCACGGGCACCGAATCCTGGTCGGCCAGCACGGTCTTGAGCGCGAGCATCACCCGCGCGAGCTCGCCGCTCGAAGCGATGGAACGCAGCGGGCGGGCGGGTTCGCCGGGATTCGGTGCGAAGAGGAATTCCATCCGATCCATCCCGGTCTCGGTGGCCTGGGCCAGATCGGGATCGTGGGTGAGGGTGGCCTCGAAGCGGCTCTGCCGGAAGCCCAGGCTCGACAACTCGGATTCCGCGGCGCGGTTCAGACCCGGCAGCACGGCGCGTCGGCGATCAGAGAGTTCCTTGCCCAACTTCCGGAGTTCGTTTTCCACCGTCTCCAGTTCGTGGTTGAGGCGTTCCAGTTCGGCATCGCGGCCCTCGAGCGACTCGAGGCGCTGACGGGCCTGATCACCGAACGAGAGCACCTCCTCCACCGAGCCGCCGTACTTGCGCTGGAGCGACTGCAGGAGGTCGAGGCGCTCTTCCAGTTCGGCGAGACGTTGAGGATCGGACTCGATCCGGTCGGAGTAGCGGGAGAGTTCGGCCTGGAGGTCCCGCAGCATCCCGACGGCCTGGCCCTGCAGGTCCAGCATCGGCTGGGCGGAGGCATCGATGCGGGCCAGGTCGTGCAGGCTGCGTCCCACCGCGCCGAGGGTGGTCAGGGTGGCGTCCTCGGCCTCGCCCAGCAGGGCCAGGGCGCCCTGGGAGAGCTCCTGCAACCGGGCCGCGTTCGAGACACGCCCATGCTCGGCCTCCAGCTCGGCCTGCTCA
The DNA here is from genome assembly GCA_041177965.1 of Verrucomicrobiota bacterium. Lineage (GTDB taxonomy): Bacteria > Verrucomicrobiota > Verrucomicrobiia > Limisphaerales > UBA9464 > SXXZ01. The sequence goes on along the minus strand of JBEGWF010000146.1, from coordinate 18,175 downwards.
CCTGGGTGCAACCGGGCGTCGGCGATCTCCCGGACCTGGTGCCGGAGCAGGTCGAGCTGCTGTGCGTAGGTCCGCTCGTCGACGATGAGAGCCGCCTTGGCCTCCCGGATCCGGGTCAGGCGCCGGACAAACCCTGCGAAGGCCTCGCACCGGGATTCGAGCCCGCCATAGGCATCGACCAGACTCAACTGGAGCCGGGGTTGCAGCAGCGACCGATGATCGTGCGGACCGTGGAGGTCGATGAGCCATCCCCCCAGTTCCTCCAGTGTCGCGAGCGTCGTCGGGCTGCCGTTGACGAACTGCCGGTTGGTTCCGGCAGCGGTGAAGGTGCGCTTGAGGACGAGTTGCCCGGATTCGCAGGGTTCGAGCCCCCGTTCCTCCAGGAACGGATCCAGCGGCGCCTTCAGCCCCCGCACCTCGAACACGGCCTCGACGGTGCATGACTCGGCTCCGGACCGGAGGGCGCCGCGGTCGGCCCGCCGCCCGAGGACGAGGTTCAGCGCACCGAGGATGACCGATTTGCCGGTCCCGGTCTCGCCGGTGATGGCGCAGAAACCCGGTCGCAACTCCAGGGTGAGGTCCGCCACCAGCGCCAGATTCTTGATCCGAAGCGTGCTGAGCACGGGCCGAATCAAACGCCTTCCCGGCCCCGAGGGGAACATCAAAGGCGGGACCCACGGTGGGACCCCGCCGATCCGTCGCCGGTCCCTGGGCCAAAATACCGCTAGGCAACCCGGGGTCTTTCCGCGCATTTTCCGGCCGTGTCACAGGGTGCCCAAGCCGCAGGCGCTGCGGCGGACGTCTCCTTCGAGGAGGCCCTCCAGAAGCTGGAATCCATCGTCGAGGCGATGGAATCCGACGATCTGCCGTTGGACCAGTTGATCCAGCGCTTCGAGGAGGGGGCCGCCTTGGCCAAGCTCTGTCAGGAGCGCCTCGGCGAGGCCGAATTGAAGGTGCGGCGACTCGAGGAGGGCCTCGACGGGACCCTGTCGGCCCATGCCGTGCCGGAAGGCTCCCTCGGCGCCCCATGATCCCTCCGTTTTTCTCCGCAGTCCCAACAACATGAGCCGATATCTCGAAATGGTGGACCATCCGTCGCACGTCAAGAAGCTGACGCCAGAGCAACTGACCGAGTTGGCCGCCGACATCCGGCAGGAGCTCATCCAGGGGTTGGCCAAGAGCGGCGGGCACCTCGGCCCCAACCTGGGGGTCGTGGAACTGTCGATCGCCCTTCACCGGGTCTTCGAGACGCCCAAGGACAAGTTCGTGTGGGACGTCAGCCACCAGGTGTACGTCCACAAGATCCTGACAGGCCGCAAGGACCGCTTCCGGACGATCCGCACCACCGACGGGCTCAACGGGTTCGCGCTCCGGACCGAGAGCGAGCACGACTGCTACGGGGCCGGCCATGCCGGCACGGCCTTGTCGGCCGCCCTGGGCATGTGCGCGGCGCGCGATCAGAAGAGGACCGACGAGAACGTGGTCTGCATCTTCGGTGATGCCGCGCTCACCAACGGCATCAGCTTCGAGGCGCTGAACAACATCAAGTGCACCACCAAGAAGTTCATCGGCATCCTCAATGACAACGAGTGGTCCATCGCCAAGAACGTCGGTGCCATCGCCGAGTACCTCGGCAAGTTGACGGCCAGTCCGCGCTACAACCGGCTGGCCCGCGATTTCAACAACTGGCTCAAACGCCTTCCACGAGGCGAGCAGGTCGCCATGCTCGGGGCCAAGGCCGAGGAGGCCCTCAAGGGCATCGCCAATTCGCTGGCGCTCGAACCTGCCCAGAACCAGCTCGATGTGGATGGCCGCGGAGGCCACGGAAGTGCGCTGCTCTTCGAGGAGTTCGGCCTGCGCTACCTGGGTCCCATCGACGGGCACAACATCCCGCTGCTGGTCAGCACCCTCGAATTCGCCAAGACCTGCAACGAGCCGGTGGTCATCCACGTGCTCACCCAGAAGGGCAAGGGTTACGAGGCGGCGCTGAAGCATCCCGAGAAGTTCCACGGGTTGGGCGCCTACGACGCGGCCACCGGCCAGACCCCGCCCCCCAAGGCCGGCGCGGCCCCGATGTGGCAGGAGGTCTTCGGTCGCACGATGGTCAAGCTGTGCCAGAAGGACAAATCGGTGGTCGGCATCACCGCGGCCATGCCCAGCGGCACCAGTCTCAAGATCCTGGAGCAGGCCGTTCCCGGTCAGTACTACGACGTCGGCATCGCCGAGGAGCACGCCGTGATCTTCGCCGCCGGCATGGCGACCATGGGATTCCATCCGGTGGTGGCCATCTACAGCACCTTCCTCCAGCGGGCCTACGACTGCATCCATCACGATGTCTGCCTTCAGGACCTGCCGGTGATCTTCTGCATGGATCGTGCGGGCCTCAGCGCCAACGATGGTCCGACCCACCATGGCCTCTTCGACATCTCGTACCTGCGCTGCCTGCCGCTGATCATCGGCATGGCGCCGGCCGATGAGGACGAGCTCCAGGACATGATGTTCACGGCGACGCTGCAGCAGCATCCGGTGGCGATCCGCTACCCGCGTGGCAACGCCGAGGGCGTGACCATCAAGGACCAGCCCGCCGTGGTGGAGATCGGCAAGGCCAAGGTGGATTCCCAGTTCGAAAACAAGCCGGGCGCGGTGAAGGTGGCCTTGTTCGGTCTGGGCCCCATGCTCACGCTGGCCCGCCAGGCGGCCGGGAAGCTGCGCGCCGAAGGCTTCGATGTGGCGGTCATCAATCCCCGCTACTTCAAGCCCTTGGACACCGAGGTGCACCGGTTCTTCGGGGCCGCGGCCGACATCGTGGCCACGCTCGAAGACCATGTGGCCATGGGCGGCTACGGCAGCGCCGTGCTGGAATGCTTCAGCGAAGCGGGCATCCGGACGCCGGTGTACCGCCTGGCCTGGCCCGACCAGTTCATCGAGCACGCCTCCAGCGTGGATTACCTGCGCCAGAAACACGGGCTCACCGTCGAGCGCCTCATCGAGGAGGTGAAGGCCCGCGTGCCGGCCTCCCGTGCCGCCTCTGGCGGGCAGCGGGCCCTCGGTTGATCGTCCTGGGGACGGGTCGCTGGGGAAACCAAGGTCTGAGGGGATCGCATCCGACGATCCCTCGCAGGTGTCTCGGCAGTCCCCCGGACCACTCGACCCGGTGCCTGGGCCGAGGAGTTGGAATTTGATCCGTCGGGAGAGAGCCTTGGACCCTTGAATCCGTGATCGGAATCCTCTTCAACCCCACCGCCCAAGGCGAGAAGGCGATCCGGTTCCGGAGCCGGCTCTCGGAGCTGGGCTCCGGAGTCCGTGTCCTGCCCACGCGCGGACCGGGAGACGCTCGGGTGCTCGCGGCGGATCTGGCGCGGGAGGGCCTTGAGACGATCGTCGCCGCTGGCGGGGACGGCACGATCAACGAGGTCGTGAACGGCATTGCCGATGTGCCCGGCGCCCTCGAGAAGACCCGACTGGCCGTGATCCCCCTCGGTACGGTCAATGTCCTCGCCAAGGAACTGGGAATCCCCTCCGGCTTCGAGGCCGCGTGGCGGATCATCCGGCAAGGTCGCGAACGGCGCATCGACCTGCCTCAGGCGAACTTCGTGGGACCGGATGGGCATTTCGAGTCCCGCTGCTTCGCCATCCTCGCCGGTGCCGGACTGTCCACACGTGCGATCGCGGGGGTGGACTGGTCGCAGAAGAAGCGCTTCGGCCCCTTGGCCTATCTGGTCGCCGGGATCCGGGCGATGCGTCCTCCGCATCCGAAGGTCGCTGTGACCTCGGCCTCCCACTCCACGGCGGGCCCGGTGGTGGAGATCGGGTCCGGCCACTACTTCGGCGGCCGACTCGAACTCTTTCCCGGAACCCGACTCGACGATGGCCGCGTCGGAGTCACGGTCGTCACCCGCCTCGACTGGCCCACCCTGATCGGAACAGGAATCCTGATGGTCTTGGGTCGAATCCGATCCTCGTCCGTCCGTCAGGTCTTCCAGACCCAACACCTCCAACTGTCCTGTGCGGAGCCGATGGGGTTCCACCTCGATGGCGACCTGGTCGGAATGCTCCCAGCCTCGATCACGGTCCGCCCCCGAGCCCTCCGGATCGTGGTACCCTGAGCTGGCCGGATGGGTCGGCCGCCGTTGAGCGAACAGCGGCACTTCTGTGGGAGGAAATGCAGTCAAGACATCCGAACCCAAGGAGATGCGGCCCCAGCCGAGGCTGGCGTCCTCCCCGAAATCCGCAGAATTTCGGCAGTCGTCGTCTCCCCTCGAAAACAGTTCACCATCCCATGAATCTCCCCACCGCATTCCTGAGCCTTGCGCTCGCATCGCTGGCCGCCATGGCCGCGGAAACCAACAACGCCCGAACCACACCTTCCCGTGACGGAGGCCCAAGAGGGCAGGGACCACGTCGGGGATTTGGTGGCCCGATCGTCCTCAATGACGACGACAAGCCGGCGTTCGCGAACGCACCGGTGGGCTTCGACCAACCGCGGGAAACCGCGGCCCATGGCCGGTTGGAAATGGTGGAGTACGATTCGAAGTCGGTGGGCACCCGACGCAAAGCCCTCGTGTACCTGCCACCGGGATATTCGGCCGCGGTGAAGTATCCGGTGCTCTACCTGCTCCACGGCATCGGTGGCGATGAGGAGGAGTGGCGGCGCGGAGGTGCGCCTCAGGCGATCCTCGACAACCTCATCGCCGACAAGGCGGCGGTACCGATGATCGTGGTGATGCCCAATGGCCGCGCGCAGGCCGATGATCGCCCCGGCCCGAATCCCATGGCGACGGCCGCGGCCTTCGGGAAATTCGACCAGGACCTGATCGGCAGCCTGATTCCGTTCATCGAGTCGCGGTATTCGGTGATCCAGGATCGCGAGAGCAGGTCATTGGCCGGCCTGTCGATGGGCGGCGGGCAATCCCTGAACATCGGCCTGGCCAACCTTGACCGGTTCGCCTGGATCGGAGGGTTCTCATCGGCACCGAACACCAAGCCCGGCGCAGAATTGATTCCGGATCCGGAGCGGGTGAGCCGAAGTCTGCGACTGCTCTACCTCTCGTGCGGCAACCGCGATGGCCTCATCCGGATCAGTCAGAACGTCCATGCCTATCTGAAGGAGAAGCAAGTGCCGCACCTCTGGCACGTGGACGACTCGGCGCACGACTTCCAGCACTGGAAGCAGAACCTGCATCACTTCGCCCGGCGGATCTTCCAACCGGCCCGCACTCGGTGAGGGCCGGGATTCAGGCTGGCCCGGGGACCGGATTTGACCGATACCGGCGGGATTCCCGGTATGAATCGATTGAAAGCCTGTCTGAGCCTCGGGTGGGGGGCGTTGTCGTTGATCTGCCTCCACCTGGCCGCCGCCGAACCGCAGGCCGCCATGGCGCGACCGCCGCAGGGGTCGGTCGATCAGGCCGAGTGGTTGGAGAACATGATCCGCCACCACCGGTTCACCGCCGCCGAGGTCCGCGCCGCGACGGGTCTGCCTGATGAGGTGATCGCGGCGGCCTTGAAGCAATGGGCTGTGCCGTCGGGATCCACGTCCGATGCGTCACCGGGATCGCCGGCCTCCGGATCCGGTACCGCGGGCGTCGATGGAAAAATCCGTGTCCTGCCTTACCCCGGCGGCCGGCATCCGCGCCTGGGATTCTTTGAGGGTGCCGTCGATCCGCAGCGCGACACCAAGGTGAGCCTGTTCGCCCCGTGGCAGAACGGCGGTTATGTGGTGGTGGATGTGCCGGAGGCGATCTGGTCCCACCTGGGGTTGAATTACCTCGCCCATCGGCATGTGCAGACGCTCTGGGAGAAGTCCGGTCAGCGGCTGGAACCCGTGGAGTGGAGCCGGCGCGATGACGGTTCGCTGGCCATGACCCGCACGCTGCCCGACGGGGTCGCCTTCGGGGTTCGGGTCACTTCGCACCCGCGCCATGCGGAATTCCAGTGGTGGCTCCGGAATGGTGGCATGCAGACGCTGCGGCAACTCAACGCCCAGGTCTGTGTGATGCTCGGGCAGGCCGTCGGTTTCACCAACGCCTCGGCGGGTCGGCGGATCCTCGAAGCACCCTTTGCGGCCGCATCGGATGCGAGCGGCCGCCGGTGGGTCATCACCGCTTGGGACGGCCTGAACCGGGTCTGGCAGAATCCGTTGGTCCCGTGCATCCACGCCGATCCTCGGTTGACCGATTGCCCGCCTGGCGAGACGCGCGAGGCCCATGGTGGGGTGTGGTTCTACGAGGGCGACGACCCGAAGCCCGAGTTGGACCGGCTCCGGCGCGAGTTCCTGGCTCGGCCCATCCCCGAGGTGGCCCGGCGGCAGCCGATCCCCGACAAGCTCGTGGTGCTGACCTTCGACGACTCGGTGGCCTCGCTGCACGGCAACGTGCGGCCGCTGCTCAAGGAACTGGGGTTCGGAGCCACGTTCTTCATCACCGAGGGCTTCAGCTTCCTCACCAACAAGGCCGATTACATGACCTGGCCGCAGATCGCCGAACTGCACCGCGACGGATTCGAAGTGGGCAACCACACCCGCAGCCATGTGGGCATCGGTCCCGACATGCTGGGCCGACTGCGCGAGGAGATCACCCACATCGACGAGCAATGCCGTCGGCACGGGATCCCCAAGCCGATCAGCTTCGCCTATCCCGGCAATGCCATCCATCCCGGGGCGGTGCCGTTGCTCCGCGACCTGGGGTTCCGGTGGGCCCGTCGGGGTGCTCAGCCCGAGTTCGCCTACGACACCGGTCGCGGCGTGGCCTATGAGCCGGAATGGGATCACCCGCTGCTGATCCCCACCACCGGCGACGCCCGGCCCGCCTGGACGCTCGAAAACTTCCAGAAGGCCGTGACCCAGGCCCGGGGCGGTCGGATCGCCATCCTGCAGTTCCATGGGGTGCCCGACCGGGAGCACCCGTGGGTGACTACGCCGCTGGAGCGGTTCCGGGAATACATGCACTGGCTCAAGGACAACGGCTACTGGGCCATCGCCCTGCGCGACCTGGACCGTTATGTCGACCCGCAGGATGCGCCCGCGGATCCCTGGGCCGTGATCCGTCGCCGCCAATACGCCGCTTCGGTGGTGGCGCCGAAATAGCCGTTCCCCGAGGCGTCGCCTGTAGGTTCGACGATCGCCGTCAGCGGTCGTTCTTCAACGCCTCGGAGACCCAAGCAGCCCGGGTCTCGGGAGGCACGTCGCAGGCCGCATGCAGCACGGCCCCGAAGCGCAGGGTGAACGCCTCGCCCCGGGGCACCACGACCCGGCTCTTGGATCCCTGCTTCATCGCCTCGCGTCCGAACGGATTGGCCACGAAGACCCCGTAATCGCGGTTGTGCCACCAACTGGGCCGAAAATTCGACGGGTCGGCGACCAGTTGGATGCCTTTCCGGACCCCATCGACGGTGCCTGAATAATCGCACCAGGCGGCGACACGCCCCCAGGTGGCCGCGGCCGAGGTGCGGCCCTCGCTGCTGGTGATCCGGCCCCCGTTCTTTTCGGTCAAGGGTGTGGCCACCCGGGCGGCGAACCCCATCTCCTCCTGGTCCCCGAACACGAGTTCCCCGGAATCGCTGCGGAAGGTCGCTTCCCACAGCAGCATGGTGGCCCCGGGTCGGGCGACGCAGGTGATGCGCTGGCGCAGGTCGCCGAAGGTCCGCCCCTGCGGATCGACCAATTGGCTGTCGGTGACGAAACCGAGGCGTCCGTCCCGGACCGCAGGCCGCTCCGCGAACCCGCGATGGACGATGCGGCCACGATTGCGCCAGAAGTCCACGCCATTGATGTCTCCGAAGGCCAGCCACAGGCCGGGGTGCATGGTGTCGTGATCGACGGCATCCTGCGCCGGCAGCGGCGGGTGATTGCGACTGACCCGATGACCGCCAGGAGCGTGGAGGTGGGCGAAGTGCGGTCGCAGGATCCGCTCATCCTGAAGGATGAACTCACCCACGGGCAGGCCGCCGCGGGTGAGTTGCACGCGACCCGGGCTTTCGATGAAGGCCAGGGTGTCGCCCGTGCCAGAGGCACCGGAGGAACCCGCCTGGGGTTGCTGTCCCTGACGGGCGAGGTAGGCCACGAGGTCGGCGACGGCCTGGGCGGGCAGCACGGTGTCGTAGGCGGGCATGGCCGACTGCGAGGCCGAGGAACGCGCGGTGATGCGGGCCTTGGGGATCGTCTCCCGACGCCCATTGGCCAATCCCAGGGTCAGGCTCAGGCCGCTCTCCTCCAGCAGGATGCCCGAGAGTTCGGCCTCGGCCGTTTCGATCCGCTGCAGGCTGAAGCCTTCGCTGATGACCGCATTCGGTTCGAGGATGGATTGCACGAGGTGCTGCACGGGCGCTCGGGTGCCGACGACCGACAGGTCCGGGCCGAAATGCTGACCATGCCCGTCGAGTCGGTGGCACTGGAAGCAGCCCGCCCCCTGCGGATGATGGAACAACCAGGCCCCACGCCGGGCGTCCCCAGCCGGAACGCGCTCCAAGGCCCGTGGCACGGCGGTCTCCCGGCTCGGCGGTGCCGGCATGGACATCTTCGACGGGTAGAGGTGTCGAGGTTCGGCACCGAGGTCGGCGGCCGGGTTCGAGTCGGCCGATGCCCCGCTCAGCGGGCGTCCCCGGACCATGAGCGACGGCCCCTCACCGGTGGCCTTCTCGATCCACCGCGTCGCAACGGCTTTCACCGAGGAATCGGGGTCGGCGAGCTTTCCGCGCACGTCGGTCTCGGTCAGGGCATGGTCCTCAAGCAGGGCCAGCAGGGCCCCACGCCGCACACCGGCCCGGGCCTCGGAGAGCAGCGGTCGGAGCGATCCGGGCGTCGCCACGCCGCGGAGCGTCTGCCATCCGGCGTAGAAGACCGTCGGGTCGGACTCGCGGCCCAACAGATCGAGCAGGGTCGGGAGGGCGGGGCGGGCGGAGTCCGTCGGGACACGACCCAAGGCTTGGACGGCCTCGAATCGGACCCGGGGCTCGGGGTCGGCCAACAAAGCCACGAGGGCTTCGGGCAACGGATCCGTGGCCCGACGCACCGCCCGACGGTGGGCGAGGATGCGCACGGATTGAAGGCGCAGGTTGAGCGGTGTGCCGGCCACGGTGGCTTGCCGCTCGAACCAGGCGTCGCCTGCCGGATCGCGCTCGTTGATCCGCCCGAGGGTCCACGCGGCCCAGGTCTGCCGTCCCTGCGAGATCGACGCCTTCACGAGCGTCCGGCGCAGGTCGGCCGCGACCGCAGGACCCCGCCGCAGCAGTTCCTCCTGGGCTTCGACCCGGCGTACCGGCAGGGGCGACTCGAAGGCATCGAGGAGTTGCTGGAACGACCGTTTCGCAATCGGCCGGTCGGGGGAGCGGGGCAGCGATCGGGCCGAGGCCGGATGCGTGATCCGGAAGATCCGTCCTTCACTCACCCACTGGCCATCCCGGTACTCCGCGCCGTAGCCCCGGCCCCATCCCAGCACCCACAGCGCACCGTCGGGACCGAATTCGAGATCAGTGGGCCGAAAGAGTCCACGTCCGCCCTCGATGAAAGGTTGCCAGTCGCCGCCTTCGGGACGCATCAGGGCGCCATCCCATCGGGGTCGCCAGACGAAGGTGGTCTTGCGCAGCCAGTCGTTGATGAAGAAGACGCCGCGGTGGGACGCCGGAAAACCGGGCGAATCCCCGAAGACGATGCCCGTCCCCGAGCCCTCGAAGAGCGGTCCGCTGACCGGGGCCGACGGGGCGTGAGGCTCGGTGCCCCAATGGGCGCTCCACGGGTGGTTCCATCCGAAGTGGGCCCTCGGGAAGGGCATGAAGACCCGATCCCCCGTCGTCTGGTCGTTGTCGGTCCCCAGCCAGTGGAACCCGGTGTCGAAGGTGATGTCCCAGGGATTGCGTGAGCCGCGGGACACGATCTCGAGGTTGCGGCCGTCGGGATCGCACCGCAGCACGCCGCCCTCGCGGCCCCAATCGTCCTCCGGATCGTGGTAGTTCTTCTCGTAGCGACCCTTGGCGAAGGTTCGCGCAGCGGGATAGTCGGGCGAACCGGGCGGAGCGGTGACCCCCCAGAGATCGCGGAAGGCCTTCGGGGCGATGCGGCCGGGCTGGGACAACCCCTTCGAGTTGCCCTTGCTCATGTAGAGCTTGCCGTCCGGGGCCCAGTTGAGCCCGTGCAAGCCGTGTTCGAGGTTCCCGAGATCGGTGTAGAGGCGCACGTATTCGTCGGCCTCGTCGTCACCGTCGAGGTCGCGGACAATCGTCAGATCGGGCGCATTCGCCACCCACAGGTCGCGGCCCCGCCACGCCAGTCCTTGAATGGCATTGAAGCCGGTGGCGAAGACTTGGGTGCGGTCGGCCTTGCCGTCGCCGTCGGTGTCCAACACCCAGACCACGCTGTCGCCGGGGGTCTTGGGCGTCGGGTTGCGGTACTGCGGTCCCATCCCCACGCAGAGGCGGCCCCGCAGATCGAAGGCCATCGAGCACGGTTGGCGGACCAGCGGCTCGCGGGCGAAGCACGAGATCTCGAACCCGGGCGGTACGGTGGGCAGCGATTCGCGATCGGCGTTGGGGTCTTCGAAATCGGCAGCCACGGCCGTCAGCGCCATCGTCAGCAGGACGCAGGAAAGGGGCAGGGTGGGATGGCCCGTGAGCCGGTATCGACGCCGGTCGGTGCGTTCGGGAGTGGATCGATGGGGGATCATGGCGTTGAACTTCGGGAAATGCGGGGTGCGGCGAGGTCGCGGCCGGAGGTGTCCGGGGCCCAGCGGATGGCGACGATGCCCAGAAGATAGACCATCCCGGAGGCCGCCCCGATGCGCGGATAGGATCCGCCGAGGGTCACGAACAGGCCGCCGGCGGCCAGCACTCCGGCGGCCGTCACGAAGCGCCCGACATTGTAGGCGATGCCGCTGCCCGCGGCGCGGACCTCGGTCGGGAAGAGTTCGGGCAGGTAGAGGGGGAGCCAACCGAAGAACAGCGTGGCCACGAAGCCCTGGGCGAAGACCACGGGCAGGAACATGGGATCGAGCGGACGGGTGCCCAGGAAGAGAACCCCGGTGAGGGCCGCCGAGCCGAGGCTCATCCACGCGTACGCTCGGCGACGGCCCAAGGTCTGGGCGATCTGGGCGCCGCAGAAGCTCCCCAGCACCGCCCCCAGCGCCCAGAATCCCTGCGCCGAGGCCTTGTAGCCGGGGGCCGCGCTGCCGGCCACCGCATCGGCCCACGGGATCATCCACTTGCTCGCCGACCAGGCACCCACGAGCGGGATCGATCCGACCAGGATCCCGACCAGCGTGGTGCGCAGGAGAGGTGGGGTGAACAGGGTCCGGAGCACGGGAGTCCGGGGCGCAGGGCGTGAGGGACTCGATGGGGCCTGGGCGTCATCGGCTTGGGCGAGTCTCCGGCGGTTCCGCCAAAGGGGCGACTCGGGCACCACGGTGAGCGCCAGCAGGCCCAACACCGAGGGCAGGGCGCCCCACTGGAAGAGCCACCGCCATGAGTCCGGGGTCAGGGTCCAGATGCGCACGATCTGCGACAGCAGCAGGATGCCGCCGTTCAAGGCCGCTCCCATCAGGCCGGCGACCATCGGTCGGGACCGGTCGGGCCAGCACTCGGCGGCCAGCGCCACCGCGTTGGGCCAGACTCCGCCCACGCCGAGCCCGACCAGGAAACGGAGCATCAGCATCTGGCCTTGCGTCTCCACCCAGGCGCCGATTCCGGCGAAGACCGAATAGAACAGCACGCTCACCCCGAGGGCCCGGGTGCGACCGATCCGATCGCCCAGTCCTCCCAGCACGATGCCACCGACCGCGGCTCCCAACATCAGGGCCGCCGTGAATCGGGCGAACCAATCGCCTCCGAGCGTCGGCGTGTAGGCCGCTCCCAGCAGCGACTTGGACACCGACAACGACGCCACCGGCATCAGCCCCAGTTCGACGCCATCGAACAGCAGGGCCAGGATGGCCGTGGCCAGCACGCCCCATCGGGCGGTTCGCGTCAGCGGGGGGATCATGGCTTCGGGGGCTCCGTCCGGAGTCGGAGCAGTTCCATCACGGCGCTGTTGTCGAGGTCCCCCATGCCGGCCGACTCGGCGCGCTCGAGCAGATGGGCGTGGAGCGATCCGAGGGGCAGTTCGAGCCCGGCCTCGCGCGCGCTTCCGAGGATGATCCGCAGGTCCTTGAGATGCTGCGAGAGCCGAGCCTGTGGGGTGTAGTCGCGCTGGAGCATCTTCGACCCCTTGGCGTCCATCGCCCGCGAATAGGCCATCGATCCCTTCATGGCTTCCAGGGCCGCCGAGCCCGCCACGCCCAACGCCTCGGCGTAGGCCAACCCCTCGGCCAGGGCCAGGCGATTGAGCCCGAGGACCAGGTTGGTGATGAGCTTGATCCGGGAAGCATGCCCGCACGGTCCGCAATGCAGGACCTTCGCCCCCAGCATCGGCCACAGGGCCTCGTGGCGTTGGAAGGCCTCGGCCTCACCGCCCACGAAGACCGTGGCCAACCCGTCGCGGACCTGCTGGCTCGAGCCCGAGACCGGCGCCTCCTGGTAGTCCACGCCTCGGGCCTTCAGGTCACGCGCCATCGCCAGGGCCTGTTCCGGCGATCCCGTGGTCGTGTCGATGAGGTCGAGCCTGGGCCGCCAATCGTCGCGCATGGATTCCAGCACCGAGCGAACGACCTCGTCGCTGTAGAGGCAGACGAGCACCGTGTCGGAATCCCGCAGCGGTCGATCGGTCCAACGAGCGCCGGTCTGGAGGTATGCGTCGGCCTTCTCGCGGGTACGGTTCCAGACCAGCACCTCGTGACCCGCCCGGAGCAACCGTTCGGCGAAGGCCGAACCCATCAGCCCGAGCCCGACGATGCCCACCCGGAGGCGCTGGGGTTGGCCCGCACCGGCGTCGGGCGCGGATCGCCCGGGCGGTTCGGCACGACTTGCGGGAGTCATGCTGCGAGTATGCCCGGAGCCGTTGGCCTGCCCATTCAAAACCGGCTTGCGGTTCCGGAAGCGCTCTCCGCAGGCTCCTGGCCATGTCTCCTCGTCGATCCAACCGCGCCGGCCTCGCCGCCTTCCTCGGATTCCTGATGCTGGCCACCGCCTGGGGTTCGGCATTGGGGGTTTCAGCAGCCGAGCCCCGCTGGTGGAAGGGCAATCTCCACACGCATTCGTTGTGGAGCGATGGCGATGATTTCCCCGAGTCCATCGCCGACTGGTACAAACAGCACGGGTACCAGTTCCTGGCGATGTCGGACCACAACCGGATGCTCGAGGGCGAACAGTGGGTCACGGAGTCCAAGAAGAATCATTTTCCGGAGGCCCTCGAGAAGAACCGTCGCCGGTTCGGGGCCGATTGGTTGGTGCGCCGGGATCACCATGGCACCAACCAATTCCGGTTGAAGACCCTCGAGGAGTTCCGCGGACTGCTCGAGGAGCCCGGGCGATTCCTGATGATCCCGTCCGAGGAGATCACCAGTGGTCACCTGTCGTTCCCGGTGCACATCAACGCCACCAACCTGCGCAAGAAGATCTCGGCCAAGGGCGGCACCAATGTGCTCGATGTGATGCAACGCGGGGTCGATGCCGTGCTGGAACAGCGCCGGCAGACGGGTCAACCCATGTTCCCGCACATCAATCATCCCAATTTCGGCTGGGGCATCACCGCGGAGGACCTGATGCAGGTGAAGGGCGAGCGGTTCTTCGAGGTCTACAACGGCCATCCCTCGGTGCACAACGAGGGCGACACCACCCATGCCGGCCTGGAGCGGATGTGGGACATCGTGCTGGCGTGGCGCATTGCCAAACTGGACCTGCCCCCGATGTACGGCCTGGCCGTGGACGATTCGCATCACTACCACAGCCATGGCCTGGGCAAGAGCAACAACGGTCGGGGCTGGGTGATGGTGCGCTCCGAGCAATTGGACCCGCCCTCGATCATCGCCGCCATGGAGGCCGGGGATTTCTACGCCAGCAGCGGTGTGTCACTGCGCCGCATCGAGCGGTCGGGCAGGACGATGTCCATCGAGGTGGAGGCCGTGCCGGGAGTCACCTACTCGATCCGCTTCATCGGCACGCGTCGCGGTTTCGATGACTCCCGCTCTCCGGTGCTGTCGGCCAAGGGCGAGCCCGTGCGTGCCACCCAACGCTACAGCGACCAGATCGGCGAAACGTTCGCGGTGGTGGTCGGAAATCGGGCCCAGTACACCGCCCGTGGCGACGAGCTCTATGTGCGCGCGGTGGTCACCTCATCGAAGAAGATCGCCAACCCCTACCGCAAGGGTGAGACCGCTGCCGCCTGGGTCCAGCCTTGGCAACCGCGTTGAAATCAGCAACCGATCCGGCGTCCGAAATCCTTCAGGCCACGAACCAGAAGAACACGATCGCGATCAGCGTCGGGGGCAGGGCACCGAGCAGCAGGCCCACGGGGCTGATTCCGGTCGCCTTGAACGCCTCGGAATTCTGAAGGATGCCCGCCCCGGCCGGGTTGGGTGCATTGGCGATCACCGTCAGGCCACCGCCGGTCACGGCACCGGCCACCAGCGCGTACTTCAGCGGTTCGCTGATGCCTTCCACCAGCGAGCCCAGGTAGGTGAGCGCCGCATTGTCGGTGATGGCCGTCAGCGCGGTGGCCCCGAAGTACAGGGCTGCGCCGTTCATTCCGGTGATGAGGGGCTTGAGCCACCACGACTGCAGGGAACCCAGCGTCACCAGGCCGGCGAGGAAGAACCCCACCAGCAGCCCCTCACGGAACTTCAGGCCATCCTGATGACGCAGCGTCGCGTACACCACGCCCAGGAAGATCATGAACACGCCGAAGAAGACATCCGGGTGATGGGCCAAGGCCACCACGCATCCGAGCAGCGCCAGGTGGGTCGTGGTCAACCAAGCCGGGATGCGATCGCCGCCCCGGCCCATCGTGGGCACGCGGCTCAGTTCCTTGCGGAAGACCGCGGCCACCAGGATCGTGGATGTCAGGCAGGCCGCCGCCGCCCGCCATCCGAAATGCGTGAACAGGTACGGCGTATCCCACTGCCATTTCGATGCGACCATCAGCACCGGAGGCGCGGCGAAGTGGGTGAGGGTGCCGCCGATGGAGATGTTGACGAAGAGCAGGCCCAGTGTGGCGTAGGCCAGGCGCGGGCTGATGCCGCGATCGAAGTAGCGCTGCTTCAGCAGGATGGCCAACAGGGTCATCGCCGCCGGCTCGGTGATGAACGATCCCAGCAGCGTCCCGAAGGACAGGGCCGCCACGTAGAACGACAGCCCCTCGCTGAGCGGGATCAGCCGGGCCACCCAGAGGATCATCGCTTCGGCCAATCGGACCACCGGCCGGGTCGCGGCCATGACCATGACCACGAACACGAACTTCGGCTCGGTGAAGTTCAGGCCATCGATGTAATGAACGGCCTTGTCGAGGGATTGCTGCAGCAGGGCGATGCCCATGAAGAGGACGGCCGCCCAGAACCCGAACACCACCTCGGTCTCGGCGAGGAAATGCAGCAACGTCTCCTGGACCGACCCCTTGGGCTGGTGATGCGCCCACTCGGCGAACTTCTTCACACAGAACGTGTGCAGCACGGCCAGGACAAACAGGACCGTGGCCAGGACTTCGATGGACGTCGGCTTCATGCGGTGAACCAAAGCCCCACCATCGCCAGAAACCCCCCCATCCGTCGAATGGAACCCGAGGAGGTCTGCACCGGTTGGGCTCCCATGGCCTTACGGAACCCGACTCGGGTCACCGCTGAAAGTCGATCCTTTGAGTCTTACTCATGTCCGGAAATCCTACTGGCAATGTCGAGTCGTCAAGCGGCAGGAAATTGGAAACAAGGCGTCATCGTTTTCACAGGGGATCCGGTATGCGTGGCAGAGGCAGGTGTGACCGCGCCACCTCAGAGGCCAGACTGGCTCGCGAAAACAGGATGCCTCCGTGTTGCCGCTTCCATTGGCTTCGGGGATTCGGGAACGTCAGGGCATGAATTCCCGATCGTGGTCCTTGGGTTTGCGGTGTCGTGCCGCGTGGGCGGTGCTGATGCTGGCCGGGTGGTGTGCGGGTCGGTCGATGGCGGCCGAGGAGCGGCCGCCGAATGTGGTGCTGATCTATTGCGATGACCTCGGTTGGGGCGACCTCGGGTGCTTCGGGGCCAAGAAGATCCGCACGCCGAACATCGACGGGATCGCCCGTCGGGGGACGCGGTTCACCTCTTTCTACGTCGCCCAGGCGGTGTGCTCGGCGTCCCGGGCGGCCTTGCTGACCGGATGCTATCCCAATCGGCTCGGGATCCACGGGGCGCTGGGGCCCAAGCAGAAGATCGGACTGCACCCGGACGAGACGACCCTCGCCGAGGTGCTGAAGCCGCGCGGCTATGCCACGGCCATCGTGGGGAAGTGGCACCTCGGTCGCCCCAAGGAGCTGCTGCCGACCCGTCAGGGCTTCGATGAGTACTTCGGGCTGCCGTATTCCAACGACATGTGGCCGAACCACCCCGGCGTGGCCAAAGGCACCTACCCGCCGCTGCCGCTCATCGACGGCGACGAGGTGATCGAGGAGATGCCCGATCAGTCGCAACTGACCCGCCGCTACACCGAGCGGGCGGTGTCGTTCATCGGGCGGAACGCCCGGAAGCCGTTCTTCCTCTACCTGGCCCACTCCATGCCGCATGTGCCGATCTTCGCCAGCAGTCGGTTTGCCGGCCGCTCGCGACAGGGGCTCTATGGGGATGTGATCGAGGAGATCGATTGGTCGGTCGGCGAGGTCTTGAAAGCGCTCCGAAAGCATCGTCTCGAGAAGGACACCCTGGTGATCTTCACCTCGGACAACGGTCCGTGGCTGAGCTACGGCGAGCATGGGGGCAGTGCCGGGCCGTTCCGCGAGGGCAAGGGCACCAGTTTCGAGGGCGGCATCCGGGTGCCGTGCGTCATGCAATGGCCGGGGCACATCCCGAAGGGCCGCACCAACGACACGCCGTTGATGACCATCGATGTGCTGCCCACGGTGGCCCGATTGGCCGGGGCCGCGCTGCCGACGCGCAAGATCGATGGTTGCGATGTCTGGCCCATCGTGCGCGGAGATCGTGATGTGCCGCATCCTCATCGGGCCTATTTCATCTACTACAATCAAGGCGACCTGCTGGCGGTCCGCAGCGGTGAGTGGAAGCTGTTCTTCCCGCACACCACCCAGACGCTCGCCGGCAAGCCCGGGGGCACCGGCGGGCTTCCGGCGCCGTATCAGCGCCCGGCGGTGGGTACCGAGCTCTACAACCTCCGGCAGGATCCGGCCGAACGCAGCAACGTGCTGGATCAGCATCCGGAGGTGGTGGCCCGCTTGACCGGGTTGGCCGAGGAGGCCCGCGAGGAACTCGGGGATCAACGCTTGAAGCGGGTGGGTTCCGGGGTGCGTGAGCCGGGGCGCGTGGAATGAGTCCGTCCGGTGAGCGGGGTCCGTCGCCGGGAGCGACTTCCGGCCAGGAGTCGCGACCCGCCCCGGCCTTGCCGGAGCGTCCGACCTTTCGGGAAGCCTGCCGCCTGTGGCTGAAGATCGGCTGCCTCAGCTTCGGCGGGCCCGCGGGACAGATCGCCCTGATGCACGAAGAACTGGTGGAACGTCGCCGCTGGGTGGACGAGCGGCGGTTCCAGCACGCGCTGCACTTCTGCATCCTGCTGCCGGGTCCTGAAGCCCAACAGTTGGCGACCTACCTGGGTTGGTGGTTGCACGGCACCCGAGGGGCCATCGTCGCGGGCACGCTCTTCGTGCTGCCTGCGGCCCTGCTGCTGCTGGCGCTGAGTTGGGGGTATGCCCTGTGGGGGTCGTTGCCTGCGGTGACCGCGGTCCTGCGCGGGGTTCAACCGGCGGTGGTCGCCCTGATCGTCGTCGCCCTCGTACGCCTGGGTCAGCGGTGGTTGCGTCATTGGGGCCTTGGGATGATGGCCGTGGGGGCAGGGTGGGGGCTGCATTCCGGGCTGCCGTTTCCGGCGCTGCTGCTGCTGGTGTTCGGGGTTGGACTCCTCTGGCCGGGGATCCTCCCGACAGCGCAGTCTCCCGAATCGAACGCGGAATCCTCACGTCCGGTGCCTTCCGATATCCTGCGTTCGCCCCACTGGGGGCGTTCGGTCGGGGTTCTTGGGCTCTGTCTCGCCCTGTGGTGGTTGCCCGTGGCGCTGGCGGCTCTGGCGTTGGGCGGTGGGCATGTCCTGGTGCGGGAGGGGATCTTCTTCAGCGGTGCGTCGG
>JBEGWF010000145.1:0-70843 GCA_041177965.1 Verrucomicrobiota bacterium | reverse complement strand
TGCAGGATCACGGGATGTCACCGTGGATCATCGGGCTTCAGGGAACCTCGAAGTCCACCTGGGCATAGCCATTGGCCTTGAGGGTGACCGGCTTGGTCTGGGGAGCCCCACCCGGCGGGTTCAGGGTGAGGTACAGGGTGGTGGACTTGCCGGTCCACTTGTAGTTGCAGAAGAACCAGCCGTCCGGATCGGACTTGCCGGTGGCCAGGGTCTGTCCCTTGGCGTCCCGCAGGGTCACTCCGCAATCACCGAACTGCCGTGTGATGGGAAGCCCATCGTAGGCGGTGGTCTTCTTGACGACCATGCCGCCCGCCCCGGCGACCTTCTTGAACACGTTCAGGTTGCAGATGGAGTCTGAGGCCGATTCCAACCCGTCGGAGAACCCGAAGAGGTAGGAGTTGCGGTCCGGGATGAGGACCTGGAGCGAGGCCGGATCGATGGCGTCGTTCCCGCTGGGCCCGCCCTTGGCATAGCCCGTGGTGCGTTTCAATCCGTAGTCCAGGTGCATGTTGAGGTAGACGAATCCCGTGGCGGGCACCGTGAGGGTGACCGAGACGGTGCGGGAGGATCCCATCTTCTGCGGCAGGTAGTCGCCGAGGACCACCTGCGTCGGGTCGACGAAGAATCCGTTGCCGGGGATGTAGCACTCCTGACCGTTGGACCCGGGGATCACCGTCACGCCGTCATAGGCATGGATAGGTTGGGCCCCCTGGGTGATGTACGGGTAGGGCAGGGTGAGGTTGAGCGTCACCACCGTGCCGGGCTTGCCGTTGTAGAACAGGTTGAAGTAGGTCTGGCCCGGATTGCTGGCGTTGAGCCGGTAGTTCGGGAAGTTCTGCGCATCCAGCGTGAACAGGAGGCGGAAGTCCCGGCAGCGGGTCGTGGGATCCAGATCGTAGGTGCAGAGCGAACTGTCGGTGACCACCACGCGGGTGGACGGCAGACACCGGATGATCTGGACGTGGCTGATGTCGTTGCAGCCGTCCGACACGGTCCACCGGCGTTCGACCCGTTTCGGGCAGGTGCCGGTGATCGTGTCGTCGTAGGTGGTGGTGACCGGTCCGCACAGGTCCTCGGCCTTCGGGGTCCCGGTGTTGGCCGGGTCGATGTCGCAGTCGGTGCAAGCGAGGTCCACGTCTCCCGGCCAGGCCACGAGCGGCGGCACGGTGTCGCGGACTTCGATGGTCGCGCTGCAGCTGGCGCGGTTGCCACAGGCGTCGACCGCGGTCCAGGTGCGGGTCACCCGGTAGCTCTGCGGACACGTTCCCGGGGTCGTGACATCCTCGGAGGTGAGGATCGGCGATGGGTCGCAATCATCGCTGACCTTGGCCTCCGGGAAGACCGGGACCTCAGGGCACTCGATGGGCGACTGGACCGACGGGCAGACGATGATCGGAGGCACCCGATCCTCGACCCACGTGTAGGTCACCTGTGCCTCGGAGCCGTTGTCGCAGAGGTCGGTGACCGAATAGGTGAACACCTGCGTCTTGCGGCAGAGCGGCCCGTCCACGATCGGACCCGGCACGCAGACCACACGGCGGCTGATGTCCCCGTCACAGAGGTCGCGGGCCGTCACACTGGTGGAGCAGACCGGCCGGACCGGATTGCAACCCAGTTCCCCGCCCGGGGGCAGGTTGCCGAGCTCGGGTGCGGTGGTGTCCTCCTTCCACCGATAGATCACCACGGCCGTCGCTACGTTCCGGCAGGAATCTTCGACCGTATAGGTGAAGGCCTGGGTGAATCCGCAGTTGGCCACGGGCTCGATCGGGCCCGGGGTGCAGACGATCCGCTCGGTGATCTCCCCATCGCACAGGTCGATGGCGACGACCGACTTCGAGCAGGTCGGCCGCGTCGGGTTGCAGCCGAGGTCTCCTCCCTGAGGGAGACCGCGCAACACCGGCGGGGTGGTGTCTTCACGCCAGGTGTAGACGACCTGACGGCTGGTCTCGTTGCCGCAGGAGTCCTTGGCGGTGTAGGTGAAGACCTGACTGCGGCGGCAGTCGTCGAGGCGGATCACGGGGCCCGGGGAGCAGGCCACGGAGGCGGAGACGTCTCCGTCGCAGAGGTCGTTGGCGGTGACCGCGGTGGAGCAGGTGGGCGGGGTGGGGTTGCAGCCCAGCTCGCCCCCGTTGGGCAGGTTCCCGAGGACCGGCGGGGTGGTGTCTTCACGCCAGGTGTAGACGACCTGGCGGCTGGTCTCGTTGCCGCAGGAGTCCTTGGCGGTGTAGGTGAAGGCCTGGCTGCGGCGGCAGTCGTCGACACGGATCACCGGGCCCGGGGAGCAGGCCACGGAGGCCGAGACGTCGCCGTCGCAGAGGTCGTTGGCGGTGACCGTGGTGGAGCAGGTGGGCGGGGTGGGATTGCAGCCCAGTTCGCCCCCGTTCGGCAGGTTCCCGAGCACCGGCGGGGTGGTGTCTTCACGCCAGGTGAGGGTGACGGTGGCAGTGGTCTCGTTGCCGCAGGCGTCCGAGACGCTGTAGACGAAGGCACGGCTGCGACCGCAGGCGCTGGTCTCGACCAGCGGACCCGGTGTGCAGACGACCTTCGCCCTCAGGTCTCCATCGCATTCGTCGAGAGCGGTCACATTGGTGGAACAGACGGGCGCGGTGGGATTGCAGCCCAGATCGCGGTTCAGCGGCAGGTTTCCGAGCACCGGGGGGGTGGTGTCCTGCTTCCAAGTGTAGGTCACGGTGGCCGAGGCGGTGTTTTCGCAGGAATCGGTCACCGAGTAGTTGAACGTCTGCTCACGGCCGCAGGTCCCGATCTCCACGATGGGGCCCGGCGTGCACAGGACGCGACCGGAGATGTCGCCGTCGCAGTCGTCCAGAGCGGTGACCGTGGTGGAGCAGACCGGCAGTGTGGGATTGCAACCCAGATCGCCGCCGAGGGGCAGGTTCCCCAAGACAGGACGGGTCGTGTCCACGAAGGCACCGGTGGTTTCGCAGATGGTGACAAACCCATCCGGAGCGGTGACCTCCAGGCGAAGGAGGAACTCCGCGCAGACCGGTGAGGTAAGGTTGACGGAGGGCTGGTTGTTGGCCCCCACGACGATCACCGGCGAACCCGGGGTCGCGATGCTCCATAGGAAGGTCAGGCCCGTGGGATCTCCGCCGTAGGTGAACGTCTCGGTGCTCTTCGGGCAGCCGTCCAACGGCTTCACGATGCACTCGCCCGGTGCCTCGAAGACGCGCACGCAGCTGCTGGTGCAGCCGTTGGCATCGGTGACGGTCAGGCCGACGGTGATGGTGGCGGTCTGTCCGCCCGGTGCCGTGGGATCCTCGAGGGAAACGGTGGGTTCATCCCCTCCGGCCGAGGTCGCGGGGTCTCCGTTGTACGCCACGGTCCAGCTGTACTGGGCCATGCCCGGAGGACCCTGGTAGAGGGTGGCGCCCACGGTCTGGGACGCGGGGTCGTTCAGCCGGGTGATGCTGCAGGCCGGCGCGGTGCCGATCGGGACGTTCAGGCTGCACGTGGTGCCGCATCCGCCGGCGCTGAGCGGCCGATTGATGGTCACCGATAGTGCGAAACCACCCGAGGCACCCGAGAGCACCTGGACGCTCGGTCCGGTGGTCGAGCCCACGATGGTGCCATTGCCGGAAATCGACCACAGGAAGGTGTTTCCGGTGCCGTCGGCCTGGGCGGTGTAGGTGTAGCCGGTCGTGGGGCAGACGGTGGTCGGCCCGGAGATGGCGCAGGTCGGCGGCATGCAGACGGCCGCCGCGGCGAGGGATCGATCCTGATTGCCGCCGCTGCCGTCCAGGGCGATGAAGCGGGTGTGGTACGGGGAACCGGGCACCGCGTTGGCGGAGTTGCCATCACCCCAATCGCGGCGGCTGGCAATGTGACCCCCCCAAGCCAGCACCACCCGCGAGGAGGCGGCATTCAGGGTGATGCGGATCCGTTGGGACGAATCGGCGACCGACCAACTCCCGAGGTTGCCGTCGGCATTGTTGATGTACTGGAGCCCGGTGATCGTGCCGTTGTAGATCGTGAACAGCTTCTCCAAGGCCGGCAGGCCAGAGAAACTGGTCGAGGGCTGCGGTAAGCCTCCCGGGGTTCCCGTGGTGGTCGACACCGGAGGTGGTGGGATCGGGAATGTGGTCGGTGCGCCGAAGGTGCCGGTCAGTCCTTTCAGGGGATTGACCGTCTCGTTGATTCGCTGGAACGAGGTGATGTAGTCGATGGTGGCCTTCGAGGACTTCCGGATGTCCCACTCGATGTCCACGACGTGCGCACCCACCGTGAGGTCGGTGAGGACCAACCGGTAGGGAATGGATTCGCCTTCGACATAATGGCTCTTCTGGGCGTTGGAGTTCCCGTTGATCCAATCGACCGGACTGATCGGCGTACTGCCGACTCCGCCATTCTGCGCCTGATCGAGGTTGCCCGCCGGGGCGGCGAGGGCCCTGGCACTGAGGAGACACAGCAGGCAGAGGGCATACAGAAGCCCTCCCATGCGACGGGGTGTGGTGGTGGTGGTTTTCATGGTCTGATGCAATTCCACGGCCGGGAACCCGTGGGTGTGTGGGTTGTGCGTTTTCCCGGCCCTCATGCTCCGCGTCGCCACCGGCTCCCAACAGTAGGCAGGGGTTCCCTTCGTCCGTATGGCGGATGGATCGAATCGAGCCGTCGGAACCGGTGGTCGCCGACTAAACAAGTCCGCCATCCCCGATCCAGTGGGGTGGGAATCAGGGCGGTTCCGGAACCCTAACCACGCATCGGGCATTCCCCGACCGGGGCCTTTCCGACGTTCAACCCACGCATCCGGCCACCGTCCACCCTCAGGTTTGCATTGGGTTTGGCCCGGAACTGGCTAAGCATCGGCCATGTTCCTGCGCACCTTCCTTCTCGGGATCGCATTGGCCGGCGGTGTCCCGGCCCAGTCGACGGTGGTGATCAACGAGTTCCTGGCCAGCAATTCCCAGGGGTTGGCCGATGTCGACGGCGATCGTCCCGATTGGATCGAGATCCAGAACACCGGGGCCGCACCGGTGAACCTCCTGGGTTGGTCCATCACCGATGATCCGACCATCCCCGCCAAATGGCGGTTTCCCGCGACCAACCTGAACGGTGGGGGGTTCCTGGTGGTGTTCGCCTCGGGCAAGGACCGGGCCGTGGCGGGAGCCCCACTGCATGCGAATTTCAGCCTGTCGGCCGACGGCGAATACCTCGGCTTGTTCGCGCCGGAGGCCCGGACCGCGGCCACCGAATTCTCACCGACCTTTCCGTCCCAGAAACCGGATGTGTCGTACGGCTTCCGGGCGGGCCAGACCCTGTTCTTCAATCCGCCCTCGCCCGGGGCGGCCAACGCGGGGGGCTTCGCGAACTGGGTGGATGCCCCACGGTTCAGCCAGACCCGCGGGTTCTTCGAAACCCCGTTCGACCTGACCCTTTCCTCGGAAACCCCGGGGGCCGTGTTGCGGTACACGACCAACGGCACCTGGCCCACGGCCACCACCGGGCTGGTCTATTCGGGCCCCGTGCCCATCCGGGCCACCACCATCCTGAGGGCGGCCGCCTTCAAGGAGGGGCTCCAGCCCAGCCCGGTGAAGACCCAGACCTATCTCTTCCTGCAGGACGTGATCCGCCAGTCGACCAATGGCGTGGCGCCTCCGGGATGGCCCACTTCCTGGGGGGCCAACACCCGCGACTACGGCATGGACCCCGACATCGTCAACTCGGTGGCCTACCGCGACCAGATCATCCCGGCCCTGAAATCCCTGCCGTCGTTCTCGGTGGTGACCGATCTGAAACACCTGTTCGATCCGGCGACCGGCATCTACGCCAACCCCGGGCAGGACGGTCGGGACTGGGAGCGACCGTGTTCGCTGGAACTGGTCTTTCCCGATGGCTCCAAGGGATTCCAGATCGATGCGGGCATCCGGATCCGCGGCGGGTTCTCTCGCAGCACGGCCAATCCGAAGCACGCCCTCCGGTTCTTCTTCCGGGAGTCCTACGGGGAGTCCAAATTGAGGTTCCCGCTGTTCGGCAACGGGGGCACCGACGAGTTCGACGCCCTCGATCTCCGGACTTTCCAGAACTATTCGTGGAGCTTCCAGGGCGACTCCCAGGGAGTCTTCATCCGCGACCAGTTCAGCAGGGATACGCAGCTCGCCATGGGGCGCCAGGGCGAGCGCGGCAATTACTACCACCTCTACATCAACGGCCAGTATTGGGGGTTGTTCAACAGTTGCGAGCGGCCCGAGGCGGCCTACGCGGCCACGTATTATGGCGGCGACAAGGAGGATTACGACGTCATCAAGGTCGAGGCCGGGCCGTACACCATCAACGCGACCGACGGCACCATGGACGCATGGACCCGCCTCTACAACGCGGCCAGGGCGGGGCTCTCGGAGAATGCGGCCTATTTCAAGCTGGAGGGACGCAACGCCGACGGCACGCCGAATCCCGCCTACGAGAACCTGCTCGATGTCGACAACCTCATCGACTACATGCTGGTGATCCTCTACGGCGGCAACCTCGACGCGCCGATCTCCAACTTCCTCGGCAACACCTCGCCCAACAACTGGTACGGCCAGCGGGATCGGACCGGGCGCCACGGCGGCTTCCGGTTCAATGCGCACGACTCGGAGCACACGCTGCTCAACGTCGCGGAGAATCGCACCGGGCCCTACGGCACGGCGACCAGTTGGAGCCTGTCCAAGAGCAACCCGCAGTACCTGTGGCAGCAGCTCGGCGCCAATGCCGAGTTCCGACTCCGGGTGGCCGACCGCATCCAGAAGCACTTCTTCAACGACGGCGCCCTCACGCCCGCCGCCGCACGGGCGCGCTTCTCGGCGCGGACCAACGAGATCTATTCGGCGGTGGTGGCCGAGTCGGCCCGTTGGGGGGATTCGAAGACGGCCACACCGCTCAATCGCGACCAACATTGGTTGCCGCGCGTCCGGGACATCCTCGCCAATTACATGGGCCAGCGAACGGCCAACGTCCTGGCCCAGTTGAGGACGCGGAACCTCTATCCGCCGACCGTCGCCCCGGGTTATTCCCAGCATGGGGGCACGGTGGCCCCGGGATATCGGCTGGCGATCACGGCCCCGGCGGGGGAGATCCGGTACACCCTCGACGGCTCCGACCCGCGGCAGATCGGCGGCGCGGTCGCCCCGGGCGCCCGGTTCTATTCCGGCGAGATCGTTCTGGACCAGAGCGCCACGGTCCGGGCCCGCGTCCTCAACGCGGGTTCCTGGAGCGCCCTCACCGAGGCGTCGTTCACGCTGATCCAGACCTTCGACACCCTGCGGATCACCGAGATCCACTACCATCCGGTCGCCGATGGCGACACCGATGGCGATGCCTTCGAGTTCATGGAACTGAAGAACGTGGGGGCCGCGTCCGTGGATCTCAGTGGTGTGCGCTGCACGGATGGCATCGACTTCGTGTTTCCCACCGGAACCCGATTGGAACCCGGACGCTTCCTCGTGCTGGTGTCGAATGCCGAGGCCTTCGCCCGCCGCTATCCCGGAGTGCCGGTGGCGGGCGTCTATGGCGGGCGGTTGTCCAACGGCGGTGAGCGCGTGGCCCTGATCCACGCCGCAGGGGCCCCGTTGACGGAGGTCGCTTATGGCACGGAGACACCGTGGCCCCCGGCGGCCGACGGACAGGGCTTCTCCGTGGTTCCGGTCGATCCGAACGGCCCGGCCTCGAGCGATGCCCGGGCCTGGAGGACCAGCGCGCGGATCGGCGGCTCCCCGGGGGCCGATGATCCGGTGCTGTCGGTGCCGGTGATCCAGATCAGCGAGATCCTCGCGCACACCGATCCTCCGCGGATCGACGCGGTGGAATTGTTCAACCCGGGAGTCGCCCCGGTGGATGTCGGTGGCTGGTACCTGAGCGACGATCGGAGCGAGCCCCGGAAATACCGTTTTCCGGATGGCACCCGGATCCCCGCCGGAGGGTATTGGGTGGTCGATGAAACGCGGTTCAACGCCGCGAGCCTGGGGGCCAAGGCCTTCCGGCTCGATTCGCATGGCGACTCCCTCTGGCTCCATTCCGCCGATGCCAGCGGGAACCTCACCGGATTCAGCGAGGGCGTGACCTTCGGTGCGACTGCGAACGGGGTCAGCCTCGGACGATTGACCAATTCGGTGGGCGAATTGCAGTGGTGGCCCTCGAGCGCCGTCACCCTGGGAGCGCCCAATGCGCGTCCGTCGGTCGGACCGGTCATCCTGAGCGAGTTCGATTACCAACCGGCCCCGGGTGGCGTGGAATTCATCGAACTCCAGAATCTCTCCGGTGCTCCATTGGCGCTGTTCGATCCGCTGTACCCCACGAACACCTGGCGATTGTCCGGGGTCGATTTCCGATTCCCTCCGGGTCTGTCGATTCCGGCGGGGGGATTGCTGGTCGTGTCGGCGGCCGATCCCGTGTGGTTCCGCCAACGCCATGGCATCCCCGAGTCGGTGCCCGTTCTCGGGCCGTGGGCGGGAAGCCTTCAGGACAATGGGGAACGCATCGACCTGCAGCGCCCGGATGCGCCCGATCTCGAGACCAATGCCCTCGGGCAGATCACCGTGCGGGTGCCGTACCTCACGGTCGACTCCGTACGGTACGATTCCAAGGCTCCTTGGCCGACTGCGGCGGCCGGGATGGGCCATTCGCTGGAGCGTCGGCTTCCCGCCGATCCCGGCGATGATCCCTCGCAGTGGATCGCCAGTCCCGGGGAACCGCTCCCCGGTCTTTCGGCGGACAGCAATCGGCCGCCCCGGGTCGATGCGGGCCCCGACCAGCAGTTCCCGGCCGTGACGCGGTTTCCGCAGATCGTCGTCCTCGAGGGGGTGGCCTCCGACGACGGCAAGCCGGGTCCAGGTCTGACCTATCGGTGGACGCAGGTCGGTGGTCCGGGACCCGTCAGCATCGTGGCGCCGGAGCAGCGGACCACCCAGATCCGGTTGCCGGGGCAGGGGACCTACAGTCTCCGTCTGACGGTGTCGGACGGGGCCCTGTCGGCCTCCGACGATGTGGTGCTCACCGCCGGACGGTCCGGCAGCGAGGTCACCTGGATTCCCAAGGGTTCCACCTGGCGCTACCTCGATACCGGGGTCGATCCCGGGGTGTCGTGGCGGAGTCCGGGATTCGACGACAGCGGTTGGAAATCCGGCAAGGGCATCCTCGGCTATGGCGATGCCGGCCAAGCCACCACGGTGGGATTCGGTTCCAACGCGAACGCGAAACACATCACCACCTTGTTCCGACTGAAGTTCAACGTCGCCGATCCCGCTTCGGTCACCGCACTCCTCTGCCAGGTGCTGCGCGACGACGGCGTGGTGGTGTGGTTGAACGGCGTCCAGGCGGCGAGGGACAACCTGCCCGAGGGCGAGGTGACCTTCACGACGCTGGCCAGCAGTGCGATCGGGGGTGTCGACGAGACCACCTACTTCGACTTCCGTCCGGATCCGGCACTGCTGAAGACCGGCGAGAACACGCTGGCCGTGGAGGTGCATCAGAACGCGGGTTCCTCCAGCGACCTGAGCTTCGATCTGGCACTCATGGGCACGGTTCTCCCCGTCAATCAGGCGCCCACGGTGGAGATCGGCGGAGACCGCCTGCTGTCGGCTCCGGGCACGATCCCGTTGGAGGCCACCTTCTTCGATGACGGCCTGCCGGCACCTCCGGGCGTGCCCCGTTTCCAATGGAGCCTGGTCAGCGGACCCGGTCCGGTGGTGTTCTCCGAGGCCCAGAGTCCCGGCACCACGGCCACCTTCGACCGGGTCGGCGATTACGTGATCGGCTTCCAGGTGGAGGACGGATCGTTGATGGTGCGCGATGAACTGCGGGTGCAGGTGGGTGGAACGCCGAAGGGGCCTACCCTGGCGTTCGAGTCCTCCGCCGGCGGGTGGCTCCTGAAGTTCAACGCCGAGGCGGGACGACCGCATTCGGTCCAGGTGTGCGAGGATCTGGCCCGGGGCCAATGGACGTCCTTCGAGGAGGTGCCGGCGATTTCGCGGCCCTCCACGCTGCAGGTTCCGGTGGTCCTGTCCGGGACCGCCCGCTTCTTCCGCGTGGTGGCCCGGTGAATTCCGTGCTGCGTGGCCCTGACCGGCGGAGGCAAGTTCACCTTGCCTCGCCTCCCGGCGACGTCCCAACGTCCTTCGCATGAACCGCATCGAGCAACGCTTCACCGCCCTCAAGGCGGCCGGTCAACGGGGGTTGGTGGTCTATATCGGAGCCGGGGATCCGGATCTGGAGGCCACCCGTCGCCTGGCCTTGGGCTTCGATGCCGCAGGGGTCGATGTGCTGGAATTGGGCGTGCCGTTCAGCGATCCGTTGGCCGACGGCATCGTCAACCAACTGGCGGCCCAGCGGGGCTTGGAGAGCGGTACGACGCCTCCCAAGGTGCTGGCCACCGTTGCCGAGATCCGCAAGGAGTCCCGGATCCCCATCGTTCTCTACATCTATTTCAACCTGCTGCACCGCGTGGGCGTGGAACGGTTCATCCGGGATGCGGCCGCTGCCGGCGTGGATGGACTCCTGGTGCTCGATCTGCCGCCGGAGGAATCGGAGGCCTACGAATCGCTGATGGCGTCTGCGGGCTTGTGCCCGGTGTACCTGATCGCTCCAACGACACCCGATGCCCGCATCGCTCTGATCGCTCCGCGGGCCCGGGGATTCATCTATTACGTCAGCCGCGAGGGCGTGACCGGCATGCAAAGTCAGGTCAGCGATACCATCGCGATGATGACCGACAAGATCCGGGCCCACTCCCCGTTGCCCATCGCGGTCGGCTTCGGGATCTCCAATGCCGAGCAGGCCCGCCAAGTGGCGCAGCATGCCGAGGCCATCGTGGTGGGCAGCGCCATCGTCAACCGGATCGCCGAGCACGGGAAATCCCCCGATCTCGTGGAGCGGGTGTCGGGGTTCGTCCGGGAATTGGCCGAGGCGGTGCGCTCGGTCCGTTGAAGTCCGAATCGGACCGTCTTCCGGCCCGTCGACCTGAATCGCATGAAATCCATCGTGTTCGCTTGGGTGTTGCTGGGAATGGCAGTGGCGACCGGAGCGCCCGCGGACGGATTCCCAGCACCGGCCCCTCAGGCGTTCCTCCAAGAGGTGGCGGACCGTTTCACCTCCGACCCGGGGGCACCGAAAGGGCCGGTGTCGCTGCTCGTCGAGGGACCCGACCGGTCGGTTCGGGCCCATGCTCGGGGCACCTGGTACGAGCATCAAAACGGTCGTTGGCGCACCTTGCCCATGGGTGCGCAGGGGCCGGCGAACCGCTTCGTGTTCCCCGATGCCGAGGGCCAGGGGATCACCGCCGAGGGCATCTCCGCATCGTCGGTGATCCAACTGTTGCCGGTCGGGCAGGGGTTCCTGCTGGTCACGACCCACGGCTTGCATCGATGGGAGTCCGGAAAGTGGACTCGGGAAGCTTGGCCGGAGGGGTGGTCCATCGCCCAGTTGGCGGTGACGCGCGACGGCACCTGGTGGGCCGCTTGCAGTCATGGATTGGTCCGACGGACCGCCTCGGGTTGGGAACCCGAATCCATCCTCGATGCGGGCGACCGGGCCTGGGCGGTGCGTTCGGTATCGGGCGTCGCCGAGGACACCTCGGGCCGGCTCTGGTTCGCCACCAAGGCCGGGGTGGGGTGCCGGACACCGAAGGGGTGGCGGTTCTTCGAGGGCAAGGACGGTCTTCCGTGGAACGAGTTCACCGGGATCGCCACGGGGCCTGAGGGCGAAGTCTGGTTCACCACCTCCCGCGGTGTGATCCGCTGGGACGGGACCGACTTCCACTACCGTCAGGGACCGCGTTGGCTGCCTTCCGACGCCGTTGCCCAGGGCCTGATCCAAGCCGGTGGCCGAGCCTGGTTCGCCACGTCCGATGGCGTGGCCTCCATCGATCGTCAACCGATGACCCTGGCCCAGAAGGCCGAGCACTACGAACGCGAGATCGACCAATACATCCGTCGCACCCCCTACGGTTTCACCGCTGAAGCCCCGCTCAAGGTCGCGGGCGACCGCGGTTCCGCCGCTCCCGAGGATTCCGACAACGACGGCCTGTGGACCGCGATGTACGGGGCCGGTGAATGCTTCTCCCATGCGGCGACGCGCGATCCGAAGGCCAAGGCCCGGGCCAAGCGGGCCTTCGAGGCGTTGAGATTCCTCCAGAAGGTGACCCAGGGCGGCAATCCCGCGCCGCCGAAGGGCTACGTCGCCCGGACGATCCGGCCTGTGGAATGGCCCGACCCGAACGTGGGACGCCTCGAGCAGGATCGCGAGGAAGCCCGTCGGGATGGGCTCTGGAAGGTGTACGAGCCGCGCTGGCCCAAGAGCGCCGATGGACGCTGGTATTGGAAGAGCGACACCAGCAGCGACGAGCTGGACGGGCATTTCTTCTTCCACGCCGCCTACTTCGACCATGTGGCTGAAACGCCCGAGGAGAAGGACCGGTGCCGCGAGGTCGTCCGTGATCTGGCCGATCATCTGGTGGGCCAGGGGTTCAACCTGGTGGACATCGACGGCAAACCGACCCGCTGGGGACAGTTCGGTCCGGAGTCGGTGAACCGCGACGAGCGATGGGTGGCCGAGCGCGGCCTCAATTCGCTGAGCATCCTGAGCTATCTCGCCGTGGCCGCCCATGTCACGGGCGACCCCAGGTATTCCGATGCGGCCCGGGAACTGGTCCAACGCCATGGCTACGCCCAGAACCTGATGTTTCCCAAGGTCCAGTTCGGGCCCGGTTCCGGAAACCACTCCGACGACGAAATGGCCTTCATGTGTTTCTACAACCTGTTGCGCTACGGCAAGGATCCGACGGTCACGGACCGGGTGAGGTACTCCTTCTACGCCTACTGGGCGATGGAGGCCCCGGAACGGAACCCCTTCTTCAACTTCCTCTTCGCAGCGGATGCCCGGGGCAGGTCCATCCGGAATGTCTGGGGCGAGTTTCCGGTGAGCCCTTGGCCGGGCTGGCATGAGGACGCGATGGCCACGCTGAGGGGCTTTCCCATGGACCGCCTGAATTGGCCCCACCAGAACTCGCACCGTCTGGACGTCGTGCGCCTGCCCCGTCAACAGGCCCGTGATCTGTACGATCCGCGTCCCGAGCATCGGGGTCACCGGGTGGACGGCAAGGTGTTGCCCGTGGAGAATCGACACTTCGAGCATTGGAACACCGATCCGTGGACCCTCGACTACGGGGGCGGCGGCAATGTCCTTGGCAGTGGGACGGTGTTTCTGCTGCCGTACTACCTTGGCCTGTACCACGGCTTCATCGAGAAGCCCCGGTCGTGAGGTTTCGAATATGACGGATTTTGTCTGAAATCCCCCCTTGCACCGGGAAACGTCGGATTTAGTTTGGCCGCCGGTCCGGGGCGGTCCCCGCGACCCGAGCATGATGTCCCCCAAGAAGGTCTACTATTTCGACAACAACGCCACGACCCGAGTCGCACCCGAGGTGGTGACGGCGATGATGCCGTTCCTCAGCGAGCTCTGGGCCAACCCGTCGAGCGCCTACGCCTTCGGCTCCCAGGTGCACGGCCATGTGGAGAAGGCCCGCGAGACCGTGGCCGCCCTCGTCAACGGCGACCCCAAGGAGGTGACCTTCACGAGCTGTGGCACCGAGTCCAACAACGCGGCCATCCACAGCGCGTTGGTCACGACCGGCAAGCGCCACGTGGTCACCACCGCGGTCGAGCACAGCGCCAACATGAATTTCGGCGCCTACCTCGAGAAGCGGGGCTACGAGGTCACCTACCTGCCGGTGGAGAGCGATGGTTCTCTCGACCTGCACCTGCTCGAGCGGGCCATCCGGCCCGATACGGCGATCGTCTCGGCGATGATGGCCAACAACGAGACCGGCGTCCTCTTTCCCATCGAGGAGATCGCGGCCCTCTGCCGCAGCAAGGGCGTGCTCTGCCACACCGACGCCGTCCAGGTCCCCGGCAAGCTCAAGATCGACGTGAAGCAACTGGGCGTGGATTTCCTGTCTCTCAGCGCTCACAAGCTGCATGCCCCGAAGGGCATCGGCATGCTCTACGTGAAGCGCCGCACGAAGTTCCAACCTTACGTCATCGGCGGGCATCAGGAGCGGGGTCGCCGCGGCGGCACCGAGAGCGTGGCCAACATCGTGGCCTTCGGACGCGCGGCCGAGTTGGCGATGGCCAGCATCGACGACGAGAACACCCGCATCCGGGGCCTGCGCGACCGCTTCGAGAACCACATCCTCACCCACATCCCGAACACGGCCCGCAACGGCAACAAGAACCTGCGACTGCCCAACACGGCCAACATCGCCTTCGATTTCGTGGAAGCCGAGGCCGTGCTGTTGCTGCTCGACCAGGCCGGCATCTGCGCCAGTTCCGGATCGGCCTGCACCACCGGATCGCTCGATCCGTCGCATGTGCTCACGGCGATGGGGCTGCCTCCGATGCGCGCCCGCGGCTCGGTCCGCTTCAGTTTCGGCATCTACAACACCGACGAAGATGTCGACTACCTCATCGAGAAGCTCACGCCGATCATCCGGCGCCTGCGCGAGATCTCGCCGCTGAATCCGGACCACCCGGACAACGACTCCTACGACATCGAGGCCGCCCGTCGGAAGCACGAGGTCGAGATGTCCGGTCAGCGCGAGGGTTGATCGCCGGTCCAGGGCTGCTCCGTGACGAGTCTGCGGGGCCCGTCTGCTTCTGTGATCAGGTCCGGGTCTCGAGGCTCACCAACTCCCCGGACTCGCATTCGGCGAAGACCTCGAACGGGCGGCAGCAGACCTCGCAGTCGGTGGTGAATCGCTGACGTTCCAACGCCGTGTCGATGGGCACCTCCATGGACTGGCCGCAATAGGGGCACTGCACCTCGCCGTGTTCCTGCATCCCGGACTCTGGCACGGCTTCCGGTCGGGGACAAACCCACGACGTCGCCGGCGCGAGCCCGGGTCGCATCGCTCGACAAAACTCCGACGATCGCCTTCGGACGTGGCGATTCGGCACGGAACGTGTTTCCCCGCGGGGTTGCGATGCTGGTGCACACGTTCATCGTCGATTCCGCATCCGAGGCGGTGGGGCTGATCCGCGGCAAGCTGGGACCCGATGCAGTGGTCCTGAGCGTCCGGAAGCTTCCCGCCGACGGGGTGTCCAAATTGTGGAAGAAACCGCGCCTGGAGGTCCTGGCGACGGTGCCATTCCCGTCCGTTCCCAGCCCTCCGCCCGGTGGCCCTGAACCGGTGTTTCCGGGTCCCACGCCCGAGCCCCTGTTCCAGACGCCCGCCGTCGATCCTCTGGTGGAATTGCGCCGCGAGCTCTCGGAGATCCGGGCCGAGGTGTCCAGGGTCCGTGATGCCGGCGCGACCCCGACCTCCGAGCTCCCCCCCGAAGCCATCCCTGAGCCGCCGCCGCTGGAGCCCTTCGTCCCCAAGTCCGTTCCCTATCCCGGGAACTGGCGGGTGGGCCCCATCCTCGAGGCGACGGGCCTCCTGCCGCGCCATGCCCTGCGGGTGGTGGAACGTCTCTGCCAAGAACACGGGGAGACCGGTCCTGCGGCCTTGGGAGAGCAGTTGGAACAGGCCGCGAAGATCCTCAAGGGAGAGTGGGTGGTACCTCCTTCGCCGCCCCCGCGCGGCGCCTCCGAGGTCCACGTCCTCGTGGGACCGCCGGGGTCGGGCAAGAGCACCGCCTTGTGCAAATGGCTGGCCCAATGGGTCCTGGTCGAGGGGCGCTCGGTGGGGGTCTTCCGGCTCGATGGTGCGACGGCCAACACCGGGGAATTCCTGAGCGTGTACGCCGAGGTCCTGGGGGTTCCGGTCCAGCGCAGCCTGGGACCCGATGCGTCCTCGGCGACCGATGTGGTCCTGATCGACCTGCCCGGAGTCTCCCATCTCGATCGCGCTTCACTGCTCTCGCTGAAGGAGCAATTGCGGTCGGTCGGCCCGGCGCGGGTGCATCTGGTGCTCAATGCCGCCTACGACGCGTCCCTGCTGCTGGCCCAAGCCCGGGCCTTCGCCTGCCTGAATCCGACCGACTGGATGGCCACCCACCTCGACGAGGAACCCCGTTGGGGCAAGTTGTGGAACGTGATTCTGGGAACAAATTGCCCGTTGTCGTGGATGGGGGTTGGGCAGAATATTCCTGGTATGTTCCATCGGGCGGATCCGGATCGGTTGTTGGGTCATCAATTTCGAGTGACATCCGGAGTGGACCGGGGATGATATCGATGGATTTGGTGATGGCATCGTTAATGCTCGGGAAGGTCGCTGGAATGCCGTATGCGAAAATTCATGATCACCGGTGCCTTGGCCGGCTTCATCCTCGGTGGATCTCTGGCCGTATCCCAGGGAGCCAGCGGCGGGGAGTTGTTCTGGCGTGCGGCGGTTTCTGCCGCGGTCCTGGCGGTCCTGATGCGCTGGTGGTGGCAGACCTGGCGTCGATCGATCCATGAGGCCCAGCAGAAGCGGATCCAGGCCATGACCGAGGCCATGAGCAAACTGCCGGGTGAAGCCGAACGGGTCGTGAACTGAATCCTAGATCAACCTTATGCGAGCCTCCTCCCCCCCTTTGGAAGATTCCCCGACCGCTCGGAAGGTCGCTTCCCCGTTCACCCCGTACAAGAAGGTCCGCCCGGGAACGCCGAAGGAAGCGGAACTGATCGAGCAGTACCTGCCGTTCGTGAAGAACGTCGTCGGGCGATTGGCCCTTAGCCTTCCTGCCCATGTCGACCTCGACGACCTCTACAGCGCGGGTCTGGTGGGGTTGCTCAACGCGGTCCGCAACTACGATCCGACGGCCGGTTCCACGTTCGAGTCCTACGCACGGGTCCGGATCCGCGGCGCCATCTTCGACGAATTGCGACGGCTCGATTGGGTTCCCCGTTCGGTCCATGACAAGGCCCGCAAGGTCCAGGCCGTCATCAACCAGATCGAACAGACCAAGGGCCAGACCCCGACCGATGCCGAGGTGGCGGCCGCCCTCGGGTTGTCGATGAACGAGTACGACGACCTGATGTCGCAGATCCGGCCCGCGACCTTCGTCTGCCTGGATGCGGTCAGCGGCAACGAGGAGGGTGGCGAGACGATCCATCATGAGACGGTCTCCGATCCGGCCATGGCCGACCCGGTCGATTCCACGGTCCGCAACGAGATGTCCCGGCTCATCGAGAAGCGCCTCAACACGCTTCCGGAGATGCAGCGGAAGGTGCTGGCCCTGTACTACTTCGAGGACCTGCGCCTGAGGGAGATCGCCGAGGTCTTCGGACTCACCGAGTCCCGCATCTGCCAGATCCATTCCCAGGCCATCCTTGCGCTTCGCGGTTACCTGCAGCGGGTGGTCGCCGACGATCGATAGGACACTCGAGCTTCGCCCCTTCCTCCCTCCTTCCTATGCTCGTCATCATCGGTTCGGTCGTCGTCCTCGTCTCCGTGTTGGGCGGCTTCATGATCGCCGGCGGCAACCCTCTGGTGCTGCTCCAATGGTCGGAGTTCATCGTCATCCTCGGGGCCGCCCTGGGATCGATGATCACCATGGCGCCGATGAAGGTGCACAAGTCCCTGATCGCCCAGATCACCGGATGCCTCAAGGGTTCGCGATACAACAAGACCTCCTACGAGGACATGTTCAAGGCCCTCTACGAGATGTTCATGCTGGGGCGCCGCAACGGCATGGTGGCGCTGGAGCCTCACATCGGTGAGCCTTCCACCAGCAGCATCCTCACCAAATACACCGGGTTCTCGGGCGACCACCATGCCGTGGAACTGCTCACCGGGGCTCTGCGGCCGCTGATCGACGGCAAGGTGAAGCCCGATCAGGTCGGACTGCTGCTCGACACCGAGATCGACGCCATGGAGCACGAGCACCACCTGCCCATCGATGTCCTCTCCAAGACCTCGGACGCCATGCCCGGCTTCGGCATCGTGGCGGCCGTGCTCGGAATCGTCATCACCATGGGCGCCATCAACGGTCCGGTGTCGGAGATCGGTCACCACGTTGCGGCCGCGCTCGTGGGCACCTTCCTGGGCATCCTTGTTTCCTACGGATTCCTCGCACCGCTCGCGTCGGCGATGATCTTCAACGGCAACGCCGAGATCGGCTACTACCGGACGCTCGCCAAGGCGCTTTCCGGATTCGCGACCGGCATGGCCCCGATGATGGCCCTCGAGGTGGCGCGGCGAGGTCTTCCAAGCGATGTGAAACCGACCTCCGAGGAGCTCGAATCGATGCTCAAGGCGGTCAGCAAGTAACCTCAAACAACCGGGGCGACGACTATGGGAGGAGGTGGAGGAGGATCATGGAAGGTGGCGTACGCCGATTTCGTCACCGCGATGATGGCGTTGTTCCTGGTGCTTTGGCTCGTCTCCCAGGACTCCAAGGTTAAGGACGCCGTGTCGCGCACCTTCCGGAACCCGTTCTCGGCGACCGAGAAGAAGTCGACCGGCATCTTCGATTCGAAGACCGAGGACGACAAGTCGTTCTCCCGGGGCAATTTCTCCGCGAACGCCCCTGTCGAACTCGGCATCCTGCGGCGCATCAGCCAGGACATGCTGAAGACCCTCAGTTCGAACCCCGAGTCGCAACAGGATGAGCCCATCCGCATGGAATTGATGAACGACGGCATCCGACTCAGCCTGTTCGATCGCCACGAGAGACCCCTGTTCGACGCTGGCTCCACGAAGTTGTCCGAGTACGGTCGGTGGGTGTTCACCACCCTGGCGTGGCAGATCACCCGCTTCACGAACCACTTCACCCTCGAGATCGAGGGCCACACCGAGGCCGATTATCGTCCGGAGCCGGGGCAACCGGACGCGTGGGATCTCTCGACGGACCGTGCCCAGGAGGCCCGCAGGCTCCTGATGAGCCAGGACGTCAGTTCCAGCCAGATCAGCAGGGTCAGCGGGTACGCCTCGACGTTGCCCATGATCGGGGTCTCCACCAACGACCCCCGGAATCGGAGGGTCTCCCTGATCCTCAGGGCCAACGAAAACACCTACAAATTCTGATTCCCCGAGCATGTCCAACGCATTCCAACCCCTGGTTCCGGGTCCGGCCTCGGCCGGGGCGCGTCCCAGAGGCGCCGGGACCGCACTGCGGAACCTCCAGGGTCAGTTCAAGCCGCTGGGGCTTTCCGGGCCACACCTTCCCCCGGCGACGGCGGTGGCGCCGTCCGCTCCGTCGGGACTCCATGCGCATTCGATGCCGCCTCAACCGTCACCGGTCGCCGACCCCCCGTCGCCGAAGGTCTCGTCGGCCATCACGCGCTTGATCCGGGACGGCGACCGCATCACCCACATCGAGGTCAAGTGCTCCTGCGGCGAGATCATCACGTTGGCCTGCGGCTACAGTCCGGCCGACGCGGCGACCGGGTCCTCGGGGGCATGATCCGCCGACGCCGACGGTCGTCGGGTTCCGTCTCCCGGTCGGCCCCTTCTTCCGGGCGGACGAACGACCGATCGGATCCGATCGGCGGGAGTCATTCCCACTCGATGGTCCCCGGCGGTTTGCTGGTGAGGTCGAGGACCACCCGGTTCACCCCACGCACCTCGTTGGTGATCCGGGTGCTGATGCGTTCGAGGAGTTCGTAGGGCACCTTCACCCAGTCGGCCGTCATCCCGTCCTGCGATTCCACGATGCGCAGCGCGATGGTGTAGGCGTAGGTGCGCTCGTCTCCCTGGACCCCGACGCTGCGGACCGGCAGCAGGACCGCGAAGGATTGCCATGTCTTGTAGTACCAGTCGGCGGCCTTCATCTCCTCCACGACGATCCGGTCGGCGTTGCGGGTGATCTCGAGCTTCTCGGACGTCAATTCACCGAGGCAGCGCACTGCGAGACCTGGGCCGGGGAAGGGTTGACGATGGACGATCTCCTTGGGCAGTCCCAGTTCCAGTCCGAGTTGGCGGACCTCGTCCTTGAAGAGGTTCCGGAGCGGCTCCAGCAGCTGGAATTTCATGCCCTCGGGCAGGCCGCCCACGTTGTGGTGGCTCTTGATCATGTGGGCCGGGTTGCCAGCGATCGGCACCGACTCGATCACATCCGGATAGAGCGTGCCCTGGGCGAGGAACCTGGCCTTGCCGGCGCGCCGGGTGGCGGCCTGGAAGACGTCGATGAAGGTCTTGCCGATGATCTTGCGCTTCTGCTCCGGATCGGTGACGCCCTTGAGCTTCCGCAGGAAGAGCGCGGTCGCGTCCTCGTACTGGAGCTTGAGCTTGAAATTGCGGCCGAAGACCTCCTGCACCACTTCGGCCTCGCGGTGACGCAGCAGGCCGTTGTTGACGAAGATGCAGGTCAGTTGGTCGCCGATGGCCTTGTGGATCAGCGCCGCGGCCACGCTGGAGTCCACGCCGCCGCTCAGGCCCAGGATGACCTTCTCCTTGCCGACCTTGGTCCGGATCTCCTCGCAGGCCTGCTCGACATAGTTGCGCATGGTCCAATTCGGCCGGCAGCCGCAGACACCACGGACGAAATTGGAGAGGATCTCGCGACCCCGTGGCGAATGCACCACCTCGGGATGGAACTGTATCCCGAAGAAGGACTTCTCCGCATGTTCGATGGCCGCGTACTCCGAATTGTCGGTGGTGGCCACCGGGGTGAAACCCTTGGGCAAACGGGTCAGCTTGTCCCCGTGGGAGTTCCATACCTGGAGCGTCCGGGGCAGCTTCCGGAACAACGGGCATTCCTTTCGGGTGACCGTGAGGGTGCCCTTGCCGTACTCGCGTTTGGTGCCCCTCTCGACCTTGCCACCGAGGAAATGACCCATGAGCTGGACGCCGTAGCAGATGCCCAGGACGGGGACCCCCAGCTCGAAGATGGCCGGATCGGGCATGGGCGCCTTCTGGGCGTAGACCGAGGACGGGCCGCCCGAGAGGATGATGCCCCGGACGCCGAGTTTTCGGATCTCCTCCGCGGGGGTGTCGTAGCGCAGGAGGGTCGAATAGACGTTCAACTCGCGCACCCGGCGCGCGATGACCTGGGTGTACTGGGATCCGAAATCAAGGATGACGATCTGCTCCATGAGCAACGGTGGCGGGTCGGGCGTCGGGCCTTCAAGCCGGATTTGGGCCCCGGTCGGAACCTCCGGAGTTTGGACGGCCTGAGGGTCCTTCCGTGAGCTGTGGGATGAGGTCGTCGACCCGAGACAGGGCGACCTTCATCCGGAGCGTGATGACGTCGCCTTGTGGACCGGAGATGTTTTACCATTAAAACATCCTGTTTGACTCAACACATTTTCAACCCGAATCTTTGACCCGATGTGTTCGATGCTCGATGAGGTTCGTCGCTTTGCGGCGGTCCGCCGTGGGTTCCGGTTCCTTTGGATCCTCGGCTTGCTGCGCGGCATGGCGATCTTCGCGGGTCCGGATGCCACCGTCTCGGTCTGTGCCACGACGGGCATGGTCGCCGATCTAGCCCGCGGAGTGGGTGGTGATGCGGTGGCCGTCCACGCCCTGATGGGGCCCGGGGTGGACCCCCATCTCTACAAGGCCACCGCTTCCGATCTCGTGCGACTCCAGCGGGCCGACCTGATCCTCTACAACGGTCTGCACCTGGAGGGGCGGATGCAGGAGACCTTCGAGCGTCTGGCCCGTTCCGGGCGCCGTGTCCGTGCCGTCACCGAGGGTTTGGCCCGGGAGCGCCTGATCCGGACCGGGGCTGAAGGGCTCCACGACCCGCATGTCTGGTTCGATGTGAGGCTCTGGGCCGATTGCACCGACGGAGTCGCCCGGGAGCTCTCGGGTCTGAGGCCCGACTCCACCGAGGGTTTCCGGACCCGGGCGGCCGCAGTGAAGGATCGACTGGCCGAACTGGACCGCTGGGCGCGCGGACGGGTGGTTGCGGTGCCCGCCTCCCGACGGATCCTGGTCACCAGTCATGACGCCTTCGGCTATTTCGGCAGGGCCTACGGTTTCCAGGTGGTGGCGCTCCAGGGCATCTCGACGGTGACCGAGGCCGGGTTGGCCGACATGACCCAGTTGACCGACTTCATCCGCAACCGGGGCGTTCCCGCCGTGTTCATCGAGAGCAGCGTCTCCCCGGCGGGGCTCGAGCGCATCCGGCGGGATGCCGGCGTGAAGCTCGGAGGGGAACTCTTCTCGGACGCACTCGGGACCGCTGGCGAGAAGCACGAGGGCTTCGATCTGGGCACCTACGAGGGGATGATCCGCCGGAATGTCGATCGGATCGTGGAGGGCTTGAAATGAGCGCCGAAGCCTCCGCAGAGACCATCGATCCGCCGCTGGAGATCCACGATCTGACCGTGGCCTACCGGAACAAACCGGTGCTCTGGGGAGTCGATCTCGTGGCCCCGGCCGGGAAGCTCATCGGCATCGTGGGCCCCAATGGCGCCGGCAAGTCCACCCTGATCAAGGCCTGCATGGGATTGCTGCCCTGCGCCTCGGGTTGGGTGAAGGCGTTCGGCAGGCCGATGCCCGAGTCCCTTGGCCGCGTCGGGTACGTGCCGCAGCGGGAATCGGTCGACTGGGACTTTCCGGTGAACGTCATGGACGTGGTCCTGATGGGACGCTACGGGCGGATCGGCCTGTTCCGGAGGCCCTCGACCGAGGATCGCCGGATCGCGCGCGAATGCCTGGAACGGGTGCAGATGCTGCCTTTCGCCGACCGGCAGATCTCGAACCTATCAGGCGGGCAGCAGCAGCGGGTCTTCCTGGCGAGGGCGCTGGCCCAGGAGAGCGACCTCTATTTCATGGATGAACCGTTCACCGGGGTGGATGCCGCCACCGAGGCCTCGATCATCGCCCTGCTGCAGGAACTGAGATCCCGGGGCAAGACCCTGCTGGTGGTGCACCACGACCTTCCCACGGCGAGGAACTATTTCGACTGGTTGCTGCTGCTCAACATGAGGGTTGTGGCCTTCGGTCCCACGGAACAGGTGTTCACCCCGGACCTGCTCCAGAAGACCTACGGCGGGCGACTCACCCTGCTGAGCGAGGTCGCGGAGGCCGTCCGTGCCAAGGCGCATTGAGATGACCCGACCCGCATCGATCGTGCTCCGCGATCCCGCCTCCCGGATGGATCCGCGGAAAGGGCGGGGGACCCTGCCGTTCCTCGCGGCCGGGCTCGTCCTGTGGCTCGCCTGCGCCTGCTCGACCGAGGCCGCCAAGATCGGGGACCTCG
Organism: Verrucomicrobiota bacterium; assembly: GCA_041177965.1. Lineage (GTDB taxonomy): Bacteria > Verrucomicrobiota > Verrucomicrobiia > Limisphaerales > UBA9464 > SXXZ01. The sequence goes on along the minus strand of JBEGWF010000145.1, from coordinate 47,783 downwards.
TCGAGGTCCGGTGGACCGATCAGGCCCGGCGCTTCCTCACGCTGGCCGACCCGGCGGTTCGGCATGCCTGCCTGGGCACGGTGCTGCTGGGGGTGTCCTGCGGCCTGTTGGGCTCCTTCCTGGTGGTCCGGCGGATGGCGCTCCTGGGGGATGCCCTGTCCCATGCGGTCCTGCCGGGCGTCGCGCTGGGGTTCCTGTGGAACCTCGAGAAGGACCCCCTGGTCATCTTCATCGGTGCGCTGGCCGCCGGCCTGGCCGGTTCGGCCTCGGTGGCGTTGATCACCCGGACGACCCGGCTGAAGGAGGACACGGCGCTGGGCATGGTCCTGGCCACGTTCTTCGGCGCGGGCCTGTGCCTGATGTCGATGTTCCAGCGTCTGCCCACCGGGAACAAAAGCGGGATCGACACCTTCCTCTTCGGCCAGGCGGCCGCCCTCGGACCGGGTGATCTCGGGTTGATGGGAGCGGTCGCGGCGCTGGTGGTGGTCACCCTGGTCGTGGGGCACAAGGAATTCCTGCTGGTGAGTTTCGACCCCTCGTTCGCACGGGTCCTGGCCCTCCCGACGCGTTGGCTGGAGCGGTTGCTGCTGCTGCTGCTGGCCTTCTCAGTGGTGTCGGCCCTTCAGGCGGTCGGGGTGGTCCTCGTGTCGGCCATGCTCATCATCCCCGCGGCGACCGCCTCGCTGCTCACAGACCGCTTCCACCTCATGCTGGTCTGGAGCGCGGCCATCGGCGCCGTGTCCGGCCTGGCGGGGGCGTTCCTGTCGTTCCTCGGAACCCGTCTGCCGACCGGCCCCTTCATGGTCCTGTCCGCGGGGACGTTCTTCGGCGCGGCCCTGTTGTTCTCGCCCGGGAACGGATGGTTTCCCCGATGGCTCCGTCAGCGTTCCCATCGGGCCAGGGTCGCCCGCGAGAACACCTTGAAGGCGATCTACCAGGTGTTGGAGGCGGGCGGGTTCTCGACGGAATCGGTCCCGGTGGAGGCCCTTGCGAAGAGGCGCAGGGTCGCCCCGGCGGAGGCCCGCGCCGAGGTCCGATCGCTGGTCGGGGCCCGATTCGCCACAGCGGCGGGCGACGACGTGCTGCTGACCCCGACGGGTTGGCAACGCGCCTGTGCCATCGTCCGCAACCATCGCCTGTGGGAACTCTACCTGACCCACGCGGCCAGCATCGCGCCGGACCACGTGCATGACGACGCCGAGAAGATAGAGCACGTGCTTGGCGAGGCGACCGTGCGTGAGTTGGAGCGCAGGTTGCCGAGGATCGATGTCGATCCGCATGGACGGCCGATCCCGTCGGTCCCGTCGCCCGACGCGGCCCCGCGGACGGCCGGCGGGGCGGGGGATCGTCCGATGGGATACGGAGGCCGCCCATGACGCTGGTTCCCGAATTCCAGTTCCACCGGGTGTTCATCGAGCCTTGGACCACCGAGTTGGGAAGCCATGGGCTCATGGCCCTGGTGACTTTCCTGGTGGGGGTCACCTGCGGGTGGATCGGCAATTTCCTCATCCTGCGGCGCATGGCGTTGATGGGGGACGCGATCAGCCACAGCGTCCTTCCGGGCATCGCGACGGCCTTCCTGCTGACCGGTTCCCGGGGGATCGGGGCGATGGTGCTCGGGGCCGTCGGCGCGGCGTTCACCACGCACCTGCTGATCGAGGTCGTCTCGCGCCACTCGCGGGTGCGGCAGGATGCCGCCATCGGCATCGCCTTCTCCACGCTCTTCGCCGCCGGCGTGGTGCTCATCGCCGTCTTCGCCGACCGGGTCGACCTCGACCAGGACTGCGTGCTGAACGGGCAGCTTCCGATGATCCCTCTCGAGGCCCCGGTGCGTCTCGGAGGCCTCGTGCTCGGTCCTCCGCCGCTGGTGCGCCTGATCGGCCTGTGGATCGGGTCCTGGGTGCTGCTGCTGGCCTTCTACAAGGAACTGCTCCTCAGTTCGTTCGATCCCGGGCTGGCGGCATGCCTCGGGATCCCGGTCGGCCGGGTGCATCACGGACTGATGCTCTGGCTGGCCATGGCGGTGGTGGCCTCCTTCGAGGCGGTCGGGGCGATCCTGGTCATCGCGCTGCTGATCCTTCCGGGCGCGACGGCCTCGCTGCTGACCGAGCGGATGGTTCACCGGCTGGCCTGGAGCACGGTCCACGCGGCGTTGAGCGCCGTCACCGGGATGCACCTGTCGGTGGCGCTCGACTGTTCACCTGCCGGGGCCTCCGTCGTGGCCGGTGCGGGGTGGTTCTGCGCCGCATGGTTGTTCAGTCCGCTCGGGGGGATTCTTCCGGCCTGGTGGCGACGGCGGCGCGATCGCCGGGAGGCCGGGGGCGGTTGACAAGCCGGTCCCGACACCCGAGTTTCGGACGGAAGACAATCCTCGGAACCCTCCATGAAACCCGTTCGCTCCCTGCTGCTGACCCTCATCGCCGGAACCCTGCCGATCTTCGCCGCCACGGGTTGGCAGACCGATTTCTCTGCCGCCCAAGCCTCGGCCAAGAAGGACAACAGGGCCATCCTGCTCGATTTCACCGGATCCGACTGGTGTGGTTGGTGCATCAAGATGAAGAAGGATTCCCTCGACCAGAAGGCGTTCCAGGAATTCGCCGACAAGAAGCTGGTGCTGGTGGAGGTCGATTTCCCCAACAACAAGAAGCAGACCGACGCCGTGAAGAAGCAGAACGAGGATCTGCAGAAGCGCTACAACGTGGAGGGTTACCCGACATTCGTGCTGGTGGACGGCGACGGCAAGGAACTGGGCCGGCATGTCGGCTACCTCAAGGGAGGTCCCACGGCCTTCGTCCAGAAGATCGAAGGTTGGACCAAGTCCGGTTCCGCCAAGTGACCCCGGTCGGTCCGGGGGGCTTCGGTCAAGGCGTAGCCGTTTGGCGCAGCGCCTCGAACAGGACGATCGCCACGCAGTTCGACAGGTTGAGCGAGCGGGCCTCCGGCCGGGCCATGGGTATGTCCAGCCACCGATCCGGGTGGCTCTGGAGCAGTTCCCGCGGAAGCCCGGCGGTTTCACGGCCGAACACCAGGTGGTCACCCGTCTCGAAGCGCGCCTCGGTGTACCGCCGCGGTGCCCCCTGCTCGATGAACCAAAGTCGGCCGCCCGGCTCCAGGGCTTCCCGGTAGGCCGCCCAACTGGGCCACCGTCGCCACGTCACCAGTTTCCAGTAGTCCATTCCGGCCCGCGCCAACCGACGGTCGTCGATCTCGAAGCCCAGGGGTTCGATGAGGTGCAGAGTGGCGCCGGTGGCCGCGCAGAGTCGGGCGATGTTCCCGGTGTTCGGCGGGATCTCGGGTTCGACCAGGACGATGTTCACGGTTCAGGAGTCGGTGGCTCGAAGGCATCGGACCCGATGGAGTCCGCGACCACGGTGCCCGACCCGAACCGGCGCCTGCAATCGCGAAGGGGAAGTCCCGGCGGCGTTGCCCTGGCGTGCTGGCTGCCCTCCGGACGTGATCGACCGTTCTTGGCGCTTGCCCGCACCGGGCCGGGTTGGATGATCCACGTCGCATGTCTGCCGAATCCCCCTCCGGAACGCCCCCGTGGTGGAGCACCCCTGAATTTCCCCGGGTGCTGCCCTTCGCGGTGTTCCTCGTGATCGGAAGTCTGGCCGGGAAGTGGTTCCCCGGGTCGGAGTATTGGCTCTACGCGCTCAAGACCGTGGTGGTCGCCGCCCTGGTCTGGGCATTGAAGGGACGGATCCCCGAGATGCGCTGGAATTTCAGCCCTCAGGCACTCGGTGTGGGGGTCGGTGTGGCGGTGCTCTGGATCGGCCTCGATGGCGTCATCCCGTCGCTGGCCTCGATCTATGATCGGGTGTCCGCGCTCTGGACGGGCCGCGCCCCGGTCCCGCGACCGGTCGACCCTCCCTGGAACCCGTTGGCGTTCTTCACCGGTGCTCCGGCCTTGGGATGGGGCTTCGTGGGAGTCCGGGTGTTGGGGCGATCCCTCCTGGTGCCCATGATCGAGGAGGTCTTCTACCGATCCTTCGTTTACCGGATGGTGATCCGGCCGGACTTTCTCCAGGCATCCCTGCGGGACTGGAGTCCGCGGGCCTTCGCGGTGACATGCCTGCTCTTCGGCCTGAGCCACCCCGACCAATGGCTCGCGGCCTTGCTATGCGCCGCCCTCTACCAGTGGCTCGTGCTGCGGAGCGGGCGGCTCGGGGATGCGATGCTGGCCCACGGCGTGACCAACGGGCTGATCAGCGCCTACGCCATCGCCACGGGTCGCTGGCAGTTCACCTGAGCGTCCTCCCACGGATTCGAGGAGCATGGAGACCGGATTCCAGTCGGACCCATCGGCGGGCAATGGAGCCACCGCACCTGTGGAGGACCGCTCCACGCGATGTCCGCCCTGCCTGGTCTTCGAGGACGACGACCTGCTGGTGGTGAACAAGCCTCCCGGGTGGAACACCCACGCGCCTTCTCCCTATGCCGGCGAGGGGTTGTACGAGTGGTTGCGCCACCGGGAACCGCGATGGTCCGAACTGGCGATCCTGCACCGCCTCGACAAGGAGACCTCCGGGTTGATCGTCTTCGGCAAGACCCCCGAGGCCAACCGGTCCTTGGCACGGCAGTTCGAACAGCGTGAGGTCCGGAAGTCGTACCGCATGCGGACCGACCGGCCGACGCCGTCCGCCGAATGGACCGCCCACTCGTCCCTGGTCCGTGCGGGCGACCGATATGTGCCCCGCCCCCAAGCCGCGGGCATGGACCCTGCCGAGACCCGGTTCCGTGCGATCGCCTTTGGCCGGGGTTGGACCGAGTGGGAGGTCGTCCCGGTGACCGGGCGGACCCACCAGATCCGGGTCCATGCGGCCGAGGGCGGCATCCCGCTGTTGGGCGACCCGCTCTACGGGGGCACCCCGGCCGCGCGATTGCATCTGGCCTCGCACCGCCTGTCGTTCGTGCATCCACGGACCGGGGAACCGGTGGGGTGGACGGTCGATCCGGAATGGTCGGAGGATCCGCGGATCCTCCTGCGTCGGGCCGTGATCCCCCCGGAGGAGACCGACGCCTTCCGTCTGCTGCACGGGGGCTCCGACGCGGGGGGCAGGGGTTTCCATCTCGATGCCTGGGGCCCGTTCCATCTCCTCTACAGCGATCCGGAGGAGGGGGCCTCGGGATCGGAAGAACCGGGGCGGGTGAGCGGCCTGGAGGTTGCGAACCTGTATCACCGGCCCCTCAACCGCAGGGTCGGAAATTCCGCCATCGCGGAGAACCATCCCCAGCGGGTCTGGGGTGCGACGGCTCCGGAGTCGTTTCCCGTGCGTGAGAACGGCGTCCGCTACGAGATCCGCTTCGATCAGGGGTACAGCGTCGGGCTCTTCCTCGACCAGCGCGACAATCGACGTCGCCTGCTGACGGGCCATGTCGCCGCGGGATTTCCCCCGCTGGGACATGGCGGTGAGTTGCTGAACTGTTTCGCGTACACCTGCGCCTTCAGCGTCTGCGCGGCCCTCGGCGGGGCCCGGACGACCAGCCTCGATCTCTCCCGCAAGTATCTCGACTGGGGGCGTCGCAATTTCGCCCTCAACGGTCTCGATCCGGCTCGGCACGAGTTCGTCTTCGGTGATGTGTTCGACTGGATGCGCCGCTGGGCCCGACGGGGCCGCCGCTTCGACACGGTCCTGCTCGATCCGCCGACATTCTCCCGTTCGAAGGAACACGGCGATTTCCGGGTCGAGCGCGACTACGGCGACCTCGTCGGACTCGCCGCTTCACTGTTGCATCCCGGCGGTGTCCTCTTCGCCTCCACCAATGCGGCCAGGCTCGAGCCCGAGTCCTTCCTCGACCAGGTCCGCGGGGCCCTGACCGGCGCCGGTCGACGCATCGTTGCCGCGCATTACGTGCCCCAGCCGCCGGATTTCCCGGTGAGTCGCGACGAACCCGCCTATCTGAAGACCGTGTGGCTTCGACTGGGCTGAAGCCCGGCGGACATGCCGGAAAGATTGGTCGCGACCGTTGTCGTATTGCCTCGAACTAGGTATCGGACCTAGCCTCTTTCCATGGCAGAGAAGACGTTGGTGGAGATCCCCGTGGCCCAGCGGGAGCTGTTCGACAAGGGTCTGGCGGCCCTCCAGAAGAACAACCTCGACTACGCGGTGACCCTCTTCGTCCAGGTCCTCAAGGCCGAGCCCGCGTTCTACGAATGCCGGGAGGCGCTCCGGGCGGCGCAGCACAAGCGGGCCGGCAATCGCGGGGGCGGTCTGTTCAAGAAGCTGTTGGGTTCGGCCAACACCCTGACCGCGGGCCGACTGGCTCTCCGCACCGACCCGTTCGAGGCGATCCAGATCGCCGAGGACGCCCTCAACCAGGATCCGTCCAACATGCAGGCCCACGACCTGCTGGCCGATGCGGCCCTGCAGGCGCATCTCCCGAAGACGGCGCTGCTTTCGCTGGAGGTCGCCTTCAAGGCCAATCCTTCCGATCGCAGGCTGGCCGAGAAACTGGTGGAGGCCCACACGCAGTTGGGCAATCGGGCCCGCGCCGAGAAGATCCTGCGCGATCTCCTGGCCGGCGACCCCGGCAACCCGGCCCTCAACGAGCGGCTCAAGAACCTCCTCGCCCTGCGGACACTCCGGGAGGGCGGCTACGAACAGCTCTCCAGCGGCACCGGCAGCTACCGCGATGTGCTGCGCGACAAGGAGCAGGCGAAATCGCTCGAGCAGGAACACCGCGAGGTGAAGGACATCGAGGTGGTCGAGCGGTTGATCGTCGAACAGGAGGCGCTGCGACTGGCCGATCCCGCCAATCCCCGCGTCCTCCGGACACTCGCCGACCTGTGCCTCAAGAAGGGGGATTTCGAGCGGGCGATCTCCTGCTTCGAGCAGGTCCTCGCGGTGACCGGCCTCAACGATCCGCTGATCCTCCAGTGCATCAGGGACGCCCGTCTGGCCCAGTTCGGCGAGGCGGAGAGGGGGATCGATACCCATACCGAAGACGGTCAAAAGGCGCTGGAGGGGCTCCGGCAACGCCGTCAGGACTACCTTCTCGAGGATGCCCGGCGTCGTGCCGAGGCAAATCCCACCGACCTGCTCGTCCGATTCGAATTGGGGGAATTGCATTTCAAGGCGGGGCGCATGGGTGAGGCCATCGCGGAGCTCCAGAAGGCCCAGAACAACCCCAATCGCCGCATCGCCGCCATGGGGCTCCTGGCCCGGGCGTTCCTCCATCGCGGCATGAACGACATGGCCGCAAGAAAGTTGCAGGAAGCGCTAAAGGAGAAGCCGGTTTTTGACGATGAAGCCAAGGACCTGACGTATCACCTCGGCGTTGTCCTGGAAAAAATGAATCGTCCCCAAGAGGCCATTGAACAATTCAAGCTCATCTATGAGCAGGACATCGCCTATCGCGATGTCATGGCCAGGGTCGACCAGTACTATGCCTCGCAGGGTTGATCGTCCAAACGCCCCCTTGGGTCTGAACGCTCCCTTGGGTCCGGAAAGGTGATTGTGGCCGATGGCAACGAGCACATGTCGCTCGAAAAGATCCTGATCGTCGAAGACAACGAGGTGATCCGAAGGGCTCTGGAGCTCCAACTCCAGCGCCGACAGTTCGAGGTGATCGGGGTTTCCACCCTGGCCGTCGCGCAGGACTACCTGGGCAAGGACAACTGGGACCTCGTCTTCGTCGATGTCCGTCTGCCCGACGGGGAGGGCACCGACATCCTCCGGATTCTTCAGAACCGTTCGGTCAAGCCCCTCGTGGTGATGATGACCGGCCACGCCTCCATCGAATCGGCCGTGGCCTGCATGCGGGATGGGGCCTTCGACTACCTCATCAAGCCGTTCTCGTCCGACCAGATCGACATCACCCTCAAGAAGGCCCAGGAGTTCACCCAGCTCATCAAGGTGAACCGCTACCTGAGCCAGGGCGATCCGTCCGAGGCGACCGGTTCCGAGTTGCTGGGCCGCAGCCCCGCCATGCAGGCGCTCCGCGATCTCATCCGCAAGGTGGCCCGCACCCAGGCCACGGTGCTGGTGCAGGGAGAGAGCGGCACCGGCAAGGAACTGGTCTCGAGGGCCATCTACCGTGAGAGCTCCCGCTCCAATGGGCCGTTCATCAAGGTCAATTGCGCGGCGATCCCCGAGAATCTCATCGAGAGCGAGTTCTTCGGCCACGAGAAGGGCGCCTTCACCGGGGCGCTGGCGAAGCGCGAGGGACGCTTCGAGTTGGCGCATGGCGGCACCATCCTGCTCGACGAGATCAGCGAGGTGGCCCCGCATGTGCAGGCCAAGCTGCTGCGGGTGCTCCAGGAGCGCGAACTCGAGCGCGTGGGTGGCAACCGGCTCATCAAGGTCGACGTCCGGGTCATCGCCACGACCAACCGGAATCTCGAAGAAAGCGTCGCCCGCAAGGAGTTCCGTCAGGACCTCTATTTCCGCCTCAACGTCGTTCCGATCGCCGTTCCCCCGCTGCGCGAGCGCCGCGAGGACATCGCGTTCCTCGCCGAGCAGTTCATGCAGCGGTTGGCCCGCAAGCACGGCGTCCGGGTCAACGGCATCTCCGCCTCCTGCCAAGCGGCCCTGGTTGCCCACGACTGGCCGGGCAATGTCCGGGAGCTCCAGAATGTCATCGAGCGGGCGGTCATCCTCTGTCCCGATGGTGGCGAACTCTCCGAGAGCCACCTCGGTTTCCAGCCGACCACCGCGTCCGTGCCCGTGGCCATACCGGCCATGAACCCGGTGCCGCGACAGGCGCCTCCCCCTTCAGGCAGCGAACCGCCGCCGCCGGGGCCGGCATCCGCGGCCAACGTGCCATCCGGGGCTATTCCCCCGGGTCAGGGCTCGATCGTCCCGCTGGACCAGTTGGAGAAGCAGGCCATCCTTCAGGCGGTCGACGCCTGCGGTGGCAACCGCACACAGGCCGCGCGCCTGCTGGGAATCAGCGTCCGAACGATGCGAAACAAGCTCCGCGAGTATGGAGTGGCCCCCGGGGGGGGCGACGCCGGACCCGACGACGGGGATGTCGGCGGCGAAGAGGCTGCGAGCGGGTCGGGTGCCGTGGGCGGTCCGGCCTAGCCGCAAGGATGGGTCGAGCGCAGGGGCCCGATTCGTGCCCGGGGCGCTGATCGGTGTCCTCCATGAACCTTCACACCCGCCTCCCGCCCGGGTCGCTCGGTGTCCGGATCGTCGGCAATGCCACTTCTGGGGATTCCCGCCCTGGGGATTCCCGCCCCTTTCGGATCTTCGGGGGGCTTGTGGGCCCGTCCATGGGGTCTGCGGGGCCGAAGCCCCGCAGACCGCACGGGCCGGGGTGATGTCCGGCAGCGGTCGTTCCGAAGCGCCGGTCAGCGCAGGAACGCCTCGTGCAGGCCGCCGTCCACGGTGATCACCTGTCCGGTGGTCTTGCTCAGGCGCTGGCTCACCAACAGGAAGTACGCCTCGGCCTGGTCGGCCGGGGTGATCGGCGACTTGGTCAGTGTCCGGTCGGCATAGAACTGGGCCAGTTTGCGGACCAGCGACTCGGTGGCCTCGTCGTCGGTGTAGGGGATGTTGTACTTGGCCAGCGACCCGATGACGCGGTCGCGGGGGAACATGGCCGATCCCTGGACCACGGTGGCCGGCGCCACACCGTTCACCCGCACCAGCGGGCTGAGCTCCATGGCGAGTTCGCGTACCAGATGATTGGCCGCGGCCTTGGAGCAGTCGTAGGCCACGCTGCCCTTCTTGGCCACCACCGCGTTGGCGCTGGTGGTGAGCACCAGATTGCCGCGCAGTCCCTGCTCCTTCCAGGTCTTGGCGGCCTCGTCGCCGACCAGGTAACTGCCGGTGACGTTGATGTTGAAGGTGAGCGCCCACTTGTCGTCCGGGATGTGTCCTCTGGTGTCGCTGGGTACGAAGATTCCCGCGGTGACGCAGATGGAATCGAACCCGCCGTAGGCCAAAGCCACGCGGTCGAGCATGGCCCGGATGCTGGCCCTGTCGGTGATGTTTGCCGCCAACCCTATGGCCGGTCCACACCCGCTGATCCCGGTGCCGGCGACGCCGATGCCCTGACCGAGCTTGGCGGTGATCTCGTTGGCGGTGGCCTGGGCGGCCGCCTCGTTGAGGTCGACGCACACGATCTGGGCGCCTTCCTTGCTGATCCGCAGCGCCGTCTCGCGGCCGATGCCGGAGCCGGCCCCGATCACGATGACCACCTGGCGGGCCAGCTCCTTCTCGGGCGGCATGCGGCGCAGCTTGGCCTCCTCGAGCAGCCAATACTCGATGTCGAACGCCTCCTGCTGGGGCAGGGCGATGTAGCGGTCGATCGCCTCGGCTCCGCGCATCACCTCGACCGCACAGTTGTAGAACTCGGCGGTGACGCGGCTCTCCGATTTGTCCTTGCCCCAGGCCACCATGCCCAGGCCCGGGATGAGGATGACCGTGGGGTTGGGATCTCGCATCGCGGGGGAGTTCGACCGCTTGCAACGCTCGTAATAGGCCGCGTAGTCCTTGCGATACTGCTCCAGGCCCGCCTTGAGCTTGGCCTTGAGGGCGGCGGCGTCTTCGGTCTGAGGATTCCAGTCGACGTACAGCGGCTTGATCTTGGTGCGCAGGAAGTGGTCGGGGCAGCTCGTGCCGAGCTCGGCCAAGCGGGCCGCATCCTTGGAATTGACGAAACGCAGGATCCGCTCGTCGTCCTGGACGGTGCCGATGAGGCGTCGGTGCTGGCTCACCTGACCGCGCAGCCAGGGCAGGATGGCCGCCAGGCGCTCGTTGCGGACCTCCTGCGGCAGCGTCTGGTGTTTGGCACCGCCGAAGGCGGTCGCGTCGCCGCCCTTGGCCTGGTACTTGGCCTCGATGTAGGCGGCGGCCTTCTCGATGTAGGCGAGCGTGGCCAGGTAGCACTGCTTGTCATCCTCATCCCAGGAGATGAACCCGTGCTGCCCCATCATGATGGCCTTGGCCTTGGGGTTCTTGCGGCAGATCTCCTGCATCGCCAGGCCCAGTTCGAAGCCCGGGCGCATCCAGGGCACGTAGTCCATGGAGTCGCCGAAGATCTCGCGGGTCAGCTCCACGCAGCGGCTCGAAGCCGCGATGGCGATGATCGCGTTGGGGTGCATGTGGTCGACATGCTTCCCGGGGATGAAGCTGTGCAACGGGGTGTCGATCGAAGAGGCCCTCGGATTGAGGTTGAATGTGGTGTGCGAATACATCGCCACCATGTCGTCCTCGGCCGGCGACTTCAGGCCCTTGTCGGTGCGGGCGCCGTAGACTCCCTGGAGGGCCATCAAGCGGTCCTGGTAGAGCGAGCTGAAGAACTCCCGCGAGGCGGTGCGCAGGTCTCCGCCGGAACCCTTGACCCAGAGGACGGTGACGTCCTGGCCGGTGAGGGGATCCTTCTCCACCAGTTTGGAGGAGGTGTTGCCGCCACCGGTGTTGGTGACCCGTTGGTCGGATCCCAGCTTGTTCGAGCGGTAGACCAGGCGGTCGGCGCCGCTCAGGGCGTTGGCTTCCGTGTCATTCCAAAGGTTGGAGACGTGCTTGAATGGGCTCATGGGAATTGTCTGCAGAAGGATCGGCTGGCGACCCCGAAACGACAACGCTGGCGGGACCATCCGGTCCGTCAAACCGAAACTTGGAATCGCCACCGCGACGATGCGCCTCCGCCCGTTCCACCGGTCGCCCCGGGATGAGCCGGGGATGGATTTCCGCCCGGTTTTGTCCGAGCATCGCATCCATGAAATCGGCCTATGAGCTGGCGATGGAGCGGTTGAGCAGGACGGCGCCCGCCACCAAGTTGACCGCGTCCCAGAAGGCGGAGTTGGCGGAACTGGATTCGATCTACGCCGCCAAGCTGGCCCAGGAGGATCTCTCCACCCGCGAGTCGATCCAGGCGGCGCAGGCGGCCGGCGACACCGAGACCGTGGATCTGCTTCGGCAGCGCTACGCGGTGGAGAAGGCCAAGATCGAGGCCGAACGCGAGGCCAAGAAGGATCGTGTGCGCGGCGGGTGATGGCGGAACCGCCCTAGCCGGCCTTGGAGTGGGAGGCTCCGGTGCCACGGATGGCCCAGCGCAGCTTCGCCGAGGCGGACCGGGGGTTGGAGCGGAGTTCCTCGGGTCCGGGGCGTCGTACCGAGTCGTTGACGACCTGGTAGATCCCTCGGCGTTGGCCTTCGGCGAAGGCGTGTTTGACCCGCCGGTCTTCACCGGAATGGAAGGTCAGGATGGCCACGCGTCCCCCGGGCTTCAGGCAGTCGGGCAATTGCCGCAACAGGGCCTCCAACACGCCGAATTCGTCATTCACCTCGATCCGGAGGGCCTGGAAGAACCTCCGGATGCGGGCGTCCCCTTCGGTCTTGTCCCGGGTCCATCCCCGCGTCCGGTAGATCTCGTGCAGCAGTCGGGCCAACTCCCGGGTCCCTGTGACCGGTCGTTTCCGGACCGCCTCGACGACGGCCCCGGCCAGGGCGTCGGCCATCGGTTCGTCGGCGTTGTCCCGGAGGGCGGTGGCGAGTCCTACCGGAGTCGCGCGGGCGAGCCACTCGGCGGCGGAGAGCCCTTTCAGGGGGTTCATGCGCAGGTCGAGGGGACCGTCGTCCTTGTAGGTGAAACCCCGGGTCGGATCATCGATCTGCATCGAGGACACCCCGAGGTCGGCCAGGATGCCGTCGACCCCGTGGATCCCCAGGCCGGCCAGCCCCGCGGCGAGGCCGGCGAAATTGCTCCGCACCGGAATGAACCGTGATTCATCCCATCCGGCCTGCCGCAATCGTTCGACGGTCTTGGGCAATTCCACCGGATCGCAGTCGAAGCCGATCAGGCGGCCCTCTTCCCCGAGTCGCCCCAGGATCTCACGCGCGTGGCCGCCATAGCCCAGGGTGCAGTCGACCACCGTCTGCCCGGGGCGGGGTTCCAGGGTCTCCAGGATCTCGGCGACCATGATGGACCGGTGGGAGCCGGCCGGCGTCTTGCCCGAGGCGATGACCTTGGCCACCGCATCGGCATACCGTTCGGGCGCCCGTTCCTTGTACTTCTCGGAGAAACGCTTCGGATGGGTGCCCGAATAGCGGACCCGGCGTCGTCTGAGGGGTTCACCCCCGGGCATCGGGGTCGGTGCGGCGGAGGGATCGGGATCGGGAGTCATGGGGGCGGAGCGGTTCGGGTCACTTCTTGCCACCCAGGAGCAGCAGCACGACATCGAGGATGAACAGCAGCACGATGGTGATCTCCAGGGCCATCATCCAGCGGTTGGAGTGGTCGGATTTCAGGAGTTCATGGAGTTCGCCGACGGTCTTCAGCTTCTCCTCGACCCCCTTCTTCCAATCCGAAAGGTGGAAGCGCCCGGCCGCGGTCTCGTAGATGCGCGCCAGGTGCCAGTCGCCGAGGAACTTGTTGATGTTGGACAGTTCGTCGCTGAACCGGGCCATGTCGATCCGGAGCTCGCGCAGGCCGGTGATCAGGGCCTTTCGGGTCCGCATGGGAGCGCCGGCCAGGTCGCGGTAGCTGCGCTCCAGTACGAGGTCGAGATGACGGTCGTAGGCTTCCAGTTCCGCCAATTGCAGGTTGGCCACCTCGATGGCGTAGAGGCACTCCTCCCACTCGCTGGGGCTGTCGACCAGCAGTGCGGCATCCCAGTCGATCACGGCCAGGTCGTGCCGGTAGTAGCTCAGGTGGCGGGAGGTCGATTCGTGGACCTCCTGGTCCGAGAGGCGGGCGGGATCGTCCTCCTGGTTGAGCAGGCCCGCGATCGATTCGCGCTGGCTCGTCAGCCATTCCTCGGCATGGAACGGGGCGCCGTCGGCGACCGGCGGCTGCAGGCAGAAGACCGTGTAGGCCTCCTCCTCCGAGAGTCCCTCGTTGGGCCGGAGGACGTGCGGTGCCAGTTCGGTGCGAATCCGATCGGCGAGGGATCGGATCTCCTGATCGAGTGACCTGTCTTCGAGACGCAGGTCGTGGTATTCGACCAGATCGGCCAGGCCGTCGATCTCAAAGGGGACCCGCACCCGGATGCTGATGGCCCCGATGGCGAGGATCTTCGCCTCGATCTGGATGGACACCGGGCCGTGCGGGCCGACCCGCTGTTGCGGTGGCAACCGGACCATCCTCGGGCGATAGAACACCAGGTGCTTGGGATTGCGCTTGGAGGCGTCGAGCCGGTATTGGGAGACCGGGTGGCCGACCAGATGGTCCGGGAGGTCCCGCGACAACTCGTAGGCGATGTCGTAGGCGAAGAAGTAGACCACTTCGCCCTTCAGCCGAGCGGTGGTGCCCACGCGGGTTTCCGGTTCCATGGCGACAGGATAGTCCGATTCGGGTGGCGGGAAAGGCGGCCGGACCGGCCTCGGCGATCAGGCGCCGATGCAGGCCCGCAGGTCGGCGGCGAAGGCCCGGACATCCTCCTCGCGGGTGTCCCAGGAGCACATCAGCCGACAGCCGCCCTCGCCGATGAAATTGTAGAACAGCCAGCCCCGGTCCCAGAGCGCCTGGATGACCGGTTTGGGCAGCTCGACGAAGACGCTGTTGACCTGCCGGGGAAAGAGGATCTTCACACCCGGGCAAGGAGCGATGAGGTCGTGGAGCAGGGTGGCCATGGCGTTGGCATGGGCTGCGTGCCGCAGCCACACGCCGTCCCGCAGCATCCCGACCCAGGGGGCCGACATGAAGCGCATCTTGGAGCAGAGCTGACCGGCCTGCTTGGCCCGGTAGGCGAATTCCTCGGCGAGCTCGAGATTGAAGAAGACCACCGTCTCCCCCACGTGGATGCCATTCTTGGTGCCGCCGAAGGAAAGCACGTCGACGCCGGCCTGCCAGGTGATCTCCCGGGGGGCGACCCCGAGCGCGGCCACGGCATTGGCGAAACGGGCGCCGTCCATGTGCAGGCGGAGCCCGAGCTTCTTGGTCATGGCCCCGATGGCGCGCAGTTCCCGGGGGGTGTACACGGTGCCGACCTCGGTGGGTTCGGTGACGGTCACCACCTTGGGCTTGGGATAGTGGAGGTCCGTGCGCCGATGCACCGCCTCCTCGATGCCCGCAGGGGTCAACTTCCCGGAGTCGCCGGGCAGGAGCAGCAGCTTCGAGCCGTTGCTGAAGAACTCCGGGGCGCCGCATTCGTCCTTCTCGACGTGGGCCACCTCGTGGCAGAGCACGCTGTGGTAGCTCTGGCAGCAGGTCGCCAGCGCCAGGGAATTGGCAGCCGTTCCATTGAAGACGAAGAAGACCTCGCAGGGGGTCTCGAACAGGTCGCGGATCCGGTCGGCCGCGGCCTGGGTCCAGCGATCGTTGCCGTAGGCCGGCTCATGGTCCTGATTGGCCTCGGCGAGGGCGGCCCAGGCCTCCGGGGTGATGCCCGCATAGTTGTCGGAGGCGAAGTGCCGTCGCGGACCACCGGCATTTCCCGGGGCGATGTTGCGTGCGGTCGGTTGGGAACTCATGCGTGGGGACATCTGACGCCGTTTGCGGGCCGACTGCAACCCATCGCCCTGTCATGGCCGTGCCCGGGGGACTCCGACCGCCGGTGATGGAGAGCGACGGGCGGCTTCCGGGGTGGCCGAGGCCATGAAAAAACCGCCGATGGATCCGGGGATCCGATCGGCGGTCGGGAAGGGGTCGGGCCGGATCAGGCGCGCGGGGCGAGCTTCTTTTCCACCGGGCTCTTGGACAGGACGGTGTACGCGGGGAGTCCGTTCTTCTGCGGCACCACCACCTGTCCCTCGATGAGGGGGGCGGCGTACTCGACGAACTTCTCGTTGGGCATGAAGCCATCGTCGCTGATCCAGTCGCGCGGGATGAAGTGCTCGACGTTGGCGATGTTCTCCAACGGTTCGAGCTGGATCTCCCAGCGGTAGGGGTTGGAGGAGAGACGGACGATCTTGGGCATCAGGCCGGACTTGCCGGAGACGGCCGAGCGGACCGCGGCGGCACCGCAGGCGAAGGCCTCGTCGGCGTCGGTGAGGCTGGCGTAGTGGGCCGCGGCGCGCTGGGCGTATCCCAGCTTCACGGTGCGTGTCTTGAGGTTGAGTTTGCCTTGGACGATCGCGGCAAGGGCGTCGGCCGCACCGGAGAGCACGGGGTGCCCGAAGGCGTCGAGGCGGGTCTTGTCGGCGCCGATCTCTTCACCGGCTTCGTTCTTCACGCCCTCGCCGCAGACGACGATGCAGTACTTCTGCTCGGCGACGACCTCCTTCACACGGTTCAGGAAGGCGGTTTCGTTGAGGGGGATCTCCGGCAGCACGATGATGTGCGGCGGATGGGCGGGATTGCCCTGCTTGGCGAGGACGGTGCCTGCGGCGATCCACCCGGCGGCACGGCCCATGACCTCGACGATGCAGCAGGAGCCGTCATCGGTGGCCATGGATCCGACATCGAATCCGATCTCCATGACGGTGGCCGAGTTGTACTTGATGACCGAGCCGTAGCCGGGGCAGTGGTCGGTGGCCGGGAGATCGTTGTCGATGGTCTTCGGCACGCCCATCACGCGCATGTCGTAGCCGCGCTTGACGGCCTCGAGGTGGATCTTGTGGGCGGTGTCCTGGGAGTCGTTGCCGCCGGCGTAGAAGAAGTACCGGATGTTGTGGGCGGCGAACACCTCGAAGAGGCGGTCCATGTCCTTGGCCGCCTTCTCGGGCTTCTTCTTGAAGTCGATCTTGTAGCGGCAGGTGCCGAGGGCCGCGGCGGGCGTGTTCCGCAGACCTTCGATGGCCTTGGAACGCTCGTCGTTGATGTCGATCAACTCCTCGTTGAGGATGCCCAGGATGCCGTTCTGGCCACCATAGATCTCCTCGATGCACTCGTGGTGGCCGGCCTCGGTGATCACCCCGGCGATGGAGGCGTTGATGACGCAGGTGGGGCCGCCGGACTGGGCGACGAGAAGGTTTCCGTTGAGTTCAGCCATACGATTGCTTCCCGACAGACTGCCCCCTGAGGCACCCTCCAGCAAGCCGCAATCGCGGCACCATGGAATGCCATGCCGGGTCGGATCGGGCCGGAGCGCCGCTCCCGGCTTGGGAGTACGGCCTCACTTTCGGAATTCCCGCTCTCGGATCATCAGGAAGAGCACGGGGGTCACGATGAGGATGTGGAGGAGGCTGCTGACCATGCCGCCGATGACGGGGGTGGCCAGGGGTTGCATCACCTCGACTCCGGTGCGGTGGCTCCAGAATATGGGCAGCAGCGAGGCCACGATGGTCGCCACGGTCATCACTTTGGGCCGCAACCGGAGTCGGGCGCCGTCCTTCACGGCCTGCACGAGGTCCCTTCGGCCGAAGCGCTCGCCCAGGGCCGCGCGACGGGCGGCGAGGGTCTCCTCGAGGTACACGACCATGACCACACCGGTCTGGATGGCGGTGCCGAAGAGGGCGATGTAGCCCACCCATACCGCGACGCTGAAGTTCCAACCCAGGGCCCATTGGAGGAACACGCCGCCCGACAGTGCGAACGGGACGGCCAGGAGCACATGGGCCGCCTCGATGGCGGATCGATAGACCAGATACAGCAGGAGGAAGATGATGACGAGGACCGTCGGCACGATCTGGCGGAGGGTCCGGGCCGCGCGCAACTGGTTCTCGAACTCCCCGGAATATTCGATGGTCATGCCTCCCGAAAGGCGCGGAAGGATGTCGCGATCGACCCGTTCCTTGACCTCCGAGACGAAGGATCCGAGGTCCCGGCCCTGCACGTTGGCCTGCACGAACACGCGCAGACGCCCGTTCTCGCTGGCAATCTCGCCGGGGCCATCCGTGCGCTGGATCCGGGCCACGAGGGCCAGCGGGACCGGGGTGCCGTTGGCGGTCGGGATGAGGAGATCCCCCAGCCGGTCGATGTCGTCGCGTTCCGAAGCCTCGAGGCGCACTTGGATGGGCAGGCGGGCCCGTCCCTCGATGGCCGTGCCGACGACCGCGCCCCCGATGCCCGATTCCACGAGGTCGAGCACCTCCCGGGCATTGAGCCCGAAGCGGGCCGCCTGGGGGCGGTCGACCTCGATCTCGACGTAGGGCTTGCCCTGCACCCGGCTGGCCGCGACCCCCACCGCGCCGGGGACCGATCGGACCACCTTCTCGATCTCGAAGGCTTTCCGTTGGAGCTCCTCCAACGAGTCGCCGAAGACCTTGATGCCCAGCTGGGCCCGGATCCCGGTGCTCAGCATCAGGATGCGGTTCTCGATGGGCTGCAGGAACCCAGGCACGTAGCCGGGCACCTCGGAGAGGCGTTGGCTCATCTCCTGCACCAGATCCCGGGCCGTGATGCCCGGGCGCCACTCCGGATTCCGGATCACCGAAGGGATGGGCAGGAAGCCCAGGACCCATCGGTTGGTGGAGATCCACTCCGGTTTCAGGGTGATGGTGGTCTCGATCATCTCCACCGGGGCGGGGTCGGTGGCGGTCTCGAAGCGTCCCAGTTTCCCGGCCACGGTCTGCACCTCCGGGAACGACCGCATCACCCGGTCCTGCCAGCTCATGATCTCCTTCACCTCGGTCAGGGACGTGCCGGGCAGCAGCACGGGCATGAACAGCAGGCTTCCCTCGTTGAGGGGCGGCATGAACTCGCTGCCCATGCCCTGGCAAAGCCGCGAGACGCGGACCCAGCCCGCCGATTCCATCCGGGAAACCCAGGCCCGTGGCAGTCCGAAGGCCAGGATCAGCGCGGAAGCGAGGACCAGTCCGGCCCCGGCGAGGACCGTCTTGCGCCATTCGAGGGCCAGGGCCAGCACGGGATCGTAGATCCTCAGGAGGAGGCTCATGAGCCAGTGGTCCGATTCGCGCCGGAAGGGACCCCGGACCAGGAACGAGCAGAGCACCGGCACGAGGGTCATGGCCAGGAAGGTGGAGCCGACCATGGCGAAGGTCTTGGTGAAGGCCAGGGGATGGAACAGCTTGCCTTCCTGACCCGTGAGCGCGAAGACCGGGACGAAGGCCAGGATGATGATGGCCATCGCGAAGAAGACGGGACGGCCGACCTGGCGGGAGGCCTCGAGGGTCACCTGGAGGGTTTCCGCCGCCGAGAGTCGTTCACCGAGGCCCGCGCGCTTCTTGGCTTCTTCGGCCTCCTCGGCGTGGCGGATCACGTTCTCCGTCATCACGATGGCCGCATCGACCAGGACCCCGATGGCGATGGCGATGCCGGTGAGCGACATGATGTTCGACGAGATGCCGAACTGCCGCATCAGCAGGAAAGCCGTCAGGATCGACAGGGGCAGCGGGAGTGTGACGATCAGGATGCTCCGGAAGTGCCAGAGGAACAGGATGTGGGCGAGGGTGACCAGGATCACCTCCTCCCAGAGGGCGTGCTTCAGGGTGTCGAGGGTGCGGTCGATGAGGTCGCTCCGGTCGTAGAAGGGTTTCAGGGAGATCCCCGCAGGCAGGCTGGGTTCGATCTGAGCGATCCGTTCCTTGACCCGTCGGATGACCTCCCGCGCGTTCTCGCCGGTCCGCATCACCACGACGCCTCCGACCCGCTCCTGACCGTCGACATCGAGCGATCCCCGTCGGAAGTCGCCGCCCAGGCGGACGTGGGCCACCTCCCGCAGCAGGACGGGAACCCCGTTGGTCTCGGACAACACCACCTGCTCGAGATCCTCGATCCCGCGGACCAGGCCGATGCCCCGCACCACGTATTCCCGGCCGTTCTCCTCGATCACCTTGCCGCCGACATTGAGGTTGGCCCGTCCTACGGCCTCGAGGACCCGGCCGAGGCCCAGCCCCACCGCCCGCAGTCTCGCCGAGGACACTTCGATCTGGTACTGGCGCACGAATCCGCCGATGGAGGCCACCTCCGCGACCCCGGGGATGGACTGGAGGGGATAGCGGATCATCCAGTCCTGGATGCTCCGAAGGCGTCCGAGGTCGTATCCGCCGCCAGGGGCCTTCGAGGGATCCACCTCCAAGTGGTACTGGTACACCCAGCCCAGCCCGGAGGCGTCGGGGCCGAGTTGGGGCACCACACCCGTGGGCATCGATCCGGAGATCTGATTCAACCGTTCCAATACCCGGGTGCGGGCGAAGTAGTTGTCGACGGCGTCCTCGAACAGGACGGTGATGAGCGAGAACCCGGTCATGCTCGTGGCCCGCACGCTGCGGACCCCGGCCAGGCCCTGCAGGTTGGCCGACAAGGGATAGGTGATCTGGTCCTCGACCTCCTGGGCTCCGCGTCCTGGCCAGTCGGCGAAGACGATCACCTGATTTTCGCTGAGGTCGGGAATGGCGTCGATGGGCGTCCGGTACACGGCCCGGATGCCCAGCGACACCAGGAGCAGCGTTCCGCACAGCACCAGGAATCGCTGGCGCAGCGAGGCTTCGATGAGGCGGTCGATCATGGCTTCTCCTTCAGTTCGATGCCGCAGTCGAGCATCTCCGCCCCGAAGAACGGGTTCCGGACCGCCGATCCGCGCTGCAGCCACGAGGCCCGTTTCGGGGCCGAGGGGATGGCGCGGTCCACCATCGGGCATTCGAAGGTGCGGATCCCCGGCGACCAACCCTGCCGATGCGCCCAACGCGCCAGTTCCAGGCTGGTGCGGGTCTGCCCCAGGAACCATTGGCGTGCCTCGGCGAGGCCTTGGGGTGCGAACGCCTCCGGCGGGGCCTCGATCGAGGCGACGGCCTTCCGGAGGGGCTCCGGCATCGGAGTCGAGGGATCGGCCGCCCACGGCCGCAGCGCTGCCAGTCTCGGGGCGAATAGCGCGACCGCCGACCGGAACCCATCGAGGCGGTCCGCCGCGAGGGCCTCGGACAGGTCGGCCGAGAGTTCGAGGAATTCCGCGAGCGGCACCGGCACAGGCCCGGAATTCGCCATCGGCATGGCCTCCGCCGGTGCCGATGAACCACCGCCCGTGCCGCCGCGGATCTGGGCCTGGGAGTCGATGAGGAAGGCCGCCTGGCTCACCACCCGATCGCCCTCGTCGAGGCCCTCCAGGATCTCGGCCGCGTGGTCTCCGATGCGGCCGATGCGGACGGGCCGGCGCTCGAAGGCACCGCCACCGAGACTGCGGTAGGCGATCGCCTGGCGGCCGTCCCACAGCAGCGCGGAGCGGGGCACCGTCAGCGCCGTTGCGGAGTGGACGATCTCGGCCCGGGCGGTCACGCGGTGGAGCAGTCGTCGTCGGCGCCCCCCGGGAGTGTCTTCGATCGGGTTGGGCACCTCGACACGGACCCGCGAGCTGCGGGTCATCGGGTCGTAGTTGGGGTCGATGAAGCTCACCCGGCCCGTGACCACGCCGCCATGCCAACTCGGGGTGGTGAGACGCACCTCCTGGCCGGTCGACAGCCACGGGCGATCCGCCTCATAGGCCGTCAGTTGGACCCACATGGTCGAGAAATCGGCGATCTCGAAGAGTCGTTCGCCTTCGGCCACATACTGCCCTTCGTAGACCTGCTTGAGGACCACCGTTCCATCCACACGGGAGAGAAGGTCGCTGGTGATGGCGTCGGCCGGCTTGTCCCGGAGCGCGTCGACCTGCGCCGGGGTGAGCCCCATCTGGAGCAGTTTCTGGCGGGCCGACGCCAGGATGGGTGCCATCGCGTCCGATCCTGTCGTGCCGGGAACCTTGGTCTGGCGCGCGAGGGCGGCGTACTCGCGCTCGGCGGTCAGCAATGTCGGGGAATAGAGGGTGAGCAGGGGTTCTCCGGCACGGACCTCCTGGCCCACCTGGTTGACCGCCAGGCGTTCGATGCGGCCTGCGACCGGGGCGGAGATCACCCGGTGCCGAACGTCGTTGTCATCGATGGTCCCGGAGAGCCGCAGGGTGCGTTCCAACGGTCCCCGAGCGACCTCCTGGGTTTCGAGGTGGATGAGTTGGATCGCGTTGGTGCCCAGCACGAGGGATGGACCGTCGGTCGAGGTGCCCGTCTCGCCCTCGAAGACCGGGGTGAGTTCCATGCCGCAGATCGTGCATCGGCCGGGTTGATCGGACCGGATCCACGGATGCATTGGCGACTGGTAGAAGAGGATCTTCTTCGATCCCGAGCCCCGGGTCCCGGCCTCCGGGGCTTCGCCCTCGGGCGTCGGCGCGGAGGGGCGGAATCGTCCGACCAGCCCGGCACCGGCCAGGGCGCCTGCGATGAAGGTGATGAGGAGGAGAACGCGCGTGGATTTCATGGATGGGCAGGGGACCGGGTTGCCGGAGAAGGGGGGGCGGGGAATTCGTTCCAGCCGCAGAGCAGCATGAGTTCGGCGATGGCCGACCATTGCTCCGCGATGGCGGTGGCCTGCTGGTGGGCGGCCTCAAGGCCCTGGCGACGCAGGTCCAGCGCCTCGCGCAGGTCGCCCGAGCCTCCCGCCACGGCGGCGGTGGACGCGTCTTGAGCGGCCCGGATCCGAGGGGCAAGGGTCTCCTCGGCGAGCTCCGCACGGATCCGGGCGTTTTCGATCCGCGTGACTTGGTGGTGGATCTCCATGGCGACCTCCGCCTCTAGGTCGGCGACCTCCCGTCGCCCGGCCTCGAGCCGCAGGCGGTCCCGGTCCAGGTCCTTCAAGTAGCCGTTCCGGTTGAGCCACGGCAGGGACATTTGGAGCGTGGCCGAACCGTTCCTGAGCCCGCCGTCGCCGGAGTACTGTCGGGAGTCCAGCCCGAGGGACAGGTTGGGCCGCTTGGATCGTCGGGTGGCCTCCAGACGGGCTTCGGCCTCCGCGTTCAGCCGTCGGGCCAGCCTCAACCTCGGCTCCATGGCCAATGCCTGCCGCGGCCAGCGGTCCTCGAAGGCGATGGGCCGGGCCCGCGCGGGCAGCTCCCAATGTCCCGACGGGTGATCGGCGTCCCGACCGAGGATCCGGTTGAGGCGGACCTCCAGGTCGCGGACCTCGAGTCGCTGGAGGCGCAGCCGGGTTTCCGCCTCGGAGATGTCGTTGCGGAGCCGGATCAGGGACGCGGGCGGGACCGGGCCGGATGCCTGCCGGGCCTCCAGGGTGCCCGAGATCTTGCGCAACCATTCGAGGTCGGTCCCTGCCAATTCGATCTGGCGGTTCAACAGGGCCGCCTCCAACAACCGCTCCATCAGGTCACGCTTGAGGACCTCGAGCCGGGTCTCCCGCGCCTCCCTGGCGGTGCCGCTCTCCGCCCGAGCGACGGCCCTGGCCGCCGATTCCTTGCCGAACACAGGCAACGTCTGGGTGATGCCAAGAGCGATGTCCCCCTCCTCGGACGGTGCGGGGCCGCGGTCCGAATACCCGATCCCTCCTGCCCTCAGGGAGGGGTCGGACCAGAGACGGATGCCTTCGGCGTTCTGGCGGGCCGCATCGGCCTTCAGTTGGAGGGCCTGGATGCCGGGGTGGGTACGCGGGATCGATTCGGCCAGTCGCTGGACGGCCGCGGGCGTGA
This sequence comes from Verrucomicrobiota bacterium, assembly GCA_041177965.1. Lineage (GTDB taxonomy): Bacteria > Verrucomicrobiota > Verrucomicrobiia > Limisphaerales > UBA9464 > SXXZ01. The sequence goes on along the minus strand of JBEGWF010000145.1, from coordinate 24,544 downwards.
CGACTTCTGCGACCACGGGTGCCGATGCTAACAGGCCCAAGGCCGGGATCCCGGCCCAGGGCCGGATTCGGCGGAGGAACGTCTGGAGATGCATGTGGAGCAAGGATGGGACGATGGGACGATGGTGCGGTACGATCGGAACGGACCCCTTGGGACCCCGGACCGGAGGTCGAACCGGTCGGCCGGATCGGATCGGGCCAGGGGGTCGGGGTGGAGGATCGGCGGCGGCTGAGGGATCCCGAACCCGTCGGGCAGGGGCCCCCGCGAAGGTCGCCGGCGGTCACCGGCGGATGCCGGTGGGCTAGGCCCTGCGAGGTGGGGCCAGGCAGCGGAGGCCGGTGCCGAGGATCGAAGAAGGCTCGAACCCGCGATTCCATCGCGATTCGGAGACCCGACGGAAGCGGGACCGATCGGCATCGTTGCGCCGCAGAGTACCGATCCGTTCGGCCACGGTCTGGTCGAGCGGTGCGGCATCCCTCGACGGTCCGGATATGCCGAGGACCGGTACGCCATCCAGGGGATCGGCCAGACGGATCACCGCCTGGGTCGGGCAGGACCGGGAGCCGGATTCCGAATGCGGGACCTCGGCACCGGACGCGGTTCGGCCAGCGGTGGCGGCATCGCTGTTCGGCACTTCGCTGCGGACCCGGGAACAACACCCGTGCGAGCGCCTCGAGGGGTCGTGAAGGGAGGTGTCACCGCCGAAGAGCAGTCCGTGGCAATGGGCGACGCAAATGGAACGGGAGACCATCCAGACCCAAAGCATGACGACCGCCCATCGGCGGCATCCGCAGGTCCGACTGTTCACGTGATCACCCATTCCTGTGAGGATGTATGATTCTCGGATCCACATCCGTCAAGACCGGCCCCGAGATCAGCGGGGCAGGAAACCGTGGATGAAACCGCAGTGCGCACAGACGAGGGCGTTCGCGAGCGTTTCGTGCCAATGGGGTTGCATGCCCGCCGGGCTGGCGGTCTCCATGCGCACCCGGCGCCGGTGGAACTGGTCCCGGGTGCAATGCATGCATTGCAGATGGCGACCATCGATCTCGATCCGGGTGGGCTCGTCGGCGAGGGGTTTCATGGGGATCCGGGGGGAGGTTTCCCATGCATAGGCCGGCCCTTTGGGCGGATCAACTCCAATCCGAGCCGAATGCCAGCGCCGGTCCGGTGCCGGGTCCCCGTCCGACCCCCGCTCCGCGGAGATGCCCCTCTCTGGAGATGAGGGCTTGATCCGGGAGGCCGGATCGGACTTCATCGCGGAGGGTTCGACTGGGCGGAAGGGCGCCGTGCGTCCCGGTGGCCGGGGCGTCGTGTCGATGGGATCCAAAGGCTTATGGTACGTTTGAAGGACATCGCTGCGGTGGCTGGGGTCTCGGTCATGACGGTGTCCAAGGCGCTGCGCGACAAGCCCGACCTTTCATCGTCGACCAAGACGCGGATCCAGTCTCTGGCACGTCAGATGGGCTACGTGCCGGATGTCTCGGCAAGCGGTTTGCGCAATCGGAAGACCCGTTTGTTGGGGTTGGTGATCCCCGCACCCACCGACCCGGTCTATTCCCGGGTCCTGCTGGCTCTCGAAAACCAGGCCTACGAGCGGGGGTACGATCTCCTCGTGGCCTATTCCCTCGGCAACCCGGATCGCGAGGAGTCGGTGATCCGCCGTTTCATGTCCCGCCGGGTCGACGGGGTGTTCATCGCGCCGGTCTACCGGATGGCCGAGTCGGCGCCGATCTTCGACGACCTCGTCAAACAATCCATCCCCACGATCCTCCTCGGGCACCGGGCCCCGTTCTGTCGGCAGTTCGCCAACGTCGAGACGGAGGATCTCGGGGCTTCCGACGGCATCACCCGTCATCTGTTGGCGCTTGGGCATCGTCGGATCGCCTTCTTCGCGGGTCCCACGCATTCACCCTGGGCCCAGGAGCGTCTGGAGGGGTACCGCAGGGCGCTCAGGGATGCGGGGGTTGCCTCGGATGACCGCCTGGTCTTCCACGCCGGATCCACAGTGGAGGAGGGGGCCGCCGCCGCGCTGCAATTCATCCAGGAGAACCCCGGTGCCACCGCCATCCAGGCGGCCAACGATCTGGTGGCCATCGGCGCGGCCGACGCCTTGCTCAATCAGGGGATCCGCATCCCGCAGGACCTCAGTGTCGCGGGCTTCGGGAACGTCCTGGTGAGCGAGTTCTTCCGGGTGCCTCTGACCACGGTCCGCCAGCCGAAGCTCCGGCTAGGATCGGTGGCCATGGACCTGATGCAGAAGATCCTCGACGGCGGTCGCCCCCAGTCGGTGCGCATGCCGGCCGAGGTGGTCCATCGCGCCAGCACCGGCCCTGCTCCGGTGTCGGCGGGGCTCATCTGAACGCCCGCCGCTCCGGTGGAGCGACCTCAGCGCCACTTCTGGGTCCTGAGCCAGGCCAGCAGGTCCTGAGTCCAAGGGTGGGCATTCTCGAAGCCGGGAGGCTTCGCGCCCAAGCCGATCCCGTGCGGCTTCCCGTCGTAGATGTGCAGCTCGAAGGGGACCTGGGCGCGTCGGCAGGCCACGGCGAATGCCATGGAATTCTCGATGGGCACGGCCGCGTCGTCGCGGAGCGACCAGAGGAACACCGGCGGGGTCTGGGCCGTGACACGGTTCTCGTTCGAAAGATCCTCGATCAGGTTGGCCGGGGGGCTGTCTCCGAGCAGATTCCGCCGCGAGCCCGCGTGCGTGTGGGTGCCCATGGTGATCACCGCATAGCAGAGCACGCCCAGGTCGGGTCGGCTGCTGACCCTCTCGACCGGATCGGAGGAACCCGGGTCGCCCCCGTCGTGATGGGTGAGGAGCGTCGAGGCCAGATGCCCTCCGGCGCTGCTGCCCATGATGCCGATCCGCCGGGGATCGACGCCCCACTCCGAGGCGTGGGCCCGGACCCAACGCACCGCCCGGGCCGCATCCTGCAGCATCGCAGGATGCCGGTACCCGTGGCTGCCGAGCCGGTACTTCAGGACGAACCCGTGAACACCTTCCCGGTTCAGGAACTGCGCGTAATCACGCCCCTCGTGCTGGGCGAGCCCCCCGTAGCCACCCCCGGGCAGGATGACCATGGCGGGCCGCGGAGCCGGGGCCGGAGCCGGAGGAGCGGCGTAGAGGGTCAGGGTCGGGGTGTCCGAATCGGCGTCGCCCCGTGCGCCGGGCACCGCTCCCGCCGGCCAAAGCGGCAGCGAGACCGGAACGGCGTGAAGGCCCCCGGTGAGCAATAGGCACGCGAGGATCGAGGAGAGGGCCGGGAGGCGGATCGAAAGGGACATCCCCCGATCATGCGCCCGCTCCTCAGCCGAGGAAATCCCTTTCCTCAGGGCGCACCACCAGCACCGGGCAGGTGGTATGCCGCACGATCTTCTCGGCGACGCTGCCCATGAGCATGTGTCGCAGGCCCGTGCGTCCATGGGTGGTGAGGACCAGCAGATCTGCCCCCAGATCCGAGACGGCCCCGATCACCTCATGCCAAGGCCGGCCGACGCGGACCGAGACCTCCGTGCGACGGGCCGAATCCAGTCCCGAGGCGATGTCGAGCAACTGCTTGCGGACGGCCTCGACCTGCCGCGCCTCGTCCTCCGGGGAGTAGGGGGGCAGGTATCCGTACTCCGGAGGCAGCACCATCGGTTCGATCACGTGCAGCAGGGTGACCTTGGAGTCGAAGGTCGAGGCGAATCCGTCGGCGTACGCGATGGCCTTCTTCGAAGCGGACGAGAAATCGGTGGGCACGAGGATGTGGCGCGGATGCAGTCGACCCGGCGTCTCGCGGGGCAGCGGACTCACGCCCCGATGCCCTTCCGGGGTGGTCACCACGAGTTGGGTCGTGGTGGTGACGGGTGCCTGGGTGAGGGTGTTCTTCATGGTGATTGGGGGGTGTCGATGGGTGTCTAGCGGACATTGACGCAGCAGTTGATGCCGCCAAAGGGGTTCGGAACGGTGACCGCGGAACCCGGGTCGGCGACCCAGCGTCCATCGATCACGAAGAGGTATTCGTGCATGCCCGGTTCCAGTTCGAGCGTCTTGGTCCACCGGCCGTCACCAACGGCGACCATGGGCGTGGCCGAGGGATGCCAACCGTTGAAGGTGCCTGCGATGCAGACCTCGGAGGCTCTCGTGTCGTCGAGGGTGAACCTCACCGGGCGGTGTTTGGGTGGGGCGGGTTCCTTCCGGGGCCGCCGGAAAGGTGGGGTGGAGGTTCTGTTCATGCCGGGATGGATACCGGTCACACGATCGTCGTTGGCGAATGGCCCGCCACCCGGGGATTGCCCAGGGCAGAGCGGATTTTGCGGAACCCCTACCGGGGCGCCTTCGGCCGCGAAATCCGGGGGCGCAAAAACCGTGTCATCCCCTGCAATCGGAGGAGGGAACCGTGACCCCGGCCCTGCCAGACTGCGGGAAAGGCAGCGGCGATGGATTCCCAGTCCTCCATGAAATCCCCTTCCACCCGACGACCGGCTTCCACCGTCCGATTCCCGGTTGCAGTGCCGGCGACCGGCCTGCCGGACCATCGATATGATGGAAGGCGGTGGGTCTATACCCATTTCTCCGGCCGCACCCGTGGATTGTCGGTCGGAATCAATCTCACTCCGGGTTCTGAATGCGACTACCGATGCCGCTATTGCGCCGTGCCGAGGATCTCCTTCGAGGAACCCGAGTCCGTCGACGGGGGACTCCTCGCCCGGGAGTTCGAGGAGACCCTCGCGGCGATCCGATCCGGTGCGGTGTTCCGGAGTCCCCCCTATCTGCGGATCCCGGGAGAACTCCGGACCCTCGGGCGGGTCCTGCTCAGCGGCGAAGGAGAGCCGACGCTCTGTCCGAATTTCGCCGAGATCATCGAGATGTTGATCCAGATCCGCGCCCTTGGAGGGCATCCGTTCTTCCGACTCGTCCTCGAGACCAACGGCTCCGGTCTGGAGCGCGCGCAGGTCGTCGAGGGACTCGGGCATTTCACATCCCGGGACGAGGTCTGGGTGAAGCTCGATGCCGGGAATGCCGAACGGTTCCACCGGATCAACGGCGTCGACATGCCGTTCGATCGGGTGCTGTCGCGGATCCTCGGACTGGGACGGCGGCGTCCCGTGGTCATCCACAGTCTCTTCGACAACCTCGATGGGCACGCGCCTTCCCGGACCGACATCTCGGACTATCTGCGCTGCCTGATCGATCTGCGGGCCGGCGGTGCGCTGATCAGCCGTGTCCAGATCCAATCGGCATCCCATCTTCCGGCGGATTCCCGGGGTGCGCATCTGCCGCTGGGAATCCTGTCCGACATCGCCCGCCAGGTGCGTCGCGAAGTCGGCATCGACGCCGAGGTGTTCTGAGGAGCGCCCATCGCCGACCCGGTCGGAGTCCCCCGGGGTCGACCCCGGGTGTGGGTGGCTAGGGGAATTCCCTATGTGGCCCCGGTGATTCGCCCTGCCGCCGATCGGTGATCCCGCCCAATTCCCGCACGCACCCGCCCATCGATACTCCCAAGCGAGCCCCGTTTCGGGGGCGAAAGCAGGAAAGGAAAAGCTCATGAATGGCAATGGAGAGATGATCGAGGCGTTGGAACATTCGACCCTGTACCAGGGATACCAGCGGGCCTTCACCGCGGCGACCGGGCTGCCGCTGGCCCTGCGCCCGATGGTGACCTGGCGACTGCCGCTGCACGGCAAGTCCGGCGAGAATCCCTTCTGCGCGTTGACGGCGGAACGGAGCCGGAGTTGCGCCGCCTGTCTCCAAATGCAGGACCGGTTGGCCAAGTCCGCCACCGGGTCGGCGTGCACGATGACCTGCGGCTACGGCCTGAGCGAGACGGCCGTCCCTATCCGCCTCGGCAACGAGACCATCGGCTACCTCCAGACCGGCCAGGTGATGCTCCGCAAGCCGACGGTGGCCCGCTTCCGACAGGCGGTCGAGGAGGCCCAACGGTTGGGCGTCGACCTCGACACCCGGCGGGCCCGCGACGCCTACTTCTCGACGCCGGTCGTGTCCCGCCAGAAGATGGACTCGGTGGCCACATTGCTCGGGGTCTTCGCCGACCACCTGGCGATCCAGAGCAACCAGATCGCGGTCCAGAAGGCCTGCGCCGAGCCGCCGGTGATCACCCGGGCCAAGCGTTTCATCGAGGAGCACCACCGGGAGGACCTCTCGCTCGGCCAGGTGGCGGCCTCGGTCCACACGAGCCTGTTCTACTTCTGCAAGCTCTTCAAACGTCACACCGGCGTCTCCTTCACCGAGTACGTCTCGCGCCTGCGCACGGAGAAGGCCAAGAAACTGCTCCTCAACCCCAATCTCCGGGTGAGCGAGATCGCCTACGAGGTGGGGTTCCAGTCGCTGACCCATTTCAACCGGGTCTTCAAGCGCATCCTGCATGAATCCCCGACGGACTACCGAGAGCGACTCCGCTCCGCCTGATCGGATTCAGTCGCACGGGTCGCGGGCTTCTGGCATCCTTGGAGTGTGGCTTCCGGAAAGGCGAGAACCCCATCCCAGTCCCGGGCGCGGCGTCGTTCCCCGGCGGATGCCCCGTCGGAGCGCCCTCCGACAAGACGCCCCGTCGACGACCCGGAACCGGAGATGAGCGCCACCCGCCGGGAGTTGCGCGACGTGAAGGCGGCCCTAGACGAGCATTCCATCGTCGCCATCACGGACGCCGCGGGGACGATCACCTATGCCAACGACAAGTTCTGCCAGATCTCCGGCTATTCCCGGACCGAGCTCCTCGGACAGAACCACCGGATCCTCAATTCGGGCCAGCATCCCCGCGGCTTCTTCGTCGACCTTTGGAGGACCATCTCGCGGGGACGGATCTGGCGCGGCGAGATCGCCAATCGGGCCAAGGACGGCTCCCTGTACTGGGTGGAGACGACCATCGTGCCTTTCCTCGGTGACGATGGCCGGCCGGTGCAGCACGTCTCCATCCGCACCGACGTGTCCTGGCGCAGGCGGTTGGAGCGCGAGATCCTCGAGACGGGCGAGCGGGAGAGACGCAGGATCGGGCGCGATCTGCATGACAACCTCGGGCAGCGGCTCACCGCGCTCGAGCTCGGGGCGCAGGGGCTGATCGAGACCGTCTCGCGGCTGTCGCCGCAGGCCGGAGCCACCCTTCGACATCTCGCCCAGCAACTGCGGGAAGCCGTGTCCCAGACGCGCCAGTTGTCCCACGGGCTGTCTCCGGTGTCGCTCGAGGCGGGCGGACTGATGCATGCGCTCCTGGAACTGGCCGAGAGCACGCTCGCCCTCACCCGGGTAGAATGCCGGTTCGTCGGTTCGCGGATCACCAACCCGCCCGAACCGTCCACGGCGAGCCACCTGTATCGCATCGCCCAGGAGGCGGTGGCGAACGCGCTCAAGCACGGCCGCCCCGGCAGGATCATCATCTCCCTTTCCCAGGCCCGTGGTCGTGTCGTCCTGGAGGTTTCCGACGACGGAGGCGGCTTCAATCTCCCCGCCCGATCCGATGCCGGTCTGGGCCTCCGGGTCATGCGCTACCGGGCGGGTCTTTTCGGTGGCGATCTGCAGGTGCGTTCCTCGCCCGGGAAGGGAACCCGGGTCACCTGTTCCGCACCGGCCTCGAAATGAAGAAACCGCGCTCCTCCACCGCCAGAGGATCCCAGGTCCGCCGCCGGGTGTTCCTGGTGGACGATCATCCCATGATGCGGGCGGGTCTCGTCTCGCTCATTCGATCACAATCCGATCTGGAAGTGGCGGGTGAGGCGTCCGACGCCCCCTCGGCGGTCCAGTCGGTGACCGCTCTCCGCCCCGACCTGGTGGTGACCGACCTCACGCTGCCCGGTCGTTCCGGGGTTGAGCTGATCAAGGACCTTCTTGCCCAGAGTCCCGGCCTGCCGATCCTGGTGCTCTCGATGCACGACGAGATGGTTTACGCGGAGCGGGTGCTGCGGGCGGGCGCGCGCGGATACCTCATGAAGGAGGCCGGCGGGGAACGGTTGCTGGCGGCGATCCGGGAGGTGCTCTCCGGCAGGGTCTCGGTGAGTCCGCGCATGGCCGCGGTGCTGCTCGATTCGCTGAGCGGAGCGCGTGCCCGTTCCCGGACCTCCCCCATCGCGGGGCTCAGCGACCGCGAGTTCGAGGTGTTCCAGAGGATCGGGCAGGGCATCGCCCCTCGCGAGATCGCCGCCGAGATGGGCATCAGCCTCAAGACCGTGGACGTGCACCGGGCCAACCTGAAGAGGAAGCTCCGGTTGGCCCACATGAGCGATCTGGTGCGCTACGCCGTCCGCTGGATGGGTGGGCAGAACGCCGGTTGAACTCCCGCCGATTGGAAACGCGGAGCGCTTTCACCACTCGCCCTGCAGGGGGACTTGGGGCACCCTCCGCCGGATGAATTGGATGGAATGGATACAGTCGCCCCAGGCTTGGATCGGTCTGGCGACGCTGTCGTTGCTGGAGATCGTCCTGGGGATCGACAACCTGATCTTCATCTCGATCCTCTCGGGCAAGCTGCCGCCGGAGCAGCGGGAACGGGCCCGCAAGATGGGACTCTCGCTCGCGCTGATCACCCGTATCCTGCTGCTGTGCTCCCTCAGTTGGGTGATGGGCCTGAGTCGCCGGCTCTGGGAGGTGTCCCTTCTGGGTCTACCGTTGCCCAACACCGGCAAGGACCTGGTGCTGGCCATCGGTGGCCTCTTCCTGATATGGAAGAGCACCAAGGAGATCCATGAGAAGGTGGAGGGTCATGACGAGTCGGGCCGTGACGTGAAGGCCCCGGGCTTCGCGTCGGTCATCCTGCAGATCCTGTTGCTCGACATCGTGTTCTCACTGGACTCGGTGATCACCGCAGTGGGCATGTCCAACCAGATCCCGGTCATGATCGCGGCCGTCATCCTGGCCATGATCGTGATGCTGGTGTTCGTGAACCAGATCGGGGCCTTCGTCGAGAAGTACCCCACGATCAAGGTGCTGGCCCTGGCCTTCCTCATCCTGATCGGCACGATGCTGTTGGCCGAGGGTTTCCAGCAGCACATCAGCAAGGGTTACATCTACTTCGCGATGGCTTTCTCGGTCGCCGTCGAGGTCATCAACATCCGCGTCCGCGCCCGGGCGCACTGAACCGATGTCCCTCACCATCCCCGACCTCCTCGCCGACGAAACGCTGCGCACCCGGGAGTTTCCCGTGGCGGCCCGGCAGGCGTTCCTGGCCCATGCCGGAGTGTGTCCGTTGCCGCGCCGCGTGGCCGAGGCGGTGCAGGCCCACGCCGAGGCCTGCACGGGCGACGACCAGGAGGAGGCCCTGACCCCGGGCGTGGTGGGCCGGGTGAGACGACTGGCCGCCGGATTGATCGGGGCCGACCACGACGAGGTCTCCCTGGTGGGGCCCACCTCACTGGCCCTCAGCCAGGTGGCGGCCGGCCTGCAGATCAGGCGCGGGCAGAACGTGCTGGTCTACCACGACTGCTATCCATCCAACGTTTATCCGTGGATGGCGCTGGCCGATCGCGGGGTCGAGGTGCGCCTGATGAACATCCGCGAGCTGGGCAAGGTGCGCCTGGTGGATGTCCAGGGTCAGGTCGACGAGGACACCCGTCTGGTGGCCCTCGCCAGCGCCCATTACCTGACGGGCTGGCGGATCAACGTCGACGCCATCGGGCGGATGCTCCGGGCCAAGGGGATCCTCTTCTGCCTGGATGCGATCCAGACCTTGGGGGCCTTCCCGACCTCCGTGGCCCAGGTGGACATCCTGGCGGCCGATGCGCACAAGTGGCTGCTCGGTCCCTGCGCGGCCGGCATCCTGTATGTCCGCAAGGAGGTCCGCCCGCAGATCCGTCCGGTGGTGCACGGCTGGCACAACCTGCAGTGCCCGGATTTCCTGACCCAGGACGACCTCGTGTTCCATGAGGGTGCCCGACGCTACGAGGCGGGGTCCCACAATTTCCTGGGTCTCCACGGCTTGAAGGCCTCCCTCGAATTGATCGAGGAGGTCGGAGTCGATGCCATCGCGGCCGAGTTGGCGCGCAAGCGGCTGTGGTTGGTGCCCGAACTGGTGGCCAAGGGCTTCACCGTGCTCCAGGGCGAGGCCCATGCCGACAATGCCGGCGGCATCACGAGTTTCCATCGGGAGGGAACCGACATGCGCGCCCTCCACCAGAAGCTGAAGTCCGCCGGGATCTCCACCTCTTGCCGCACTCTGCCCGGGGGGCAGGCGGTGGTCCGGATCTCCCCGCACTTCTACAACACCGACGAAGAACTCCGTCGCTGCCTCGACCTGATCTGAGCGCGGACGGCGTCGGAGCCGGTTCCTGATCATCGCCCGAAGAACCGGTCACCGGTCCGGACCTCAGACCTCGATGACCGGATTCTCCAGCCTGCCGATGCCGTCGATCTCGATGATCACCCGGTCGCCCGCGGCCAGGGTGAATTCGTTCGGAGGCACGATGCCGGTGCCGGTCAACAGCATGCTGCCGTGGGGGAACTGCTGGCAACGATGCAGCCAGCCGGCCAACTCGTCGAAGGACCGCTTGATCTGCGAGACCTGGGTGGCGCCTTGGAAAACCGTGGCCCCGGCCCGGTGGATCTCCAGTCGGATCGCCCAGGACCGGGCCTCGGCCTCGTCGACTCCAACCCTGATCCACGGGCCAACGGCGCACGACGCGCGATAGGTCTTGGCCTGCGGCAGGTAGAGCAGGTTCTCGCCCTCGATGTCGCGGGAACTCATGTCGTTGCCGATGGTGAAGCCCACCCGCTCGCCCCGCCGGTTGAACACCAGGACCAGTTCGGGCTCGGGAACGCTCCACCGGGCGTCGGAGCGGATGCCGACCGGTGCTCCGGGGCCCACCGCCTTGGTCCCCTGGGACTTGAAGAAGATCTCCGGGCGGGCCGCGTCGTACACCCGATCGTAGGCTGTGGCGCTGAAGTCGGATTCCTCCATGCGGGCGGCCTTGCTCCGCAGATAGGTCACTCCCGCCGCCCACACCTCCTGGTCCTCGACCGGTGCGGCGAGGCAGATGTCCGAAACAGGGATCCTCCGCAGCCTGCCCTGCGCCCATCGCTTCAGGTTGCCCACCAGATCGGGTTCCTCGAGGAGTCGGGTGATCGACGCGACTCCCGCTCCGGATAGATCGATCACCTCGGTGTCATCGATGGCGAGGCCTACGCGTGGAAAGGGATGGGAGGCGGAGAAGAATCGTCCGAGCTTCATGGGCCACGAGCCAACACGTTTTCAGGGCCGGACTCAACCCCGGGTGCGGTCAACTCCGCGGCGGGGTGGGGGCGGGAGGTCAGATCCCTTCCGCGAAGTTCGCGCCCGAATGCACGGTGGCGACCTCGGGGGGCAGTCTGTGGGCACCGGTGGACAGGACCCGGTATTCGCGGATCTGGAAACTCACCGGCGCGCCCTGTTCGAGGCCCTGACGGAGGAAATCGTCCTTGGCGATCCGTGTTCGGAGAATCAGCCCGGAAGGAGTCTCCAGTTCGAGCCGCAGCTGCACTCCGAGGAAGTAGACCTGCCGGATGACGGCCCGCTGTGGGTACTCGTCGAGATCGCGGGACACCTGCACCGCGTACGGGCGGAATCCTATCCGGAGGGTCTGTCCCTCCGGCACCCCGTGGGCGGGGAAGCACAATTCGTTGAGCCGCGCCGCCCCGTTGCGGACGGTCGGTTCCAGCACGTTGAGCACCCCGATGAACCTCGCCACGAACTCGTTGCAGGGTTGCTCATAGACCTCGCGCGGGGTTCCGATCTGTTCGAGGCGGCCCCGACTGAAGATGACGATCCGGTTGCTGACCTCCATGGCCTCCTCCTGGTCGTGGGTCACGAAGATCGTGGTCACATGCAGTTCACGGTGCAGACGGACCAGCCATTCCCGGAGTTCCTGCCGGATCTTGGCATCGACCGCACCGAAGGGTTCATCCATCAGGAGCACGGAGGGGCGCGGAGCCAGCGCGCGGGCGATGGCCACCCGCTGGCGCTGGCCTCCCGACAACTGGTGGGGCAGGCGGCGTCCGAGCCCATCGAGCCCGAAGAGCCGCAGCAGCTCCTCCACGCGGGCCCGGATCTCCGCCTTCGGGGTCCTCCGGATCTTGAGCCCGAAGGCGATGTTGTCGAAGACGCTCATCGTCTTGAAGAGCGCGTAGCTCTGGAACACGAAGCCGATGTTCCGCTCCTGCACCGGCACCTCGTTGACGCGTTGGCCGCGGACGAGGAGGTCGCCGGAGGATGGGACCTCCAGGCCGGCGATCATCCGGAGCACCGTCGTCTTGCCGCCACCACTGGGACCGAGCAGGGCGACGAGTTCGCCATCGGCGACGCTGAACGAGACGTCCTCGACGGCGGTGACACCTCCGAAGCGCTTGGAAACGTGGCGCAGTTCAATGCTCATGGCTGGAAGGGGAATCGGACGGTTCAGGGGCGTGTTCGGCGGACTGGCGGCGTTCGAGCCAGGTCTTCAGGCCGAGGGTGACCAGAGCGAGGATCGCGAGGAGGCTGGCGGCGCTGAAGGCGGCCACGGACTGGTACTCCTGATGGAGTTTCTCGATGCGTAGCGGAAGGGTCTCCGTGACGCCGGAGATGTGGCCGCTCACCACCGAGACGGCCCCGAATTCGCCCATGGCGCGGGCATTGCAGAGGATCACCCCGTACAGGAGACCCCACTTGACCGAGGGCAGGGTGACATGGCGGAACGTTTGCCAACCCGTCGCACCCAGGGTCAGGGCGGCCTGCTCGGCGTCGCTGCCCTGGGCCTCCATCAAAGGGATCAGTTCCCGTGCCACGAACGGGAAGGTCACGAAGAGGGTGACGAGCACGATGCCCGGCACCGCGAAGATCACCTGGATGTCCTTGGACTCGAGCCACGGTCCCAGGAAGCCCTGGGCCCCGAACATCATCACGTAGATCAGGCCGGAAACCACGGGGGACACCGAGAAGGGCAGGTCGATCAGCGTGATCAGGAGGGCCTTGCCCCGGAACTGGAACCTGGCCACCGCCCAGGCGGCGACCACCCCGAACACGAGGTTCAGCGGCACGCAAACGGCCGACACCAGCAGGGTCAATCGCACCGCCGACCGGGTGTCGGGTTGCTGCAGCGCCCCGAGACAGGCCGACCATCCCTTGGCCAACGCTTGCGCGAACACGTTCGCCAACGGTAGCAGGAGGAAGATCCCGATGAATCCCATGGCGGCGCCGATCAGGACCGTCCGGATGATCGCCGGTTCCTCGATGCCTCGACGGGATTTCACGTCATCGGCCGACCCCGGCCCCCTGGGAATGCCCACGGCCATGATCAGCGTTGGAATCGGCTCGCCCACCGCTCGAGCAGGTTGATGGTGATGAGGATCGCGAACGACGCGGTGAGCATGACCGTGGCGACGGCCATGGCGTTGGCGTACTCGAATTGGTCCAACCACCCCATGATCACCTGGGGGGTGATCTCGGAGACGTAGGGCTTGTTGGTGGAGATGAAGATGACCGAGCCGTATTCGCCCACCGCACGGGCGAAGGCGAGGGCGAAGCCGGTCATCAGAGCCGGCAGCAGGGTCGGAAAGACCACCCGTCGGAAGGTCGTCCAGCGGTCCGCGCCCAGAGTGGCGGCCGCCTCCTCCAGTTCGACCTCGAATTCCTCCAGCACCGGTTGGAGCGTGCGCACCACGAAGGGCAGGCTGACGAAGGTCAGGGCGAGGACGATGCCGGCGGTCGTGTAGGTCAACTCGATGCCGAGGGGCACCAGATGCCGTCCAAGCCATCCTTTCGCGGAGAACAGGTTGGCCAAGGTGAGCCCGGCAACGGCGGTCGGAAGCGCGAACGGGAAATCCACCAAGGCGTCGAGGAAACGGCGGCCGGGAAACCGGTATCGCGTGAGGACCCACGCCAACAGGGTGCCCAGGAATGCATTGAGGGAGGCGGCGACGAGAGAGGCTCCGAAGGTCAGCCGATAGGCGGCCAGAGCCCGATCGCTGAAGGCGACTCGGGCGAAGTCGGCCCATGTCAGAGCACTGACGCGGATCAGCAATCCGCCGATCGGGATCAACACCACCAGTCCGAGGTAGACGAGGGTGAAACCCATCGTCCGGCCGAATCCCGGTAGTCCTTTGGATCGTTGGCGCCCCATGTTCGCGACTCGGAGGAGCCTAGGAGGAGCCCTGCAGACCTGTAAACACATAAAGACAACTGGGATTGTAGGGATTATGGCTGTCAGGTCCATGGGCGCACCAAAAACCGGATCGACTTGGCGATTGATGCGGAGGTCGGCTTTGTCCAGTTTCCTCGGGATGTCGATTCCGAGCGAATTCAGCAACGTCACCGCAGTCGCAAAGGCCAACGTCTATTTCGACGGCAAGGTGGTGTCACACACGATCCGGTTTTCCGACGGCACCAAGAAGACCCTGGGGCTGATCTATCCCGGCAAGTACCACTTCGGTACCGATCTGGCCGAGCGGATGGAGATCGTGGCCGGACAGTGCGTCATCCGATTGGATGGCACCCAGGAGAACCGGACCGTTTCCGCCGGATCCCATTTCGATGTCCCGGCCAAGTCCGGGTTCGACATCGAGGTCTCCGCAGGGATCTGCGAATACATCTGCTCGTTCCTGCCCTGAGCCCTGCCGTCGGGCTGGAGTGAGCCGGACTGCTCTGCTCCGGTCAGGGGTTCAGAGGGCCTCCATGATCATGGAGACCGTGCGTCCGATGCTGCCCTGATTCTCCCGGACCACGGCCTGGGCCCGTCGTCCGAGGGTCTGACGCTCGGCCGGGTTCTCCAGCAGGTGGATCAGTGCCGTTTCCAGCGCCGTTTCATCCGGCACCTGCAGGGCCGCGCCCGCCTTCACGAAAGCCGGTGCGATATCCGGGAAATTCTCCATGTGGGGACCGAAGACCACCGCCTTCCCCAAGGCGGCCGGTTCGATCGGGTTCTGCCCACCCTCCGCGGTGAGGCTCTTGCCCACGAACACGATGTCCGCCCTGGAATAGAAATGGCGGAGTTCGCCCGTGGTGTTGACCAGCAGGCAGTCGAGGTCGCCCGCCGGATGGCGGGTGGTCGGTCGCAGGTCCTTGCGGAAGACGAACCGGAGGCCCAGAGACCTCAGTTCGTTCCCGACGGCGGCTCCGCGCTCGTGGTGCCGGGGCACGATCATCAGGAAGAGTCTCGGAAACCGCGGCTTCAGTCGGAGATACATCGAGGCGAGGATGCGCTCCTCCCCATCGTGGGTGCTCCCGGCCACCAGCACCGCGGTGTCGGGTCCGACCCCCAGTTGCCCCAGGAGGCCGACGACATCCAGGGGTTTCGGGTCGTCGAGTTTGGCGGCATCGAATTTGAGGCTGCCGACCACCTGGACCGCCTCCCTGCGGCATCCGAGCCGAAGCAGCCGCTCCGCGTCGGCCTCGTTCTGCGCCCCGACTCCCTCGAATCCGGCGAAGAGTTCCCTGAACAGGAAACCGAAGCGGCGATAGCCCCGGAAGGAGCGTTCCGACAGCCGGGCATTGACCAGGAAATGGGGAATGTTGCGACGCTGGAGGCTCCAGAGGAAATTGGGCCAGATCTCGGCCTCCACCAGGATCACGACCTCGGGATTGATCAGGCCGATGGCCCGTTGGATGTGCTTCCGGCGGTCGATCGGGTAGTAGATCTTGGTGATGTGGGCCGGCAGGCGTTCCCGAAGCAGGGCCATGCCGGTCGATGTGGTGGTCGAGACGACGATCTTGTGCAGCGGCAGCAGCGGCTCCATGGCGCGGATCAGCTGGGTGCACAGGTTGACCTCGCCCACGCTGACGGCATGGAACCAGACCACCTGTCGGTTGGTCAGGGATTGCTTGAGTTTCGCGTCATAGAGCCCGAACCGTTCCCCGAAACCCGCCTGCCATGAACCGCGGCGGTACATCTTCAGGAAATACCAGGGTGCCGATAGGGCGAACCCGAGGTTGAAGAGCAGATTGTAGAGGAATCGCATGCAGCGAGGTGGGGCGGACGAGGTACCGATGCGCGGTCTTCAGTTCGGATGTCGCGTCCGCCGGAAAAGTTACCCGACTTTTTTGTCTACCCTGCCGAAGTCCGCCGGGTGAGGGGATTCCCGGGTTCCGGTCGCCTTCGCGGCCCGGCGGCGCACGAAGGCACCGATCCAGTCGCAGGCCGACCGCTCCCGGGTCCTCGCCACCTCCAGGACCTCCTCCCCGGAGACCACCTGCCCCTTCCCCCCCAGACCCGCCGCCGCGTTGGTGATGCAACTGCATGCAGCCACCCGAAGGCCGACCTGTCGTGCCGCGATGACCTCGGGCACGGTGCTCATGCCCACCGCATCGGCTCCCCAACGGCGGAAGGCTCGGATCTCGGCCGGAGTCTCGAAACTGGGGCCGGAGACCGCCAGATAGACGCCTTCGTGGATCTTCATCCGGGTCTCTTTCGCCGCCGCCTTCAGGTCGCGCCGGAGCTCCGGATCATAGGCCCGGGTCATGTCCACGAAGCGGGCCTCACCGTCCGCGACCGGTCCGCGCAAGGGATTCATGCCCAGGAAATTGATGTGGTCGGACACGATCATGAAGTCGCCCACCCGGTATCGCGGGTGGATGCCGCCGGCGGCGTTGGTCAGCAGGAGCGTCTCCACGCCCAAGGCGGCGAGGACCCGGGTGGCGAAGACCACCTCCTGCGGCTCGAAACCTTCGTAGTGGTGGGCCCGTCCGCTGAGAACGGCGACCGGGACCGAGTGCCAGGTGCCGACCCGCAGTTTTCCGGCGTGCCCGGGGGCCCGACCCACCGGGAAGCCGGGGAGATCCCGGTAGGCGAATTCGCGCTCCACCTCGATCGCATCGGCGACCGGGCCGAAACCGCTGCCGAGGACGATGGCGAACCGGGGCCTCAGGGAGGTCCGGCGAAGGATCAGCGAGGCCGTGCTGGCCGGAGGCGGGAGCGGTTGGGGTCGGCGGGCCATGGTGGACGCGATGGAAGGTGTCAGCCGGGAATCACGGCGGTGCGGCTCGCATGGGATGCCAGGGCCGCCTCGAAGACCTCGTGGCTGCGGACCGCCTCGTCGGGCGTGACGCAGCCGAACCGGTCGCCCAGGGCCCCGGCCCGCTCGGCGGCGAAGGCCGCCCACATCTGGAGGAAGCAATCCGGGAAACCGGGCTCGAAGATCCCGCCGGTGATGGTCGGGAACGGGGTCTGGAAACCGAGGTCGGTCCGGCTCCACCACTGCTCCTTGGAACGGTCGAATCTCCAGAGCGTCTTGGGCTCCGCGGTCGAATAGCGCATGCCCCCGTCGGTGCCGAGGATCTCGATGGACCAGGTGTTGGTGGCTCCGGGAGCGAGGCGCTTCATCTCGAGGCGCATGGGGGTCTCGATGCCCTGGATGACCGCCTCGGTATGGAGCATGGCGTTGTCCCAGGTGTCGCACGGGGCCGTGCCCCCTTTGCCGTCCGGACGCTCGTGGTAGATCTTCTGCAACTGGGCGTACACCCGGTTGGGGAACCAACCCAGACGGAAGGGCACATGGACCACGTGCATCCCGAGGTCACCCATCACGCCGATGGCGCCGCAGGTGCGCACTTGGCGCTTCCAGTTCACCGGCTTGGTCGGATCGAGGTCGCTCGCGTGCCAGAAGCAGGATCGGACCTCAAGGGGCTTGCCCATGGCTCCGGAGCGCGCCCATTCGATCACCCGTTGCACCCCGGGCAGGAATGGGAACTCGGAGCTGCACCGGACGAATCGTCCGGAGGCCGCTGCGGCATCGCGGATCCGACGCGCGGCCGCCAGATCGATACCGAAGGGCTTTTCGGCGAGCAGGTCCTTCCCGGCCGCGAGGACGTCGAGGTAGATGGCCTCATGGAGGTTGTGGGGCACGGCCACGTACACCACATCGACCTCGGACGAGGCGAGCAGTTGGTGATGGTCCTGGGTGAACAGTCGGACCGTCGGGATCCGCCGGAACCAGTCGATCAGGGAGGGTTGGAGGTCGCAGACGGCGGTCAACTCCACCTGCACGGGGAAGTTGTTCAGGACGAACCATCGGGCGAAGGCGCTGGCGGCCTCGCGACCCATCAGGCCGCCGCCGATGATGCCGACTCGGAGCTTGTTGTTCATGGAAGGTTTCGGGACTCGGGAGGGAGGGTGCGGGAAGCGGGGGCGCCCGGGACCGGCGGAACGTCGTCGCCGTGGTCCCTGAGACGGATCAGTCGGTCGCGCAGGATCTGGAAGCGCGGCTGGTCCTTGGGGTTGGATTCCAGCAGGGCGAGCAGTTGTCCGGCCGCCAGTCCGGCCGCTTCGATCGCTGCGGCGATCGGCCTCCCCTGGGCGGCCTCGTTCTGGAGGCGTTCCAGGAAGCGGAAGGTGAGCGCGGAATCCCTTCGGCCCAGTGCGGCGGAACGCGGCGCGGCCGTGACACGGGATGCCGATTCGGCGAAGCCGACCGTCGGATGATCCGGGTTGGCCGGCCGGTCCACGGTTTCCTTCACGCGGTTCCAGGCCTCCACGACCGCCTCCGATCGGCCCCGCATCCCGATGGAGCGTCGGAAGCTGTTCTCGACGAACCGGAGGTGGACCAGGTCCTGCGCCGCGGCGTTGATCTCACGCCCGGTGCGCGCGGGCGCGGCATTGCGGATGACCTCGAGTTCGCTGGCGAAGAGTTCGCGGCTCATCCAGAAGCTCACCGCCGCCAGCGGTCGGAAGTGCAGGGGGATGATCCGCATCAGCAGGTGACGCTCGAACTGGTCGGGCAGACAGCCATGGTGATGGCAATACGCTTCCCGGAAATTGGCGTGGACCGGTCGGGCTGGAGGCATGGGCGGAGTGCGCGGGCGTGGAAGATGTTCCGGCCTGCGATGGTGGCGTGTCAACGCTCCGGCACTCCGGTGCTCCGGTGGGCTTCGCCCTTCATCCGCCCCCGGAAGGACCGTCAGGCCCTCGGGCGATAGAGGGTTTCTCCCGCCTTGGGCACGTACAGGATGCCCTCCGCTTCACGTCCCTCGAAATCGGCCGGCCGGATCGTTCTCCAATCGCGATATCCGAGGTTGATCTCCCGGCAGACCGCTTCGGGGATCCCGGTCGCAAGCGTGACCCGTGCGCGTTGCGTTTCGACACCGTTTTCGTAGGTGCCCTGTCCGAAGACATGGGTGCTGTGCGCCAGTGTTCCCCAGGGGAGGTCCTTGAAGCGATCCCACTGCTTCAGGAAGTAGTCGCGGCAGTGGTACCCGACCTGCCGGATCAAGGCTCCATGAACGACGCTGACCTCGTGCAGGTGGGGGGCGTAGATGATGAGTTCGCCGCCGGGTGCGAGCACCGGTTCCAGCTTGTACATGCACTTGGCCCCCACCCAGAGCTCATCGTACATCGGGGGCGCGCAACTCAGGATGGTGTGGAACTGGCGATCCTTCCACTCGATGTGGGTCTGCGCGGAGAGGTCGGCGGCATGATCCCAGGCCTCCTCCGGGGTGCCGCTGAACATCCCGGCCAGGCCTCCGTGCCCCCCGGGCCTGACCACCAGGGCCAGACACAGCTTGGGAATGGGCACCATCGCTCCTGCGCGGTCCACCACCCGGCGCACCGGGGTCCACTTCTGTCCGATGACCCCCACGGTGGTGATCACCGCGCCGAGCCAGTGGAAGAAGTTCAGGATCTCCGGCCCGCCGACCCCGGGGAACAGGTACTTGTTGCCCCCGCTGAAACCCACCACCTCGTGCGGGAAGACCGGTCCGACGATGACGATCTGATCGTAGTCGAGGACCCGACGATTCACCGACACGGGCACGTCCATGGCGAACAACCCGTCGGACAGCGCCCGGATCTCGTCGGCCGGGATGACGCCGAGTGTCTCGAGGGCGGCGGGGTTGTCCCACTCGTGGTTGAAGAAGCCGACCGAGGCGTAGCGGGCGGACCGCTCCTCGGCGGTGATCTCCAACCGTGCGCAGATGGCCTCCTCCGACATCGGGGGATGGGTACCCAGGGCGATGAGGATGTCGAGGGCTGCGACCGACCCGGACCATTGGTCATGCAGCGCCTTGAACACCGTTCCGATCGGAGCGGTGCGGGTCCCGTCGGGGATGATGAGCAGGACGCGCTTACCGCGGAATTGTTCGGCGGGATGGCGGTTGGCGATCCAGGAGGCGATTTCGGAGTCGTTCATCGGAGCGAAGCGTCCCAGGCTCCGGGTCGGGCAGGGGACCGGCCGAGGATGGGCGAGGCGGTCTCCCGATGACAAATGCGATATCGCCACCTCCGGGTGGGATCGGTGACGCCTCGGGCTACAGGGCCTTCAACGCCTCGAGCACCTCGGCGGCATGCGTCTCGGGCTTCACGGTGGGCCAGACGTTCGCGATCCTGCCATCCCGACCGATCAGGAAGGTGACCCGATGCATTCCCTGGTACTTCCTTCCCATGAACACCTTCTCACCCCAGGCCCCGAAGGCCTTGGCGACGACCGCGTCGGGATCGGAGAGCAGCGGGAACGGTAGTTGGAATTTCTCCGTGAACTTCACGTGCGACTTCACCGGGTCGGCGCTGACTCCGAGAACCACCGCTCCGCATTTCCGGAATCCCGGATGGTGATCCCTGAATCCACAGGCTTCCTTGGTGCACCCCGGGGTGTCGTCACGGGGGTAGAAATAGACGACCACGGGTTTGCCGAGCAGGTCCTTGGAGCGGATCTCGGATCCATCGGTGGCGACTGCGGAGAAGGTCGGGGCCTCATCCCCTGGACGAAGACTCAATGCGACGGCTTTGGCCATGGACGGCAACCTATGCCGGAAGCGGTGGATCGCAATGAGCCAGGGCGGTGAGTCGCAATCCCTCGAGGGTCAATCCGGGGGAAACCGTGTCGATCTCGGGCAATCCACGGGCGATGAGCCGGGCACAACCGCCGGTGGCCACGACCGGCAGACGACCAACCCCCAGTTCGCGGTGCAGCTCGAGGATGAGGCCGCGCACCAGGCCTCGATAGCCGTAGACGGCGCCGGAAAGCATGGCCTCCTCGGTGTTCCTCCCGATGACGCGCCCGGGGTTCCGGATCCGGATCCGCGGCAGGAGGGCTGTCTTCTCATGGAGGTAGTCGGTCATCGCCGAGAGGCCCGGAGCGATGATGCCACCGGCGTAATCTCCAGCGCCATTCACCACGTCGAAGGTCACGGCCGTCCCGAAATCGACGACCAGTGATGGGGCACCGTGGTGATGGTGGGCGGCGACCGCGTTGGCCAGACGATCCTGGCCGATGGTGTCCGGTTTCGGATAGTCGATGCCGACGCCCCGCAGGGTCTGCGGGGTCAGTTGCAGCGGTGACAGTCCGTACCGGTCGTCCGCCCAATGCAGTAGGTGTCGGTTCACGCCGGGCACCACGCTGCAGAAGCAGGCCTGCCCGGGGATCCTCCCGCGCAACAGGGGTTCGAGGAGATCGGCAGCCTCTCCCGTCGACCAGCTGCGGGTCGGGATGTCCCCGAGGATGCGCAGGGAGCGCTTCCCGCCCCAGCCGACGTGGGTGTGGGTGTTGCCGACATCCAGCAGCAGGATCATGGCGTGCCTCCCCGCACCAACGAGACATCGCCGCCGATGATGTGCTCCAGACGACCATGATCGGTCCGCACGAGGAGCGCGCCGTCCTCGTCGAGGGATTCGGCTCGACCCGTGACGACCCGGTCCCCGGTCCGGATCGAGACCCGTTTTCCCAGGGTGCTGCAGCGGCGCATCCACTCGTCGCTGATCTCGTGGAAATCCCCGCGACGCAGACGCCCGTAGGCCGCATCGAGTTCCGAGAGGACGGCCGCCGCGAGGTCGGCGCGATCGAAGGCGCGGCCGCCCTCGATGCGTAGCGAGGTGGCGATGGCCTGCAATTCCTCCGGCATCTCCTCTGGGGCGAGGTTCACGTCGATGCCGATCCCGAGCACGACATGCCGGATATGGTCCAGTTCGGCGCCCAACTCCAGCAGGATGCCCGCGACCTTGCGCGTACCGAAGACGATGTCGTTGGGCCACTTGATCGCAGGTCGAAGGCCCGTGTGGCGTTCGATGCCCCGGGCCACCGCGACGGCGCTGACCACCGTGAGCTGGGTGGCCGCCGAGGGGGGGAGCTGGGGTCTCAGCAGGACGGAAAACCACAGGCCCTTGCCTGGCGGGGAGATCCAGCGTCGGCCCAGCCGACCTCGCCCGCGCGTCTGCGATTCCGCGAAGACCACCACCCCTTCGCGCACCTCGTCGCGGGCGAGCTTCTCGACGATGTCGTTGGTCGAGGCCGTCTCCTGGAAGACCTGGATCTCCCGCCCGATGCCTGTGCGATGTCCCAGGCGCGCCAGGAGATCGTCGGGGTGCAGGCGGTCGGGACTGGAACGCAACCGATAGCCGTGGTGGGGGCTGGCCTCGATGTCGTAGCCGGATTTCCTCAGTTCCTCGATCCTCGCCCAGACCGCCGCCCGGGAAATCCCGAGCTCCTTGGCCAACGAGGCGCCGGATACCCCGGATTCGGCCGCCGACCTCATCGCGGCGAGGATGCGCGCGTCGGGATTCAAGGCAGGAAGTCTAGGCCGATGTCGACGGCGCGGGCCGAATGGGTGATGGCCCCCACCGAGATGAAATCGACCCCCGTCTCGGCGATGGACCGGATCGTCGATTCGGTCACCCCGCCACTGGCCTCGGTCTGGCAGCGGCCGGCGATCCGACGCAGGGATTCGCGGAGCATCTCCGGCGGCATGTTGTCGAGGAGGATGCCGTCCGCACCCGCCTCGGCCGCCCTCTGGGCCTGTTCAGGGGTGTCTGCCTCCACCTGGACGAACAGGCCGGGGTACTGGGCCCGTGCCCGATGCACGGCTGCGGTGACCGGGTCGGGGGCGGAGCCGGCCAGGGCGGCCAGATGGTTGTCCTTGATCAGGATGCGATCATGCAGGCCCATCCGGTGGTTCACCCCGCCGCCGCAGCGCACCGCGTACTTCTCGAACAGTCTCCATCCGGGGGTGGTCTTTCGGGTGTCGAGGATCCGTGCCCGGGTGCCGGCCACCGCACGGACGAAGCGGGCCGTGGCGGTGGCCACCCCGGAGAGGCGTTGGACGAAGTTGAGGGCCACGCGCTCGCCCGAAAGAAGCGCGCGGGTCGGGCCGTGCACCTCCAGCAGCGGGTCACCCGGTGCGCAGAGTGAACCTTCGTGGACGCAACGGGTGATCCGGGCATTGGGAGCCAACTCGCGGAAGGCGGTCTCGGCGAAGTCGAGGCCGGCGACCGTGAGGGTTTCCCGCGCATTCATCCGGGCCGTGGACTCCGACTCCGGGGGGATGCAGGCCAGACTCGTGGTGTCGCCGGTTCCCAGGTCTTCATCCAGGGCCTGCACCACCGCCGCCCGGATCCGTTGGCCATCCAAGGATTCCACGGCGCGAGGCTGACGGAATGGAGTCCGGGGCTGCAATCCGCAAAGCGCACCGTGGGGACGGCGCAGGGGTGCTATTGGAGCGCCTCGAACACCTTGCCCACCATGTCCTTGCTCGGGGTCAGGGTGCGGGATCCGGGCTTCCACCTGGCGGGGCAGGCCTGGTCGGGATGGCGGACGAGATAGGCGTTGGCCTCCATCTTGCGCAGCAGTTCCGAGGCGTCGCGGCCCACGTTGTAGAAGTTCACCTCGCTGGAGACCAGCGTGCCTTCGGGGTTGATGATGAAGGTGCCACGCAGCGCCAGACCGCTGGCCGGATCATACACGCCGAAGAGCTTGGAAACCGCCCCGGTCGGATCGGCTGCCAGCGGGTACCGGACCTCCGCCAGAAGCTTCTCGGAGTTCCGCCAAGCCAGATGGGCGAACTTGGTGTCGGTGGAGACGCCGTACACGTCGCAGCCCAGGTCCTTGAGCTTGGAATGAACCACGGCCAGGTCGGCCAGTTCGGTGGGACATACGAAGGTGAAGTCGGCCGGATAGAACACCAGGACCGTCCATCGGCCACTCCGCTTGGCCGCCTCCAACGAGAACTTGCCGAATTCACCGGCGGCGGGGTCGTAGGTTTCCATTTCGAAATGGGGGACGCCTTGGCCGACTCGGAGGGTGATCTGTTCGCTCATATCAACGGGAAGGGGAGGTTGGGATGGGACTCGTGGAGTGGTGTTTTTGAAATGTTCAAGGTTCCGGCAGCGCCGGTCCCGGACCCATCGATAGCACCTCCGTCGGCGGGCGCAATCGGCGTGGCGCATTTTTTGACGAACGGCCGAAGTGGCATAGCCTCGCGAATGAACTCCTTCGGTTGGCTGTTGGGCATGGTTTGCGGCTCCATGCTGGCGTCCGAATCCTGGAACCAATGGCGCGGCCCGTCGCGCGATGGGCGGGTGTCCGGGCCCGTGTGGCCCGCCCGCATCGACGAGGCGGGTCTGCGACGGCGGTGGACCGTGGCTCTGGGGCCGAGCTATTCCGGCCCGGTCATGGATGCCGATCGGGTCTTCACCACCGAGACCGTCGACAAGAAGCGCGAGCGGGTGACGGCTGTCCGTCGATCCGACGGTTCGGTGATCTGGAAGCGCGATTGGGAGGGTTCTATGTCGGTGCCGTTCTTCGCCCGCTCCAACGGCGATTGGATCCGAGCGACCCCGGCCCTCGATGGCGATACGCTGTATGTCGCCGGCATGCGCGACGTGCTGGTGGCGCTCGACGTTCGGG
>JBEGWF010000144.1:0-21971 GCA_041177965.1 Verrucomicrobiota bacterium | reverse complement strand
AGCGGGGATCCCGGCCGCAGCCGCGCTCGTCGACGCCGAAGCGGTCCCACTTCACGTCGGAGAGCATCTGGGCGTAGGTCGGGTAGTGACCCTCGGTCATCACGTAGCAGGGGGCCTTCCATCCGCGGATGTTGTAGGTCGGCACCGCCCAGGCGCTGCACGCCAGCTCGCGCTTGCCGGCGAGGAATTCCAAGTAGCCGGGGGTCCCGAAGATGGTGAACATCTGGCCCCAGCGCTCGATGTCCTTGAACTTCTGGCGGGTCATCTCGCGGGTCAGGAAGAACTGGGCGGGGTCCTTGCCCAGGCGCTTGACCATGTCCTTCTTGGCCGCGTCGTAGTCGTAGCCCGGCGAGATGGTGTGGCCGTCCACCCCGAGGGAGCTCAGGAACTTGAACATCTCCTCGAGTTCGGCCGTTTCGGTCTCCTTGTAGACGGTGGTGTTGGTGGCGACCTGATAGCCGAGGATCTTGGCCATCTGGATGGCCGCCACGCACTCCTTGAAGACGCCCTCGCGCTCGACGATGAGGTCGTGGGTGAACTCCAGCCCGTCGACATGGACGTTCCAGTAGTGCCACCTGCTGGGCCGGATCACCACCTTGGACTTGGCCGCTCCATCGGCCTTGCGGATGGCCTCGGCCTCCTTGTCGGTGATCAGCTTCTCGGAGAGCAGCCGCGCCAACTGGGGCTCCAGGGCGGGCGTGTAGGCGCTGGCCAGGTATTCCCGCATCTTCTTCCGCATGAAGACGCCATTGGTGCAGATGTACACCAGGCGTCCCTGCTCATGCAGACCGGCCACGAGTTCCTCGATCTTGGGATAGATCAGGGGTTCGCCGCCGCAGATGGAGATCATGGGCGCATCGCACTCGGCCGCCGCGGCCAGGCACTGCTCGAGCGGCACCATGTCCTTGAGCGAGGTGGAATACTCGCGGATCCGGCCGCAGCCGGTGCAGGTGAGATTGCAGGTGTGCAGCGGCTCGAGCTGCAGCACCATCGCGAACTTGCCAGTGCCCTTGAGCTTATGCTTGACGATGTGCCGGGCGATCTTGGCCGTCGGCGCGAGGGGAAAACGCATGGTTGGAAATCAATTGCCCGACACCCGCTCCGACGACGACGACGCGACTTGGATGGTCGTCGTTGGGCTCGCTGCGAACCCGGGAAGGGGAGTGCCGGGCGCCGGAACGGGCGCAGGATCGGCCCGCATCAACCCGGGAAGGAGGATCGTCGCCGGGGACACGCTGTGGGACCCGCTGAAGCCCCCGCATCCCGAGACCAGGGCGGAGACCGCGAAAGAACACGCTACCGCGACGGCCCGAGATCGATGAGACCCTTTCACGGAGGTCAGGATAAGGCGGGTCCCGTCGCGGGCAATCCCCATTTTGACGGGCAAAAACCGGTGCCGGCCGCGGACCACACCGCGGCACCGGCTCAGGTAGGACTTGTCGGTCGGGTCGGACCGGACCACCGTGGGGTCCGGCGTCCATGAAAACCATCAGCCTCCTGGGAATCGTCGTGCTCATCGGCGTGGCCTGGCTGCTTTCGGAGCACCGGCGCCGCTTCCCGTTCCGTGTGGTGCTGTGGGGGCTGGCCCTCCAGCTCTTCCTCGGTTGGTTCATCCTCAAGACCGGACCCGGGGAGGCCCTCTTCGACGGTTGCCAGCGGCTCGTTTCCCGGTTCATCGGCTTCGCCAACGAAGGCACCCGGCTCCTCTTCGGACCGCTGGCCGACGAGACCGTGATGTCCCGGACCTTCGGACCTCAGAACGCCCTGCTCTTCGGTCTGGTGATCACCGGCATCATCGTCCTGATCAGCACGGTCTCCTCGGTCCTTTACCACTACGGGCTCCTCCAACTGCTGGTCCGGGCCGCGGCCTGGGTCATGCGACGGGCCATGGGCACCAGCGGCAGCGAGACCCTCAGCGCCGCGGCCAACATCTTCATGGGTCAGACCGAGGCTCCTTTGGTGATCAAGCCCTACCTCGCCGGGATGACCCGCAGCGAACTGCACTGCATGATGGTCGGCGGCTTCGCAACCATCGCCGGCAGCGTGATGGGGGTGTATTCGGGACTCCTCAAGGTGCCCGCCGGGCACCTTCTCACCGCCAGCGTCATGAGCGCCCCGGCCGCCCTGCTCATCTCCAAGATCCTGATCCCCGAGACCGGGTCCAGCGAAACGGCAGCGGGTTCGACCGCCAGGATCGAACGCGAGACCGTCAACGGCATCGACGCCGCCTGCTCGGGCGCCGGTGACGGCATGAAGCTGGCCATCAATGTGTTGGCCATGCTGCTGGCCTTCACATCCCTGGTGGCGGCGGTCAACTGGCTCCTGGGAGAGGGTTTCAGCCATCTGGGCTGGCAGACCCAGCGTCCGCTGCAGACCCTGCTCGGCTACGCCAACGCGCCGTTCGCATGGCTCATGGGCATTCCGTCCAAGGACTGTCTGGCGGTGGGCCAGATCCTCGGCGAACGCATCGTGCTCACCGAGTTCGTCGGCTACATCTCGCTTTCCCAGCAGCAGGCCTCGCTGGAGCCCCGCAGCTACGTCATCGCCGCCTACGCGCTGTGCGGGTTCGCCAACTTCGGGAGCGTGGCCATCCAGATCGGAGGCATCGGGGCCCTGGTCCCGCAGCGACGGAAGGACCTCGCCCAGGTCGGTCTCAAGGCCATGGTGGGTGGGCTTCTGGCCTGCTACATGACGGCCTGTGTGGTGGGAATCCTGATCTGACGCCTCCCATGCCCCTCGACATCCATCCCACCGCCGTCATCCACCCCTCGGCCCATCTCGGAGAGGACTGCCAGATCGGTCCCCACGCCGTGATCGAGGCCGCCGTGATCCTAGGGCCCCGCTGTCAGGTGGGTCCAGGGGCCGTGCTCACCGGCCATACCCGGTTGGGATCGGGCAATCGAGTCCACGCCGGGGCCGTGCTCGGAGATGCGCCGCAAGACTTCAAATATGCCGGCCAGCCCACGCGACTGATCATCGGCAACGATAACGTCTTTCGGGAACACGTCACCGTCCATCGCTCGAATCGGCTCGACGAAGACACGGTCCTCGGTGACGGCAACTTCCTGATGGCCGGATCCCATGTCGGGCACAACTGCGTGGTGGGCAATCACAACGTCCTGGCCAATGGGGCCCTGCTGGGGGGGCACGTCGTCCTGCACGACCGGGCCTTCCTTTCGGGCAACTGCCTCGTGCACCAATTCTGCAGGATCGGTCGGCTGGCCCTGATGCAGGGGGGCTCGGGCATCTCGCTGGACCTCCCGCCCTTCACGCTGGCCCGCGACAACAACACGCTCTGTGGCCTGAACCGGGTGGGCTTGCGCCGGGCGGGCATCAGCGCCGAGGACCGCCGGGCCCTGCAGCGACTGTATCACCTGCTCTTCCGTTCAACGCTGCCCCGCGCCGAACGACTCCGCAAAGCGACCGCCGGGTTCCCGGAGGCGGTCTGCCAGGAGATGATCGCCTTCGTGGCCGCATCGAAGCGGGGTGTCTGCACCGATCCCGGCCGGTGGGACGGTTCCGACGCCGAAGACGAAGGCTCGACCGACTGATCCCGATCACGGGCCCTCACCCGGGTGACCCCGGCATGGCGGGGTCCTCTCTCCCAAGACTCCCGAAGACGATGGAATTCGCCTACTCGCTGGTCCAATTGGCCAATGGCACCGCCAGCATCCGATCCCTGGCCGAGGGGGAGACCTTCCATCCGGTCATCGGGCCGGTCGCCGAGGCAGAGGCGTTGTACGTACGGCAGCTGCGTCTGGCGGAACGAATGGCGGCCTCCACCGATCCCGAATGGGTCGTCTGGGACGTGGGTCTGGGCAGCGCCGCCAACGTCACCACCGCCCTGCGCCATCTGGGCGGGATTCCGGGGAGGCTCCGCATCGTCAGTTTCGACCATACCCTCGAGCCCCTGCGCTTCGCCCAGGATCACGCCCGGGAACTCGGCTACCCGCAGGGATTCGAGGCCCCCATCGGCGAACTGCTGGACCGGCAACGGGTCGAATTCACCCATGGCCGGCTCGCGGTGACCTGGCAGGCCGAGGTGGCCGATTTCCCCGGAAGGATCCTTTCGGACGCACCGCTCCCCGCCCCGCACGCCATCTTCTACGACGCCTATTCCCCGGCCCGGAACGCGGCGATGTGGACGCTGCCCCTGTTCCGGCGGATCTTCGAGCGTCTGGACCGGGGCAGACCCTGCGCGCTCGCCACCTATTCCCGGGCCACCCTGTTGAGAACCACCCTTCTGCGGGCGGGCTTCTGGGTCGGCACCGGGGAGGCCACCGGGGAAAAGGAGGAGACCACCCTCGCCGCCAACTCCCCTTCGCTGATACCGCAACCGCTCGGGGATGCCTGGCTGGGCCGCGCCCTGCGTTCGACCAGCGCCGAACCCCTGGCGGATGGCACCTACCGGCAGGCCCCCCTGTCCGAGGCCTCGCAGACGGTCCTGCGGAATCACCCCCAGTTCCGTCGGGAGTGACCCGTCGGAGCCCCCGGGGGGGTCCATTACAGGATTCCTCGACACGGGCCCAACGAAACCCCCGCCATGTTTCAAACGGTTCCCGATTCAGAAATAGCCGGGGAAACGATCTTGATCGAACAGGCCGATGAAACCCAATCCACTCAATCGGGGCTGGTTCATCGATTCGACATGGCCATCGAAGAACCATCCGTTGGCACGATTGGAGTGACGGCCATGGACCTCATAATCCTCATCGATGCGGAAGACATGGAACTGCCGCGCCGTGATGCCCAGACGACCACGACTGGTGGTGTCCGCAAGGTGGAGATGCCCGGCGGGTTGTTCCAATCGATCACTCTGTAGGAACTCCTGAAGCGGCCCGCTCCGCAGAGCCTCGGGAGGATCGACCCAGACTCCGAACGTCTGCAGCCAATTCGTCCACGCGCGCGGCGGATAGACCGGACAGAGGAATATCGAAACCGGGAGATTCTGATGAGCCGCCAATGATTGAGCCCATGTATTGGTGATGACCAATGGGGACTGAAGACGGACCGAACCCCGGTGGTCTTGTGCATAGAGAAGGGTGGCCAGACCCGATTGTCTGAGATTGCCCTGACACTGGACGGATCCCGCCTTCGATTTGGCGGAGGACAGCGCCGGAAGAAGCATGGCCGCCAGGATGGCGATCACAGCGATCACCACGAGCAGTTCCACCAATGTGAACGCTCGGTTGACCGCGGGACGGGACCTCATGCCCCGACGCTAGGATGGAGCTCGGGATCGCGCCATCCCATCTTCGCCGAAAAAGCGCTGCGACGTGGGTCATCGGGCACCGCGGCCCTCGCCATGGAGCCCGGATCCGGCGGCCAGGTGGCAGCCTCGTTGACAAGTTTGGTTTCCCGACCCATCCATTGGCTGCAAACACTGTTCCGGTGGCCGCGGATCCTTGTTGAAAAACACCCACCTTGTCGCAAAGGAATCGGATCTTGATCAGTGATCGGATGATCAAGTTATACACAGGTTATTCACAAAAGAAAACCGCCTTTTCCAAGCCTTGTTTCGAACACTGTTGCATTAGCATTCCGTCTTGAGAAAACCACGTTTTACTGAGGTTTTTCCGCATCATGGACGTAATGTCGTTGTCGTGTATCACACTTGAGATGCATCCAATAGGGATTGAATTCCGGCCTGACAAACTCGCTCAGGAGCCTCAGGTGTCGTTCTGTTTTTTCTTGCACTATTGTGCCAATAAAAATACGTTCCGAAACAACGCGCTGAACCAACCCTCATCGGTTGAGTGTGGTGCGGTTCCGACAATAGAAAATACGTCTCCATTATGGATATCACCAAAGAGATCGAACGGCAGACGCAGGAACTCCAGAAGAAGCTGGAGCTGTTGCGCGACAACAACCTCCAGGAACTCGTGGCCAAGAAGGCTTCGCTCGAAGGCCAATTGGCCGATGTGGAAGCCGAGATCGCCAGCGCCTGCAAACGTCTGGGGATTTCTTCTTCGGCCGGGGTGGTCGCACCGGTCCGGGCCGAGAAACGCACGCGCATGAGCGGCGAAGTGATTCGTGCCAAGATCGTCGAGGTCCTCACGGCGAACCCCCAGGGCGTCTCCCAGATCGAGATCGCCAAGAAGACCGGGGTCTCCTACGCCAGCGTGATCAATTTCCTGAAAGACAATCAGAACCTGATCCGCACCCAGGGTGACCGGAAGAGCAAGCTCGTCTTCCTGAAGTAACCCCACCCGACCAGACTCTCCGATTCGGCGGTGCTCACCGCTGTCGTCGGTCGAGCCATCCAGCCGGTATCCGCCCTGCGGATACCGGCTTTATCGTTACCCACGGGTATCATTCGGGCCAAGGGCAGGTCGCCGGGGCCGAAAGCCACCCACGTCAGAGCGACTCCCCTCCGGAATTCAGCTGTCGGATCACCTCGGCATGCAGTTCCGGAGCAGCGGCCACCATGGAGGTGGCTCCGGCATGATCGGCGGGGCGGCCCTGCCAATCCGAGAACCGGACTCCGGCTCCTGCCAACACGGGAACAAGGGGGAGAAGATCCCAGGGATTCATGATGGGATCGACCATCACATCCACCCATCCCGAGCACAGGAGCAGATACCCGTAACAATCCCCAAAACCCCGGTAGAGGCGCACCGACCGGGTCAGGGCATCAAATCCAGCGGCATGCTGGTACTTTGCCGGGTAAAGCGGATCGGTGGTCAACAGCGAGGCCTCGGACAGGCGCGGACACGGCCGGACCCTTACCGGTCGATCATTCAGTGTGGTGGTGGTTCCATCCCCGATCATCCATTGGCGCAACACCGGTTGATGGATGCCCCCCAGGATGGGTCGCCCCCGATGGAGCAGCCCGATGAGGGTCCCGAACAAGGGGACACCCAGGATGAAACTCTTGGTGCCGTCGACGGGATCGAGCACCCACACGTGCTCGGCATCTCCCCTCTCGGTGCCATATTCCTCGCCGACGATCCCATGATCCGGGAATCGGCTCGAAATCATCTCCCGCATCACCCGCTCGGCACCGCGATCGGCGAGGGTCACCGGGGACGAGTCGCCCTTGAGTTCCAGGCCCATGTCCCGGGATCCGTAGTGGGGCAGGATCACCCGGGCGCTGGCCTCGGCGAGTTCCCGCATGAAGTCGACATAAGGCTCGTGGTTCATGGACGGCGGCGAATCGAAGCAGGAAAGCCCGCGATTGGAAACCGAAGACCCGGACCGGCATCGATCCGCCGGGAACCGGCCGAACGGCCACCGGACGGGCGGCCGACCTGGACGGATTCAGTCCCGGGCCTCCGCCAGCAAGCGCTCGGCCAGTCGGATTCCGAGCCGCTCGGCCTCCCGGACCGGTGCCTTGTCCTCTCCGTGGCGACCGGCACCGTCGGTGAAGACGGCCACACGGAGGTGCAGTTGATGCCCGACCACCCGGGCATAGCCGGCGATGGGACTCCGACACCCTCCACCCATGGCCCGGAGGAACGCCCGTTCGGCCATCACGGCCTGCCGCGTGTTGAAATGATCCAAGACCGAGGCTATCGGACCGATCTCCGGATCGGAGGCGCGGACCTCGAGCGCCACCGCGCCCTGCCCGACCGCCGGCAGGAAATCCTCGGGCTCCAGGATGGTGCCGAGGATGCCCCCCGGAGGGGGCTCGAGAAAGGACCTGCGTGCCGGAGCCAGCCGGTGATCCTGGCGCAATGCGCCCGTCGGCCCGATGTCGTAGCCGAGTCGGGCGAGACCGGCGGCGGCGAGCACGATGGCATCGATCCGATCCTCGCGAAGCAGATGGCCGAGCCGGGTCCCCACATTGCCCCGGAGGGGAACCACCGAGAGATCGGGCCGCAGCGCCCGCAGGAGAGCCGACCGTCGACCGCTGCCGGTGGCCACCACCGCGCCCGCCGGCAGATCCTGCGGACGCAGGCCCCGTCCGAAGCCCGAGCGCTCCCGGCTTCCGGGGCTCCACTCGGCCATGGGGTTTCGCTCGGCGGCCACTTTGGCCCCATCCCGGTACAACAGAACCTCCCGAACATCGGCGCGCGGGCAGATCGCCCCAAGCACCAGGCCCTCCGGCAATTCGGTGGGCAGATCCTTGAGACTGTGCACCGCGAGGTCGGCACGACCCTCCAGGAGAGCGACCTCCAATTCCTTGGTGAACAGACCCCTCGAAGGAGGCGCTCCGACCTCCGAAGGCGACGAGGATTGGAGATCGTCCCCGGTGGTCCGGATCACCTCCAGCTCGAAGCGCTCGGCCGGAAAGGCGGTGCCCAGATGGGTTTGCACCTGCCGAGCTTGGGCCAGGGCCAGCGGGCTGCCACGGGTGGCGATGCGGATGGAACGGTTCAGGGGCATGGGGATCCGGCCGTCGACGGACGCGGCACAGGGCGGCGGGAGGGACGGGTGGCATCCCACCGGGCGGCGGCATCCCGGATGAGGGCCTCGCAACGGACGATCTCGCCACGACGCAGATCGGTCGCGGCCTCGGCCACCGACTGGAGATCGTCGACATTCGCAAGGAACACCCCTGGGATCCGGGCCACCTCGGGATCGATGTCCCGGGGGACGGCCAGATCGACCAGCAGGAGGGGGCGCGACCCACGAGCGGCCATCGTGCGCTCCAGGATCGGGTGGTCGAGGATCGGGCGCGCGGAGCCCGTGGCGCTCAGGATGATGTCCACCGACTCGAATTCACGCTCCCAATCCTGGAATCCGACGACGTGACCCTCCAGTTCCCCGGCGAGCAGGGCCGCACGGTCGGGAGACCGGTTGGACACCCGGATGCCCTGCACCCCGCGCGCCCGGAACGCCCGGGCCGTCTTGCGGCCCGTGTCACCGGCACCGATCACCAGCACCCGGCGGTGGTCGAGGTCCTGGAAGAGGCGCTCGGCCAGGCCGACGGCCACCGAGGCGACCGAGGTGGGACCCCTTTGGATGCGGGTCTCCGCACGGAGGCGCTTGGCCACGCCGAAGGAGCGCTGGAAGGACCGGTTCAGGAGGATGCCGGTATGGCCCGCGGCCAGGGCGACCGAATAGGCCCGCTTCATCTGGCCCAGGATCTCGGTCTCGCCGAGGACCAGCGAGTCGAGACCGGAGACGACACGGAACAGGTGCTCGAGGGCCGCGGTGTCGGCGTGGGTGTAGAGGACCCCCGGAAGATCGACCGGATGGCCACGGTCGGAGGCCAGGAATTCCGTGAGTCGACGGGCCATGGCAGGGGCATCGACCGAGGACGAGGCCGCATACAGCTCGACCCGGTTGCAGGTCGAGACCACCACCGCCTCGTCGGCGATCCCGAGCGAGCGCACCCGACCGGCGGCCGGGGCCAGATCGGCCTCGTCGAAGGCCAGACGCTCCCGGATCGCCACCGGGGCGGTCTTGTGATTCAGGCCGACTGCGACGAGGGACATCAGTGAAGGGATCGGGTCGCCGGGATCGGCCCGGGGACCGGGTGCCGACGCGGTCTCCCGCCCGCTCCGACCGGTTCAGTGCTTCTTGACCCGCACGTTGCGGTACTGCACCACCGACTTGGGATCATGCGCCTGGAAGGCGATGGTGCCCTCGTTGAGCTTCCGCTCGAAGTCCTTGCCGGCCTTGCGACCCGGCTCCTCGGTGAAGTCGTTGATCAGCTTGCCGTTGAGGAAGATCTGGATCCGGTTGCCCTTCACGACCACGTGGTGGGTGTACCACTCGTTGTCGCGGACCACACCCTCGAGCTTGTCGGCCTTGACGTCCTGCACCGAGTAGATGCTGGCCGACTTGCGCCAGTCGCCCTGGGTCTGGTTGACTTGGGTCTCGTAGCCACCCCAGGGCCAACCGGAATCCTGGTACTTGGTGTGGATGTAGATGCCGCCGTTGGAGTTGGGGGCGGTCTTGACGTCGACCTTCAACTCGAAGTCTTTGAAGGGAGCCAGCGGTCCCGTGTAGAAATTGTGGGAGCGCTCGCCCTGGGCCCTGAAGCCTCCGTCGGCCAGACTCCAGGAGGCCTGGTTCTCGTTGACCTTCCACCCGTTCCATGTGCCGTCGGAGATGAGCGTGAAGCCCTCGGAATCCACGTGGCCGACCTGGCCGGGCTTGGCCTTCGAGGCTGCGGAATCGGAGGCATTGGAGGCGCAGCCGGCGAGGATCGCGGCGGCCGCGACGATCGGAAAGCACAGGGTCTTCATGGGAACGTTGTCTGAACCGTCGACACCATGCCCACGGAGCCGCCGCCGGGGCAAACAGGAATTCATCGCCCGGGATGGATTGCCGGCAGGCCGGCTTCGCGGTGAAGTGGGGGCGTGTCCGACACGACGCCCCACACCCGGGCCCGAGCCGAAGGGACCCTTCCCCGGCGGCGGGGCGCGGCTTGGCAGCCATTCTCCGGAGGGGGGATCTCCCGCTTCGCCGAGGCCCGCGCGGGCCGCACGATCGCATTCCTCACAGGGTTCGCCCTGACCACGGCCCTGGTCCTGGGCTGGGCGTTGCACACGGCCTGGTGGCCGGTGTTGGACCGCGCGATCCTGGAGTTCCCGGAACAGGGGGTCGCACTGAGAGGAGGCCGTCTGACCTGGCCCGAGTCCGGCGCCCGACTCCTGGCCGACTCGCCGCACCTGGGGGTGGCCGTGCAACCCGGGGACCACGAGGCACTGGGGCGGACGGCGGATCTCCAGCTCGAATTGCTGCCCGGGTCCCTGCGACTGGCCGGCATCGCAGGCTTCGTGGAACTGCCCTGGCCGACGAACGCCCAGGTCCCGCTCGGTCGCGTCGAGGCCAGAGCCGGCTGGGAGGCCTGGCGGAGACCCGTCCTAGGAGCCGTGATCGCCTCGGCGACGGCGGCGATGCTCGTCGTCTGGAGCCTGTGGACCTTGATCCTCGCACCGGTGGTCCGGGTCGTGGCCCTCCTGTCGCGACGGCGGATCACCCTGGGTGGATGCTGGCGTCTGGGGGCCGCCGCCTGCATGGGCGCATCGCCGGTCCTGGCCCTGGGACTCGCCGGCTACGTGATGCGCTGGATCCCTTGGCCGGCCCTGGCCGCCGTGGTCGCGGCCCACCTGCTGATCGCGGGGCTGCAACTCTGCTGGGGCCTGGCGAACCGTCCTCGAAGCGATTCGAAGGCTCCGTCGGACAATCCGTTCCAGCCCGGCGCCAAGGCATCGGCTCCCCGGGGATCACGGGACAACCCGTTCGGATGATCGGGAAGGCCGGGCCGGTCGGCGACCGGCTGGATCAACGCGCCGACGGGTTGATGCGGGCCCCCTTGGCCTTCAATTCTTCCGCCTGCGCCTTGGACTGCTTGGACAGCGGGTTGCCGTCGAGATGGAGCCGGACGAACGGCGCGAAGTTCCGGGTCTTCTCGAGGTCGGCCATCATCCAGCGGTGGAGGGGGGCCAGATCCCGGATGCGGTTGTTGGAGAGGTGCAGGAACGACGGCGCACGGAGACCCGACAGCGGGGCCACGTCGCTGATGCCGTTGTGGGATGCCGAGAGCATCGTCAGGTTGCGGAAGGCCCCGAAACCCTGGATGGACCGGACCTTGTTGTGGTCGATGTAGAGGGTCGCCACCCGGGGCAGGTTGGTGAGCGGGGCCACCGAGGCCAGTCGATTGGCCGAGAGGTAGATGGAGGCCAGATTGGTGAGCCCGGAGAGGGGCTTCACGTCCTTCACCCGGTTGTGGGACAACTCGATGTACTGGAGGGACGGCACCGCGGCCAGCGGCGCGATGACCGAGACCTGGTTGGACGCGAGGTTGACGTACTGGAGTTGCTTGAGCCCGGCCAGGGGGGCGAGGTCGGCGATCTTGTTTCCCGGGACCTCCAGCGAGGCCAGGGCGACGCAATGCTCGAGGCCCGCGAGACTGGAGATGCCCGAGAAGGGCGCGGACACCGTCGAGACCGTGGCCACGTCGGCGGCCGTCAGGGGCTCCTTCGATTCCCGCTTGGCGAACACCTGCCGGCGGACGGCGTCCTCGAGCTTCTTGTCCTTGAAGACGGAGACGGGGGCGTTGGTGGACGCGGGCTTCTCGGCCGGCTTGGCCGCGGGCTCCGCCGCCGTCATCGGCACCGGGGCCAACAGCAACACCGAGGCACACAGGGAAGGAAGGATCGCTCGCTTGCTCATGGAAGTGGTGGCCCATGATGACGAGCCGTCCAACCAACGGAAGCGATTTTCAGACCGAAGTCTGCAACGATCCTGCCGTCCGTCGCCGTCCGGGATCTTCATGGCCGCCGGGCCGGAGGGTTGGTCTTGAAGGCACCCCTGAAGAGCCAGTGCCTCCGGAGACCGCCGACGAAATCCGCGGTGTTGGTGAGCACCCCGTCCGCCGCGGGCAGGGTGTTGGAGCGAACCACGCCCAGGGTCCGTTCCGCCTCGACCAACGTCCCCGGCAGGGTTCCATTCAGATTGGAGACCAGCGGACCGATCCCCCGGATCTGCCGATCCACCTGCGTGACCAGCGGCGGGACCGTCCGCCCCAGTTCGGCGAGCAGCGGCGGCAGCGTCGTGTTCAGGTTGGTGAGGAGCGGGGGCACCGACCGGTCCAGGTTGGAGACCAGCGGGCCGATGCCGCCGATCTGCGCGTTCAGGTTGGTGAGCGTCGTCGTCAGCGCCGAGCCCAGTTCCGCCGGGATGATGATCTCGCCGAGCCCCCCGGGCCGGTCGAACCGGGCCGAGAGGTTGGTCGGGAACAGAAGGTCACCAAGCCCCCCGGGCTTGGTGAAGGCCTCCCGGATCCTCGGCACCAGCAGGGTCAGTTCACCGATCAGGTCGCCCGTCACCTCGGTCCGGAGGAAGTAGCCCTTGTCGTCCTTGGTGACCGGGTCGTAGCGGATGAAGTTGGTGGCCTCGGGTCGGCCCAGATTGTAGGCGTACTTGTCCCACAGCACCCCGAGCGCCCCGCCCCCGGGGGCATTGGTGGCCAGTGCGGTGGTGGCGATGCCCAGACCCTGGCTGCGGGTGATCTCCAGGAAGTTCCCTCCGGCGATGTCGATGGGCATGCCGCCCACCTTCAACCTGGAATCGGTGAAGATGTAGCCGT
This sequence comes from Verrucomicrobiota bacterium, assembly GCA_041177965.1. Taxonomy (GTDB): domain Bacteria; phylum Verrucomicrobiota; class Verrucomicrobiia; order Limisphaerales; family UBA9464; genus SXXZ01. The sequence continues at coordinate 8,983 of JBEGWF010000144.1, read as the reverse complement.
GGTAGGGATCCCGCACCAGGAACCGGACGAACACGTTGAATCCTTCGCTGCGGTGCCAGGAGTCGTCGGGCGCGGTGTCGATCTGCACCACCTCGCCGATGGTGAAGCCGAGCATCTTGACCGGTGTCCCGACCTTCACGGAGCCGCCATCGCGGAGGTAGGTGTAGTAGGGCACCTGCCTGACCCACCATCCGCGCTGGTCGCCGGTGGTCTTGATGAAGAACCCGAGGCCGACGAGACCCACCATCAGGGCTCCCGCGAGGAACAGCACGACCATCCACTCGACCTTCCGGAGTCGGGTGCGGAGTTGGGGGGTGAGGTCCTGAAGGGCCATGGTCGGGTTCGGGGGTTCAGCGGGGTTGTGGAGGCCCATCCTCGCCGGTGGCCGCGAGGACGGGATCGAGTCCGGGAAGGATGCGCCACCGGCCGCCCTCGACCAGTGCGAACCGGGGGTCGAGGGCGAGGTAGGGCCTCACCGCGTCGGTCGTGGCGACGACCGCCAGCGGTTCGCCCCCCAGCACCGGGTGCCCCGCCAGGGCCTCGGCGAGGAATCCCCGCCACCAACGGAGATGCGCCGCGTCGAGGCCGGCCAGCGGGTTGTCGAGCAGCAACAGCCCCGGCCCCAGCGCCAGACAGCGGCCCAACGCGACCCGCCGGGACCAGGAACGGCCCAGCGAGGCGGGGCTTCGCGACAGCAGCGATCCGAGTTGGAGGTGCCGGATCAAGGGCTCCAGCGCGGTCAGGGCCTCGGAGGGTCCCTCGTTCCGGTGATAGCACCGGGGCAGCAGGAGGTTCTCCGCCACGCTGAGGCCGGAGAAGAGTCGGCCATCGCCGTCGAAGACGAGTCCCATCCGCCGGCGGGTCTCGCGCAGCGAGGCTTCGTCGTCGCCGAGGCCGTGGACCGCCCGGCCGAAGACGCGTACGCCGCCACCCGCCGCGGGCAGCAGACCGGCCAGCGTCTCCAGAAGCGCGGTCTTGCCAGAACCCTGGGGGCCGACCACCACCCACAGTTCCCCGCGCGAGACCCGCCAATCCAGCGGATGCAACCGGACCCCCTCACCGGCGGAGGGCTGGGCCACCTCGAGGGCGTCCGTCTCGAGGACGACGGTGGAGCCGGAGGTCGTCATAGGAGCAGGTACACGACGATGAACGCGGCGTCGACGAGCAGGCACCCCACCAGGCAGACCGCCACCGTGCGGGTGGTCGCCGACCCCACCTCCGCGAGGGTCAGCGGCCGGGCCAGACCCTGGTAGCAGATCACCAGGCCGGTCAGGGTGCCGAACAGCAGGGTCTTGAGGGCCAGGAGCGGGAAATCCAGGGCGCTCATGGCACCGGCGATCTGGGTCAGGAATTCGATCGGCGAGGCCTTCAACCCGCGGGCGTACGCGAAGGCGTAACCCGAGCCCAGCGAGACCACCAGGAGGTACAGACTCAACGATGCCACCGCCACCGCGAATCCGACCACCCGCGGCACCACCAGATAGTGGATGGGATCGATGCCCAGGGCCTCGAGGGCCTCCACCTCGCCCAGCGCCCGGGCCGTGCCAAGGTCGATCACCGCCGCCGTGCCGACACGGGCGAGCACGACCAATCCCGCCGTCATGGGGGCCATCTCCCGGAGGAACACCGTGACCATGAGGGTGCCGGTGAAGTTCCCGGCGCCCACCTGCTCCATGAGGGAGAGCATCTGCCCCACGAACACGATGCCCAGAACCACGCCCAGGAAACCAACGATCGGCAACAACCGGACGCCGCACCGATGGATCTCGCCGATGATCCGCGGGAGCATCACGCGGGAATTCTCCCGGAAACGCATGCGCGCCGTGGCGAAGGTGATCAGGGTGAAAGCCCCGAGCCGAGTGAGGCTGCGGCCCTCCTCGAGGAACCAGGCCAGCAACCCCGGGGCATCGTCGCGACTCCCGGCCAACCGGGAGGCCCTGGCGGGAGAGGGGGTCTCGGTCATGGGATGCTCCCGCGGCTAGGGAACCGGGTCCGCAGGCTCACGCTCGATGCCCGGGACGGCCGCCGCGATGAGCCGCGACATCCGCTCGAAGGTGGCGTCCTCGGCCCCGGGTTCGCTGAGCGAGAAGAAGGAGATGTACGCCCACCGCGGACTCCGTCCACGGGCCAGCACTTCGCGGATCATGCGCCATTGGCGCTCGGAATGGCTGGCGGTCCTCAGGCCGTCGGCCACGAACCAGAAGACGTAGATGCCCCGGACCTCGAACTGGCTCCCGTCATCGCGCCGGAGGGTCCGGGTCATGTCGAAGCGCTGCACTTCGAGGCTGCCCGGGGCCCATCCGGGGACCTCGATCTTCCGGACGGTCTGGGAAAGGATCTGCCAGCCGACGCCGGTCATGCAGTACTCGGGCCGATGGATGCTGGTGCGGTCGGAGCCCATCAACACCACGCTGGCCGAGATCGGCGGCAGCGCCTCGCCGCCCGAGTAGGATCGACGTCCGAAGGTCGTGTCCGGAGGAAGGAAGCTCAGTTCGAGGTCCGGGATCGGCTCGAGGCGGGAACGGTACCCGGGGATGGAGGGAGGCAGGGCCACCGAGTTGGAGGTGGCCAGACCGCCCGACTCGCTGATCAGCGGCAGTCCGACGATCCTCACGCCGGGCTCCCCCATGCGCACCCGCTCCTTCAACCACCGGAGGGAGCCGGCGGCGGCGGCCACCATGGCCACGGACGCGATCGTGAGGGAGAGGATTCGGGCATTCATGGCTGCGGGGTTCCGCCGGGGGACGGGGACGCCCCCGGAGCGGGAGCCGAGGATCCGGCCGAGGCCCCATCGGGCGGCATCGGCTCGCGGAGCCACCGGGCGACCAGGAAGACGCAACCCAGGGCGATGAGGAAGGTCGCGAATCCGAACTTGGTCTCGACGGCCTCGCCCGCGGCCTGCCCGGCCGCCTCGGCCACCGCGAAGACCACGATGAGTCGGATGACATTGGCCAGCACGGCGAAGACGGGGCTGAGCAGGATGAGGAGCAGCCGACGCCAGGCGGTCCTGAAGTTCAGGAAGGCGAAGGTGACCGTGAGCAGGAGCACGACGGTGGCGCTGCGGATGCCGCTGCATGCCGGGGCGACATCGAAACGGAAGCCCTGCGTGGTGGCGGAGGCCTTCTGGAGGACGATGGTCCCGGCCCGCTCGAGCTTCATGTTGAGGACCCAGTCGCAGAAGGTGGTCGAGAGCAGGGTGCTCAGGAGTCGCAGCCCGTGGGTGAGCGTATCGAGGAACACCGAGATCGGCACACAGAAGAAGAAGAGCAGGTACGGGAAGGCGAAGCCCCGCATCCACGCCCGCCCCCAGTACATGCCCATGATGCCGTAGAGTCCGATCAGGAAGCCGAGCATGCCCAGGCGCGTCTGCTGGACGACATAACCCGAGATGTGCAGCGCCAAACCGACGGGCACCAGCGCCAGCGCGGGAACCCAGGGCTCCTTGGGGATCGCGGCCAACTCGGCCCGACGCATCACGACGATCGCACCGACCAGCCAGGGGATCATGAGCCCGAGCTCGTCGTCACGGCCCTGCTTGGCGCCGCCCTCGTAGACCGCCTGGAGCCATCCGAACATCGACTCGGTCTGGATGTAGCCGAGGGTCGAGTTGCCCATGAAGTGGAAGAGGGCCAACCACGCCGCGACGACCACCCCGACGGCGGCCTTGTGGGGGAGGCCGTTCCAGAGCGACCGCAGTTCCTGGAGCATCGATGGCTGCAAGCACGGGCAAAATGACCCGTCCTTCGACCAGGGCGCAAGGGCAACATCAGCGGCCCGCCGGGGGGCGGCCCCTTCAGGATCGACGCCGACGCGCGCCCACCGCCAGAGCAAGCGATCCCAGCCCGAGGAGCACCAGAGCCGGGGATTCCGGCACCACGGGGACGGCGCGCACCTCCCAATCCGTCAGCTTGCCGGTCCCTCCCGCCTCCAGGTCGGCGATGAACAACGTCCACCGGCCGTTCGGGTCCATCTCCGCCAGCGGGGACAGCAGGGCCGAACGCGGGGAGGTGTCCATGACGGTCGTCGGATCGACCTTGCGACCGTCGGGTTGCCAGAGACCCGAAATCGGATCGGATTGCGCCCCCCCCAACGAGACCCGGTACAGGTGGATGTCGTGCGGGGCCGAGTCGCTGAAGGTGAGCCGGAAGCCCGAATCGCTGTACCCGTTGGGCGAGTCGACCGAAGATCCCACCCGGTTCATCAGCACCGCGAGACGGAAGTCCGAACCGGAGATCGACTCGTGCATCAGGTAGGCGTAGTAGTCGCCATTGAAGGCGCCCGCCCCCGTCGACTCGACCGAGAGGCTGACCCTGAGGTCGTAGGGAATGCCCACCTGCAGACCGCTCGCCGTGAAGGTTCGCGCGACCCCCGAGGGATCGTTGTCGGGGATCGGTTGACTCAGTCCGGATTCGCCGAAGGCGAGAGCCGGAGCCTGCTGGGCGTGGAGGCCCGGGAGGAGGAAACCGATGCCCGCGATCAGGACCCAGGGGGAGGGACTCGGGGATTTCATGGCACTTTGAGCGACGGTGGTTCAGGGCGAGATCGGCTGAAGACGATAGAATCTGGCTTCGGAAGTCATCTCCGGATCCGACACATCCAACCGACCGGCCTCGTCGGCGACGGCTTCGCCCAACGGGGTCCATGCGGCATTGGCTTGGAGCGAGGACCGGCCCATGACGCGATACTTCCTGCCCGGAACCGCGGCGAACCGGAGCTGGACCCCACGGGCCAAAGGCACGACCCGGACCAGATTCTGGGCCATTCCCGTGGACCATTCCCGAGCCACCAGATGGACCTGTCCACGGACCACCTCTTTGCCGTCACCCATGTCGTAGCCGAAGGAATCGACGACCGAATCGGCCAGCGCCGCCGGCGGCGTGTAGATGATCCATCCTCCATCGAGGCGGAGAGCACCGCCCTGCGTGCTGAGAGCATCGACGCGCAGGACTCGCGCCACCCCTTCGGCGACGAAGTCGTTGGTCAGAAGCTGTTCGACCCTCCACTTCATGGATTGCCGCGGAATGCGCAGGAAGGAATCCGGCATCGCGACCACGCGATTCTGGACGACCAGTCTCACCTCATTGCTGGGCAGGCTGATCAGGCCCGCGTCGTTCGACGCGATGGCGCTGAACACATGCTCGGACATGGTCAGATCGGACACCGGTGTGTAGCTCCAGACGCCTTGGGCGTTGGCCACCGTGGTGCCAAGGATGTAGGAGCCATCGCGGATCCGGACCGTGGATCCCGGGGGTGCGGAACCCGAGATCCTCGGGCGGAGGTTGGCGGTGGGGCTGCCGATCGGATGGATCACCGGCGCGGCGATCTCCGTCTCGCGATCCATGAAGGCCAGGATTCCGGGATCCTGGATGGAACCCACCGCGGGATCCTCATCGCCTCGTTCGTTGTCGACGAAATGGATGAGCACCTCGTCGTATTCCGGATCGGTGTCGGTGTTCAGGAATTCCGCACCGGTGTACAGGGGATTCCCATCCGGATCCCGCCGCGGCATCCCATTCGGGCCGGTCAAGGGCTCCTTCAAGAACTCATAACGGCTTCCATCGCCGGCGGTCTTCACAAAGGTGTTCACCACGCTCCCGACCGGAAGGACGACGCGGACCACATTCTGCCGAACGGCGAAGGCCGCCCGGACCGTCGCCTCGAACGAGGTCTGATCGGCGGAAGAGACCGCACCCAACGTTTCCACCAACGGGCTGATCGAAAACCCGAGCATGCCCAGATCGGTTCTGAGATCGTTCACGGCCGAACCGCCCAGGCTCGCCTTCAGCGATTCTCGCTCCTGTGCCGAAACGGCACCCACCTCGACGCTGCTGATCTTGAGGGAGGCACTGAGACTGCCACCACCGGCGACATTCTGCTGGAGAGCGGAGGCGTAGGGATTCTCGTTCCGTGTCGCGGACACGGAAAGGTAGGAGGCGGGGTCCCCCGGATCGGAGTTCAGCGCCGGCAGCGAGGCGACGTTGTTCTGTTTCGCATCGTTGATGCCGTCCCCGTTCAGGTCACCGGCGAACGATTCGGTGAAGTTGTCGACACCGTCGCTGTCGAAGTCGGCCGACAGGCGAACCTCCATCTGTTGGCCGAGTCCGTTGGCCTGGACCAACAACTGGAGATTGGCCACCGAGGAGTACCCCGAAGGCAGGGAGACCCGAACCAAGTCCCCATTCACCGAAGCGGTGACACCCAAGGCGGCCAATTCGGCCGCATTCGCCACCGAAGCGGTGACCGGACCGCCCTCCGGATTCCTGAAGAATTCGGTGATGGAGAACGAACGGGTGCCGCCGTCTTTGGTGGCAGGGATGGACCAATTCAGGCTCTTACCCGGTTGCAGTTCCGCGGGTTCGACCACATTGGAAACCAGGACTTCGACCGGCTGGATCGCCTCGCCCCCGCGCCCGTCCACCACGGCCACGGCAAGCTGATAGCGCCCGGACTTGGCGGCATCGACCGGGCTCTCGAAATCGAATCCTCTGCGGGCACTCACCCGACCTGCGGCATCCACGACGAAGAGGGCGGCATCGCGACCGGCGATTCTGTAGGAGAGCGGATCGGAATCCGGGTCGGATCCGCGAGCCACGAAGGCGACGGTCCGGTTCTCGGGGAGGAGGATCGAAGCGTTGCCCGACACCATTTCCGCAGGCAAAAGGCCGTTCGGCCGGGACTCGTCCGCGGTCCAGATCACCAACGTCGGGGTCGCATTGGATTGGGTGGGTTCTCCTCGGTGCCTCAGCGAAAGCGTCGTCTGCACCGAAGCACCTTGGGGGTCGGTGGCGCTGATCCGAATCTCGGAGGTGGAGGGTTCCGAAGACCAGGACGTGATGCGGAGTTCGTTGCCGGCAAGGCTCGCATCCAGATCCGCCCCGATGGAATCCACCGCGTAGGACAGTCGGGAGAGATCCTCGGGATCGCGATCCGCGAACAGCTCCGTCAGGCTCAGTCGCACGACCTGACGGTAGGCCAGGGAAATCGCCGGAGCCGGCAAGGCCTGCGGGGCATCATTCACATTCCGGATGGCCAGGTAGATCAGCCCGCTCGCCGAACCGACCAGGACATTGCCATCGGCCGTCAATAGATCGGCCCGGTAGGGCAATGTGGCGTACCGGAGGCCGTAGTCGTCGGCGGCCGGCACGAACGCCACCCGGCCATTCGCGAAATCCTGGATCGGTATCACCAGGGGACTTTGGTCGCTCGGTTGCACCTCGGTCCAAACGCCCGCGTTGAGGATGGTCATCGATCCTTTCGGTCTGCCCTCCGCATCCAGGGCCGGACCCGTGAAGACCACACGACCCACCAGGTTATGGGCTCCCAGCGTATCCAACGGAAGGGCGGAGCCGTCTGCGAGGAACACGGACACCGGCTGGTTGTTCCCGATCGCCAAGGGTAGGATCGCGTCCTCATCGCCGATGATCAGGTAGGACGGATTGAGGCCGAGCTGGATCGAAGGTCGATTCACGGTGATCTCCAGTGCGGAGGTGATCGACAGAGCAGGCGTTCCGTCATCCGTTGCCGTCACCTGCACGCGGTAGGTTCCGACCGCGACAGGGGTACCGGTGAACATTCTGGTCTGGGGCAGGAACAGAAGACCGGAAGGAAGACCGGAAACCGAATACGACAGGGACTGGCCCGCATCCACATCGGTGAACACGCCACTGGGAAGCACCCAGCTGACCGGCTGTTGAAGCGTCAACGCCTTGCCCGGGATCGGGGACGCCGCGACCGGTGCCTCGTTCCGGTCTTCGACGGCCACCAACAATTCCTTCTCCAGCGACAGGCTGCCGTCATCCACCCGGACCTTCACCAGGTAGATGCGTTGGGTCTCGTAATCGAGGCTCCGACTGGCCCGCAGCACATTGCCGCTGAGGTTGAACAGGGCGTTGTCGGGCGCGCCTGCAACGAGCCGATAGCCGAAGACCGTGCCGCGATCCGGGTCGGAACCTTGGAGCGTTCCCACCACGGCATCCGGGGCGGCGTTCTCCGGCACCGAGGTTCCATTCAACACCAATCCATCGGGGGCTTCGTTGACATCGGACACCGTGATCGAGAGCGCCTGCTCCGTCGCGTTCCCGACCGCATCGACGGCCCGGATGATGACATCATGGACGTTGTTCAGGTCGGAATCCTCCGGAACCTCGAAATCGGGCGCGGTCTTGAAGGACAGTTGCCCGGCGCTGCTCAGGCTGAACCTGCCGGCATCCCGGCCCCCGTTGAGGCTCCAGGTGACGGACTCATTCGCCGTGAACGAGTGCACCATCAGGGTGTTTTCCGCGACCGTCCGGAGAGCCGTCGCCCCGGTGGAACCGCCCGGCCCGGAGATCAGAGGAGCCACCACATCGGTGTAGCGGACCGGGACCTCGGTCTGACTGGTCCCGCCTCCCTGGACCGGGGCTCCATCCAACGAGGCCACCACCACGGCATTCCCTGCGGACAGGGGCGCGGTGAGGGTCGCCGTGTAGGAACCATCCCCGTGGTCGGTGACTGCACCCACTTGGCCTGATCCGGACTTCAGGCGGATGACCACGGTGGCACCGCCGCTTCGGAGAGGATTGCCGAACGCGTCGCTCGCCTCGACCTTGAACACCTGGGTGCTTTGGCCATCGCCCGGAAGGACCACCGTCGCCGGAGTGAGCTTGGAGTATTGGGCACTGGCGTTGCCCACGCTGACATTGAACGGCGTCGAGGTCGCGCTCGTCAGGGAACCGCTGGTCGACGAGAGGGTGTAACCCACACCCGCCTTGTCGACCGACAACGAGCGGTAAACCGCCACTCCCGACACCGCATCGATCGCCGATCCCGCACTCAGGGTTCCGCCGCCGGGATTGTTGACCCAAGCCAGCCCAATCGAGGCCGTGGAGGTGGTCACCCGATTTCCATATGCATCCAGCACTTCGACGATCACTGCAGGACTCATCGTCGCTCCCGCCACCATCGAAGACGGTTGGGTGACGAAGGCCAGCTTGGTCGCCGCACC